>NZ_DASVSO010000054.1:0-8267 GCF_036388035.1 Archangium sp.
GCCTCGGCCAGCAGGCTGAGCTTCTCCTGGGTGCGCATCACCTCGGTGATGTCCCGGAAGACGTTGACGGCGTACACCACCTGGCCGTGCGCATCGCGGACGGGTGCCGCGGACACCCGGTACCACGCGTCCTCGCCCGTCATCCGGTCGCGGAAGCGCAGGATGCGCTCGGGGGGACTCTGGCCCGTGAGCACCTGCCGGCCGGGCAGCAGGTCGGCGCTCAGGGGCTGCCCCGAGGCGTCGAACATCTCGTAGCGCGCGAAGACCTTGGAGCCGCCCGTGCGCGGCAGCTCCTCCCGGGAGTCGATTCCCAGAATGCGCAGGGCCGAGGGGTTGGCGAAGCGCAGCGAGTAGTCCGGGGCCTGGACGGTGACGCCGTCACTCACCTGGGCGAAGAGCGACTCCACCAGCGGGCGGGCTTGCTCGAAGAGTCGTGCCAGCACCTCCGCCGACAGTCCCTCGCCAGCGGGGGCGGTGGGGAGTGCGAGAGGCGAGGGGGGCGGGGCCACGGTGCTCATCAGGAACTCCGAGTCGAGGCGTCAGTCTCTCGTGGGGCCCGCCCTGCTTCCAACGGGAAGCGGTGCCGTCCCTCCGCTCGCGCCCTCTCAGTGTTCACTGGGAGGGGCCGAAGGCCGCCCGTCCAGCGCGGTGCACCCGGAGGCCGGGCCCGTGCACTCCTGGTCCGCACGGCGCCGGAGCCGGCTGCCAATCTGTCAGCACCTGCGCAGGAGGTGGGCCGCCAGGGGGGCAGAGGGTTCACGGCCTCGCGACTATCTCCTAGGGTGGATGCCTCTCCCCGAGTCGTGCCGATGCCCCGAGCCACCCTGCCCGAAGACTACCGGCGACACGTGACGGCGGCCCTGGCCGCGCTGAACGTGCGCAACCTGGTGCTGAGCATCCACGACCCGAGCTTTCCGAGCGTCCCGGGCGAGGATCTCGGCCGGGGCTCGCCGTACTCGGAAGGGGGCATGCGCTTCCTCGAGTTCACGCGGGAGCTGGGCTTCAACGGCATCCAGCTCGGCCCCCAGGGGCAGACGTCGGAGGACAACGCCTCGCCGTATGACGGGACGCTCTTCTCGCGCAACGTGCTCAACGTGGCGCTCGCCTCCCTCACGCACGAGGAGTCCTGGGGCGGCCTGCTGCGGCCC
Source organism: Archangium sp. (assembly GCF_036388035.1). Lineage (GTDB taxonomy): Bacteria > Myxococcota > Myxococcia > Myxococcales > Myxococcaceae > Archangium. The sequence continues at coordinate 1,149 of NZ_DASVSO010000054.1, forward strand.
GAGCGCGTGCGGACCCTCGTCGCCTCCCGGCCCGGTGGCGGCGAGCCGCGAGCGAAGCACCGCTACGCCTGCCGCGCCCAGAGCGAGGCGCTGGAGGAGGCGTGGAGCACCTTCCAGCACAAGCGGGCCCAGGCCACGCCGGGCAGCGCCATCACGTGGCTCGCCGAGCACTTCGACACCTTCCGGCGCGAGCACCACGAGTGGCTGGAGCGGGACGCGCTCTATGACGCGCTCTGCACCGAGCACGGGCGCCCCTACTGGAAGGAGTGGCCGAGCGAGTGGGATCGGCGGCTGTGGAGCCCGCGCGCGGGCGAGGTGGCGCCGTTCGCCCAGCGCCGGCAGGTGCTGCTGGCGAAGTACGCCGGGCAGGTGGAGGCGTATGCCTTCCGGCAGTTCCTGGTGCACTCGCAGCACGCGGCGCTGCGGGAGCGGACGGTGGCCTGGGGCCTGAAGCTGTACGGGGATCTGCAGATTGGCTTCTCGCCGCAGGACGCGTGGGCCTACCAGGGGCTCTTCCTGGGCTCGTACCTGATGGGGGCGCCGCCCAGCCGCACCAACCCCGAGGGCCAGCCGTGGAACTACCCGGTGTTGGATCCGGGGCAGTACCACGCGCCGAACGGGGCGCTGATCGATCCGGACATTCCGATTCCTCAGCCGGGACCGGTGCTGTGGTTCATGGCCTCGCGGGTGAACAAGATGCTGTCCGAGTACGACGGACTGCGCATTGATCATCCGCACGGGCTGGTGTGCCCGTGGGTGTACCGCGCGGGAGAGCTGGACGCGCTGCGCGCGGTGCAGAACGGGGCGCGGCTCTTCTCCTCGCCGGACCTGCCCGAGCACCCGGAGCTGGCGCGCTGGGCCATCGTGGCGGCGGGGCAGCTCGACCGCTCGGTGCCGCGCTACGCGGATGGTGCGGTGCGGGAGCTGAACGCGGTGCAGGTGCGTCGCTACAGCGCGCTCTTCGACGCCATCATCGCGGCGGCACACGCCCACGGGCGCAAGGTGTCGGACCTGCTGTGCGAGGTGTTGAGCACCCTGCCTCATCCGCTGCAGCGGGTGATCGACCAGTACGGGCTGGGGCGCTTCCGGGTGACGCAGAAGGCGGACCTGACGAACCCCCGGGACGTGTACCGGAGCGAGAACGCCGTGCCCGCGGATTGGATCATGCTGGGCAACCACGACACGAAGCCCATCTGGGCCCTGGCGGACCACTGGCGGCAGGCGGGCGGAGCGCGGGCGCAGGCGGACTACCTGGCGTGGCGGCTGCACCCGGAGGAGGAGGGGCGCGAGGACTTCGCACGGCGGCTGCTGGGGGAGCCGGGGCTGCTGGTGCAGGCGAAGTTCGCGGACCTCTTCGTCAGCCGGGCGGAGAACGTGATGGTGTTCTTCGCGGACCTGCTGGGGATGAAGGAGACGTACAACGCGCCCGGCACGGTGAGCGAGGAGAACTGGAGCCTGCGCGTGCCCAACGACTACCGGCGCGAGTACGCGGAGAAGCTCCAGGCGCATGGCGCGCTGAACCTGCCGCTGGCACTGGCGCTGGCGTTGCGCGCGGGCGGAGAGGAGGCCCGCGCGCGACACCAGGGGCTCATCGCGGCGCTGGAGCGACTGGCCACGGCGCTACAGCGCGGGTGACGAGCGGGCTCAGTACTGCACGTCCACCACGAGGCGGGTGGGCTCCTTGAGCTCCATCACCCGGTACTTGTTGGGGCGCTTCACGCCGAGCACCCAGGTGACCTCGCCCTCGAAGTCGCACGTCAGCTCCAGCTCCTCGAGCACGGGGAGCTTGGGGTTGCGCTCGCGCTCGGCGACCGTCACCTGGCCGTCGGCGTGGGCCTGGGCGGGCGTCATGCGCACCTGGAGCCAGCCCTGGCCGGCGATGGGCGTGGGGTCTCCGGAGCCGCACTTGATGACGGGCTTGTCGATGTACTCGAGGTGGTAGCCGGGCACCTGGTCGCCGTCGAACTGGAACACGACGCGGTCGAAGCCCTCGTTGCGGGCCGAGCGCACCTCGCGCAGCGTCACCGCCTTCAGGGTGGAGCGCTGGATGTCCACGCGGCCCGCGGTCCACTCGCGGTTCTTCGGATCCTCGGGCTGGAGGGCCTGAGAGCCGGCGGGGGTAGGGGAGGGCGGAGGCGTGGTCCCGGGAGCGGGCGTGGCCCCGGCATCGGCTCCGGTGCCAGCGTCGGCCTCGGCCTGCTCGGCGGGAGCGGGGGGCGTGGCGGGCTCGGCGGCGGGAGCGGGCACGGGCGGTGCGGCCGGCTCGTCCTTCTTGCATCCCGTCATCGCGAGGCAGGCGGCGAGCCCCAGCGGCATCCAGCGTCCGGTCACCTTCATCGTCGTCCTCCTGACGGCCCGCGGGGTCGGGGCCGGAAACGGGGCCCCATGTGTCACGAGCCGCGCCCGAGTGCCAGCGGGATTACCTCGGGGCAGCCAGCGGAGCCGGGACGACGGCGGCTCCGCCAGGAGAGGGCCTCAGTCCTTCTGCTCGATCGGAATGAGCTGGCCGCGAATCTCTCCGCCCTGGTTGTTCATGCTGTGGACGTTCACGTAATAGAGGCCGTTCTTGAAGTCCTGCACCTGCTCGGCGCTGAGCTCCTGGGTCGTGGTGAAGGTGCCGTTGCGCTTGTCGGTGCTGGTGACGGTGAGGCTGAAGACGACGGGGCCGGCCGTGCCCGCGGCGCCCTGGTGGACGTGGGCCGGGCTGCCGGACACATTGAACAGCTCGCTCCCCAGTCCGTTGAAGGCGCCGGTGACGGTGAGCTCATCGCCGTCGAGCGTGGCGGTGGCCGTCCCGCCGGCGTTGGTCGTGACCGCGGGGACCTCATTGCCGCCCGTGAGCGAGGTGGTTGCCACGAACGGGTTGCTGCCGCAGCCGGCCAGTGTCAGCAGCCCGGCGCCCACCAACGTCAGCACCGCCCCCCAACGCTTCGTGTGTCGCGTGTGCATCGGTGTCTCCTGTCCGCCAGGGCCCGTGGTCGTGCCCGGAATGGGCCGGAGGTCCCGGTGGCGGGTCCCGTGTGTAGAGGACTTCCGGGGCGCCATGGCTTCCACGTGACCGGGAGTGCCCGGTATCTGGCAGTCCCGGGGCCTGGCCGTTCGCTCCTCGTACCTCGGGTGGGTCTGGGGGAGGGAGGGGGCGTCCGGGCGGTACACGTCCGGGGTGCATCAATTCACACGGACTGCTTGGGAGGACGTACGCCGCCGCGTATATCGTTGCCTGGACGCGTACCCGCATCTGGAGCGATGACTTCAATGGCCCTCGATCTCACCCCCCTGCTTGGTCCCCGGCGCGACGACACCATCAGCACGATGGTGCGCGGTCTCGTCGGTAGCGAAATCCTCCGCATCGCCGGGGAGATCCGCGAGGTGGTGGCCCAGGGCAAACAGGTGTGCAACCTGACGGTGGGTGATTTCAGCCCCAAGGAGTTCCCCATCCCGCCCGGGTTGAGCGAGGGCATCGCCACGGCGCTGAAGGCGGGCGAGACGAACTACCCGCCCTCGGACGGAGTGCTGTCGCTCCGGCAGGCGGTGCTGCGCTTCTACGAGCGCGCGCTCGGGCTGAAGTACCCGCTGGAGAGCGTGCTCATCGCCGGCGGTGCGCGGCCGGTCATCTACGCCATCTTCCGCGCGGTGGTGGATCCGGGAGACATGGTCGTCTACCCGGTGCCCTCGTGGAACAACAACCACTACACGCACATGGTGGGGGCCAGGCACGTCCCGGTGGTGACGGACCCCGAGCACGGCTTCATGCCCACGGTGGAGCAGCTCGCGCCGCACCTGAAGGAGGCGCGCCTGCTGTGCCTGTGCAGCCCGCTCAACCCCACGGGCACGATGATCTCGCCCGAGGCCCTGCGCGACATCAGCCAGCGCGTGGTGGAGGAGAACCGTCAGCGCGAGGCGCAGGGGCGCAAGCCGCTCATCGTGATGTACGACCAGATTTATTGGACGCTCACGTTCGGGCAGACGAAGCACGTGACGCCGCTGGAGCTGGTGCCGGAGCTGGCGCCCTACACGGTGTTCGTGGACGGCATCTCGAAGGCGTTCGCGGCCACGGGCGTGCGCGTGGGCTGGGCGCTGGGGCCGCCGTCCATCATCTCGCGGATGAAGGACGTGCTGGGGCACGTGGGGGCGTGGGCTCCCAAGGCCGAGCAGGTGGCGGTGGCGCGCTTCCTGGATGACGTGCCGGCCACCTCGGGCTTCCTGGAGGTGATGCGGCGGCGGGTGGACGAGCGGCTGGTGGCGTTGCACCAGGGCTTCACGGCGATGCAGGAGGCGGGGCTGCCGGTGCGCTCCATCGCGCCGCAGGGCGCCATCTACCTGTCGGCGCGGTTCGATCTGATCGGCAAGGCGGGGCTGAAGACGAACGACGACATCCGCAAGCTGCTGCTCGACAAGGCGGGCTTCGCGCTGGTGCCCTTCCAGGCCTTCGGTCTGAAGGAGGACACGGGCTGGTTCCGCCTGTCGGTGGGCGCCGTGTCCCTGGAGGAGATTCGAGCGGCGCTGCCGAAGGTGGAGGCGGTGCTGCGCGAGTCGGCGGGCAAGTAGGCCCCTCGGGAATAGTGGTGCCGTGCCGCCGTTGAGGGCGGCACGCTCGGAAACCACTCCCCATGCTCAAGAAATTCGTGAACGTGAAGGACGAGGAGGTGGGCTCGCTCCTGCTGTCCTTCGTGTACTTCTTCACGCTGCTGTGCGGCTACGCCATCCTCAAGCCGCTGCGCGACGAGATGGCGACGGCGAAGGGGGTGAAGAACGTCTCGTGGCTCTTCACGGCGACGTTCGTGGTGATGCTGGTGGCGGTGCCGGCCTTCTCGGCGCTGGTGGCGCGCTGGCCGAGGCAGCGGGTCATCCCGCTCGTCTACCGCTTCTTCCTCGTCAACCTGCTGGCCTTCTTCGTGGTGCTGAAGCTGGACGTGGGGCGCGATGTGGTGGCGCCCGTCTTCTTCGTCTGGGTGAGCGTCTACAACCTCTTCGTCGTCTCCATCTTCTGGAGCTTCATGGCGGACCTGTTCGCGAGCGAGCAGGGCCGGCGCCTCTTCGGCTTCATCGCCGCGGGGGGCACGGTGGGCATGCTGGTGGGGCCCTTGCTGGTGAAGCACCTGGCCGAGCCGCTGGGCGCCACGAACCTGATGCTCCTCACCGCGGTGCTGCTGGAGAGCAGCGCGCAGTGCGTGCGGCTGTTGTCGCGCCGGGCGCCCCTCGTGCAGCCCCGGGCGGCCAGCGCCGAGGCTCCGGTGGGAGGAGGCGTCTTTGCCGGGCTGCGGCTGCTGTTCTCCTCGCCGCTGCTGCTGGGGCTGGGGCTGCAGATGCTCCTCTACGCGGCCACCTCCACCTTCCTCTACAACCAGCAGGCCCACATCGTGGCCACGGTGGCCTCGGGCGCCAACGCGCGCACCGCCGCCTTCGCCAACATCGACTTCTGGGTGCAGGCCCTCACGCTCGTGCTGCAGGTGCTGGTGACGGGTCGCCTCATGGCGCGCTTCGGCCTGGGCCTGACGCTGGCGGTGGTGCCCCTGCTCACCGCGCTCGGCTTCCTCGGGCTGGCGGTGGCGCCCACCCTGTCGATGCTCATCGGCTTCAAGTCGCTGCGCGGCGCCACCCACTACGCCTTCGAGCGGCCCGGGCGCGAGGTCCTCTTCACCAGCGTGGACCGGGAGGCCAAGTACAAGTCCAAGGGCTTCATCGACACGGTGGTGTACCGCGGCAGTGACTCGGTGAGTGCCTGGCTGTACACGGGCCTGGACGCGCTGGGCATGGGCGTGACGGCGCTGGCGCTGGCCGCGGTGCCCGTCTCGGGCCTGTGGCTCACCGTGTCCCTGTGGCTCGCCCGGCAGCAGCAGCGCGCCTCCGCGTCCGTCTCGGCCCCCACGCTGACGCCCGTGGACGCGGCCCGCTGACGCTCCGCGACACTTCGCACGTCTCCAACCCAAGAGGGGGTAGTCCGCATGAAGCTGTCTCGCAGAGGGGTGTTGAAGGGGGCCGCCGCGTTCGGCTCGCTCTGGGCCGTGGGGTGCTCCTCCACCCGGCAGGGCAAGGAGGGCGCCGAGCCGGCCCGGGCGTCCGCTTCCAGCGGGGGCAAGCGCATCCTCATCCTCGGCGGCACGGGCTTCCTGGGGCCTCAGTTGGTGGAGGCGGCGCGCTCGCGCGGCCACACCGTCACCCTCTTCAACCGCGGCAAGACGCGGCCCCAGCTCTTCCCGGACGTGGAGAAGCTGCACGGCGACAGGGATCCCAAGGTGGGCGAGGGCCTGAAGGCGCTCGAGGGCCGCGGCTGGGATGCCGTCATCGACACCTCGGCCTACGTGCCCCGCATCGCGCGGGCCTCGGCGGAGCTGCTGGCGCCCCACGTGGGCCACTACGTCTTCATCTCCACCATCTCCGTCTACAAGGAGCTGCCCCGGCCGGGCATGGACGAGAGCGCGCCGCTGGCCACCGTGGACGACCCGGCCAACGAGAACGTCCGCGAGAACTACGGTGCCCTCAAGGCCCTGTGCGAGCAGGCCGTCGAGGCGGCCTTTCCCGGGCGCGCCACCCACATCCGCCCCGGCCTCATCGTGGGCCCGGATGACCCCACCCAGCGCTTCACCTACTGGCCGGTGCGCGTGGCCCGCGGGGGCGAGGTGCTCGCTCCCGGTGGGGGCTCGGACCCGGCGCAGTTCATCGACGCGCGCGACCTGGCGGAGTGGGCCCTCCGCACTATCGAGAACCGGGACTTCGGCACCTTCAACGCCACGGGCCCCGCGAAGCCGCTCACCATGAAGGACTTGCTGGAGGCCTGCGAACAGGCCAGCGGCGGCAACGCCACCTTCACCTGGGCCGATGCCGCCTTCCTGGAGAAGCACAACGTGCGGGCCTGGATGGACATGCCCGTGTGGGTGACGCCCGAGGGCGAGATGGCGGGCATGAGCAGCGTGAGCAACGCCAAGGCGATGGCGCGCGGGCTGAAGTTCCGCCCGACGGTGGACACGGCGCGCGACACGCTGGCCTGGTTCAACGGGCTGCCCCCGGAGCGGCAGGCGGAGCTGCAGAAGCGGGCTGGCCTCACCCCGGAGCGCGAGCGCGAGGTGCTCGCCGCCTGGCACCAGCAGCGGGCCGGTGCGGCCCCCGCGCCGTAACGGC
>NZ_DASVSO010000055.1:0-12491 GCF_036388035.1 Archangium sp.
GGGGGCGAACGAGCGCCCCTCGTCCGCGCTCCGGCGGAAGAACACCTGGGAGCCATCGTCCCAGACGGCATAGACGTTGAGGCCCGCGGCCGCGAGGTCCACGTCGCCGCCCCTTGCCTGTTCGTTGAGCTCGATGGCCGGCTCGAAGGAGTCGCCAAAGTCATGGCTGGCCCGGAAGAAGAGGTCGCCGTGCTTCTCCGAGCGGGTCCACGTCACGTAGACGTTCTTGTCGGTGGCGACGATGTGGGGATCGCTCCCGCGCTCGCTCAGGACCTGGACGGGGCCAAAGGTCACCCCGAAATCATGGCTCGTCCGGAGGCGGATGCCCTCCTCGACCCAGACCACGTAGACGTTCGCCTGGGACTTGCTCACCTGGACGTCCGAGGCGCGCGCGTGACTGTTGCTCAGGTTCTGGGGCTGGCTGAAGGTGAGCCCCCGATCGGGACTCGCCCAGAAATAGACGTCCCCGTAACCCGTCCGCATGTCGATCCAGGCGGCGAAGACATGGTTGCCCACGACCTCCACCGTGGGTTCACGCGAGGTGGACTGGGTCTGGCTGAAGTTCCCCGCGATTCCGAAGGCCTCGCGCGAGGAGCCGGTCTGGGGGACGAGCAGCGCCACCACCCCCGCAACCCACCCCAGAGCGCTCCACCGCCATCCGAAAGCCGTCATCGCGAGCCCCCCGCCGTGCTGGCGACAGATGAGGCCAACTTCGCTATTCAGACCGCTCGGCTGAACTGCACGGGGGCCTGTGTCCGATGCCGTCCACCGGACAGCCAGCGGGCGCCTCCAGGAGACGGACTTCCGAGCGCGCTCCTCCTGGCCTACTCCAGGCTGGCGCGGTGCTGGAGGTGCTCCTCGAAGGACTCGAGCTCGGGAAACCCGGGGTCCTGGGCCCTCAGCTGCCCCAGCGCCTGACGCGCCAGCTCCACGTCACCGTGGAACACGAGGAACCCCGTCCCGCGCTTGCGCTGCTCGGGAGTCGCGTCCGGCGCCCGCACCACGGCGGCCCAATAGCGGCTGGCCTCCGCGGGCGCACCGAGCTCGTCCGCCACGACCGCCCGCTGCGCGGTGAGCGCCGCGGGCTCGCCCTCCCGTTCGGGCGGAAGCGCGGCGAGCGTCTGACGGGCACGGCGGAAGGACTCCCGCAGCTTCGGCACCGTCTGCGCGTCGAGCACCTCCACGGCGTCGAGCTGCCGCTCGGCCTCGTCCCAGCGCTGGAGGCGCGCGTAGGTCATGGCGAGGTTGAGGCGGGCGCGGTGCCACTTCGGCTTCTTGGCCACCATGTCCTCGAGGATGGCGATGGCCTCCGCGTGGCGCCCGAGCTTGCTGAGCGTCACGGCCAGGTTGTTGTAGGTGCGGGTCCGAGGATTCTCGAGCTCCTCTTGGACGCCCTGCTCGATGTAGCGCAGCGCCTGCGCATAGCGGCCCTCGTCCATGAGGTACCCCGCCAGGCCCTGCAGCACCTGCGAGTTGCCGGGGCTGCGCTCCGCGATGGCCGCCTTCCACACCAGGTACTCGTCGGCCCAGACGCGGTTGCGCAGGTGGGTCGCTCCCACGAAGGCCACCAGCAGCACCGCGAAGCCGCAGAGCGCCGCTCGGGGAGCACGTCCCACCCCGTGCTCCACCGGGCGCACGAACGCGATGGCGCCCATCGCGAGGGGCACATAGAGGAAGCGATCCGCCGCGAGCACATTGACGTCCAGCGGGAAGATGTGGAGGACCATGCCCAGGGCCGTCAGGCCCGCCACGAGCGCCCCCACCTGCAAGGGCTTCAGGCGTGCGCGCCAGCGCCATGCCGCCAGGGCCCCGCAGACGAGCAGGACGCCGCCCAGGACTCCCATGGCGACCCCCGGAGCGAACAGGTCTCCGATCTGAAGCTCGGGCCTGAGCGGATCCACCAGCATGCGGGCGTAATGGGCGACGGCGGCCAGGCCCGCGCCGAGCCGCTGCATCAGCGGCAGGTAGACGGGAGGCTCCACCGAGGAGGCCACGTCCGCGAGGTGCGCATGCACCCGGAACGCGCCATAGACGGCCACGGCCACCGCGAACGGCAGGACGTGCACCCCCGCCCCGAGCAGCGGGCGCTTGTCGCGTCGGGCTTCGACCACCTCCAGCGCCACGATGCCCACGAGCACCGCCGCGGCGACCTCCTTGCAGAACAGCCCGAGCAGGAGCGCGACGGCCGCGAGCCCACGTCGCGCGTGCGCTCGGGGGGCCGTGCTGTGGAGCAGCCACGCGACGAGGGCGAAGAGCGTCGAGAGGACGTCCGTCCTCCCGGAGACCCAGCTCACGCTCTCGGTGAGCCGGGGGAACGTCCCGAAGAGCGCGGCGGCGATCGCGGCCGCCAGGGGCGAGCCTCCCGCCCTCCGACACGCCGCGAAGACGAGCAGCGTGACACCCAGGTGCAGCAGCAGGTTGGTCAGATGGAAACCACCCGGCTGGCCGTTCCACACCTGCCACTCGAGCGCGTAGCTCCACGTCACGAGCGGGCGATAGAAGTTGCGGGACACCTTCAGCTTCAGCGAGTCGCTCCAGAACATCCGCTCGAAGTACGTGCTCGGCGGAGCCAGCTCGCGGACGACCTCCTGCTCCTCGATGAGCGAGTGGTCATCCCAGACGAAGCCCCCATCCAGCGCGTTCGCATAGGCGGCGAGCACGGCGATGAGGGGGAGGCAAAACACCCAGCGCCAGAGCCTGGCCGAGCGCATGGGGAGCTGCTGCTCCGATGGGGAGGGAGGAACCCCCGGGGTGTTCATAGGGGGGAACTTCTATCGCGGCTCCCAAGGCCATCGGTAGCATTCCGGTGGGGTCTCTCACCGCCCTCCCCCTCGGCAGCCATCCAGCCACGCCCTCCAGGCAGGCTGGCGGAGCGAGGGTCGTGGCAGGCTACCCGGTGGCGGTCCCCTCCTGCCTCAGCGGTCGGCGGGGCAGCTCCACGGTGAAGGTGGCTCCCTGGCCCAGGGTGCTCTCCACCTTCACCGTGCCGCTCATCGCCTCGAGGATCTGCCGCGTCACGTACAAGCCCAGGCCGAGCCCCCCGTAGTGCCGATCCGACACAGCCCGCTCGAAGCGGTTGAAGATGCGCCCCAGGGCCTCGGACCTGATGCCTATCCCCTCATCCTGGATCACGAGCCGGGCCCGGTCCTCGTCCTGCTCGACACGCAGGTGGATGGGCTTGCCGGCGCCATACTTGATGGCGTTGGACAGCAGGTTCGACAGGATCTGCTCCAGGCGGATCCGATCCCACTGGCCCATGATGGGACCGTGCGCGTGGAGCTCGAGCCCGCACCCGGCACGTTCCGCTTCGGGGTGGAACCGGGCCACGACCTCGCGCGTCACCTCCGCGAGATCCACCGCCTCCACCTGCAACCGCAGGCGTCCGGTGCTGATCCGCGACACGTCCAGCAGCTCATTCACCAGGTCCGACAGGCGCTTCACCTGCCGGCGCATCACCTGCACCTCCTTGCCAAAGCGCATGGCCTTCGGGGAGCCCGGCTCGGCCTCGAAGTTCCGCTCGAGCGCCTGGAGCCGGAGACTCAGCGGGGTCAGCGGCGTCCTCAGCTCGTGGCTGGCGACGGAGAGGAACTCGTCCCGGAGGCGCACCGCCTCTTGCAGCTCCGCCAGCAGGCGCTCGCGCTCGGCCCGCTGGCGCTTCTCCTCCGTGGTGTCCCTCAGCTCGATGACGGTGCCCACCGCCGTGCCCTCCTCGAGGATGGGGCTCGCGGTGAAGGCCACCGGGTAGAAGCCGCCGTCCCTGCGAACGAAGATGTCCTCCCCCTGCTCCTGGGCACGGGTCGGCAGCGCCCGATCGATGGGGCACTCCGCCATGGGGTAGTGCGTTCCATCCGGCCGGGTATGGTGGAGGACGTCATGCAGCGGCCGGCCCTGCACCTCGGCCAGGGTGAAGCCCGTGATCTTCTCCGCCGCGGGATTCATGAAGACGCAGTGCTGGCGGGCGTCCATCATGAGGAGCCCCAGCGTGGCGTTGTGGGTGATGGTGGCGAGGCGCCGCTCGGCCTGCTCCAGCCTCCGCCGCGCCAGCACCTGCTCGGTCACCTCGAAGCCGAAGACCATCACCCCCTCCGTCTTCCCATCCGGTCCCGGCAGGGGCTGGTAGACGAAATCGAAGTAGCCCGTGCGCGGACTCTCGGGGCCTCCCACGTTGGCGGGGGCGTCCTTGCCGAAGCAGGGCTCCCCCGTCTGGTACACCCGGTCCAGCCGCTCGTAGAAGCCCTGGCCCTCCAGCTCGGGCTGCGCCTGCCTCACCGTCTTGCCCAGCAACTCCCGATCGCCGAGCAGCCGCGCATAGGCGGTATTGACGAACTCGAAGACGTGCTCGGGTCCCCGGTGGATGGCGATGAGTGCCGGGGCCTGCATGAAGAGACGCTGGAGCCGTGCGCGATCCACCTCGGCCTGAGCCCGAGCGGCCCGCTCACGCACGTTCAGCCGGGTGATGAGGGTGGAGATGACGACGAAGAGGACGACCGACAGGATGTCCTGAGAACCCAGGGACAGCGAGTAGCGCGGGGGCAGGAAGACGTAGTCGGCCGCCACGGCGGACAGGACGGTGCACAAGAGGCCAGGGCCCCCGCCCCCCTTCCATCCCGAGAGCATCACCGCGCCGAAGAAGAAGAGGAACGGCGTGGCCCGGACGTAGGGCAAAAGAGCGAGTTGAAACAGCAGGGCCGCGCTCGTGACCAGGACGGCGAAGCCATAATCCCGCCAGGGGAACCGCTGCGCGCCAGACGTCGTCTCCACGCGGCGTTGCGCTTCCAATGGCAAGGGATTTCCCAACACGTCCACCTCCGTAACAAAGCAGCGAGGCAACCGCACCCGGGTTCCCAGGCACGAAACAGGTGCGCGGGGCCCGCCCGAGAAGAGCGAGCCTGATGGCACGGCCAGGAGGCGGGCTCACAGGCCCTCTCCGTCTCGTGTGTGCCGGAACATCCTCCGGTGGACACATTCGCGGAGATGACTGGCTGGCTCCCACTCTCCCTGACCCTGTTGTTCGCACAGACCCCCACGAGCGCGCCCACCGAGGAGGAGCAGCGCGCCGCCCAGGAGCTGGAGTTCCGAGAACTCCAACTCCAGGTCGAGACCCTGCGGGCCCAGCTGGAGGCTCAACAGCAGGAGGACCAGGGCCACATCCAGGCCCTGCAGCAGCAACAGGCCCTCCAGCAGGAACGCGCGGGTGCGCTGGAGCAGCTCCGGCAGCAGCGCCTGGTGAGCCTGCAACGCGCCTACGACTGGCTCATCACCGCGGACCAGCTCCTCGAGAGTGGGGAGCTCGCCGTTGGCCCGTCCATCGCCTACGCGCAGCGGGAGATCTCCACCGCCCTCTCCACCGCCGCCGACACCGGCCGCGGGCAGACCGTGCGCCTCATCGAGAGCGCGCTGGAGCGGCTCTCCACCGTCAATGACGCCGTGGACGAGCGCGACGTCTACCCGGCTCGCCAGCAACTCCAGGCGGCCGGGGCCGAGCTGCACGAGGCTTGGCGGCTCACCCTCAACCGCCCCGGCACCACGCTCGTCAATCAGTGAAGGTGAAGTGCGGCGTGTCGCTCTTGGGCGGGCTCGCCGGCTTCGCGATCAGGTAGCCCTGCACGAAGTCCACTCCGTGCGAGCGCACCCAGCGCAGCTCCTCGGGCGTCTCGATGCCCTCGGCCACGGTGAGGATGCCCAGCTTCTGCGCGAGCTCCAGCAGCTTCTCCGTGATGGAGGCCTTGTACGGATCCTGGTGGATGCCGCGGATGAGCTCCATGTCCAGCTTCATGATGTCCGGGCGGAGCTGGTGGATGAGGTTGAGCGAGGAGAACCCCGCGCCCAGGTCATCCAGCGCCACCCGGAAGCCCGCCTGCCGGTAGTAGGCGATGAGCGACTTGAGGTGGTTGGCGTCCGGCGTGTGGTCCGACTCGATGATCTCGAACACCACGTGGCTCGGCGGGATGCCCAGCTCCGAGATGGCCGACACCGTCGAGCGCAGGCAGAAGGCCGGATCGTAGATGGCCGTGGGCGTGAAGTTGATGAAGATGGGAACCTTCAGCCCCAGCCGGGCGGCCTCGCGCACCGCCGACAGCCGCGCCGCCAGATCCAACTGGAAGAGCATGTCCGCGTCGCGCGCCAGCGTCAGCATCTTCCCCGGGAACACCAGGGAGCCATCCCGCTCGAGGCCGCGCAGCAGCGCCTCGTAGGCATAGACCTGGCGCGTGTCCTTCGCGTGGACGATGGGCTGGTAGTGGCTGGTGACGCGCTTCTCGGCCAGCATGTCCACCAACCACCCGGCCCGCGTCATGGTGAGCAGCTGCGTGAGCGAGCCCACCCGCGGGAAGTCCACCAGCCCCGGCTCTCCCTCTCCCTGGAGGAAGAGCGCGCGCGTGGCCCGGGCCTCCTCGCCCGTCAGCGAGCCCACCACGTCCGCCACGAAGGCGCCCAGGTGCGCGCCTTCCAGCCGCACCGCCACGCACTGCGCCTCTGGCGTCACCTGGAACTGGCGACCGGAGTCGCCCAGCACGCGCACCAGCTTGCCAAAGCTGTGGCCCAGCGGCAGCCAGAGGAAAAGTCGGCCCATGCCCTCCAGCTCCAGCTTCTCTGGAAGGGACTGGCACCGCTCACATGGCTTCGAAACGCTCTGAGTCATGCTTCCACTCAACCCTGGTCACGGAAGCTCACGGAAGATGAGCAGCCCGCGCGATGTGTCCGTCGCGTAGATGAGACCGTCTCCCGGTACCTTCACGTCACCGAGCCCATCCAAGAAGAAGCGTCCCCGGCCCGGGTCCGTCTCCCGCCAGCTATTGTACCAGCCCGCCTGTCGGAGCGTGTTGGGGTCGGACACATCCAGCACTCTGAGTCCGTCCTGGTTGTGCGCCACGTACAGCTTCGTCCCCATCAACGTCAGTCCGCTCACGGTGGATTCCGGTCTCAGCGTGAAGCGCCCCAACTCCTTGATGTTGCTAGGATCCTCCACGTCGAGCGCGCGCACGCTCGAGCCCCACCCCTCGCTGGACTCGAAAACGACGGGGCGCCCTCCCACTTCGCCCACCGCCACGGAGCGACTGGTGGCGCTTGCGTACGAGTAGCGCCCCAGCTTCTCCGGCAGTTTCGGATCCTTCACGCCCGCCACCGCCAGCCCGTAGCGCCAGTGGGCGATGTAGAGCTGATTCCCGAGGGCCGCCGCTTCCACCGGGTTCTCTCCCTCTTCGGGCAGGCTGTCCTCCACGATGTAGCGCGACAGCAGCGTGGGCGAGGCGGGCGTCGTCACGTTGTAGATGAGCACCTCGGCGCGCGGCACCGGCGAGACCGCGTAGAGCCGGTCCTGCTCCAGGTACAGGCCCCACACCGACACGGCGAAACCCGCGCCCGGCAGCGACGTGAGCCGCTTGGGGGAAGCCGGGGTGCTCACGTCGTAGAGGAGGAGGCCCTCCGCCTCGCTCGCGATGTAGAGCGTCTGGTCCTTCACCCAGACCTGGCGCCAGATGTCGCCGCGCGAGGGGACCGCGACGAGCTGCTTGGGCGCGGCCGGGTCCCTCACGTCGAAGACGAAGAGGCCATCTCCCAGCGCCGTCACGTAGGCGTGCCCGTTCGCGATGAAGAGGTTCATCGGCACCACCCCGAGCGGCAGGGCCAGCTCGGACACGAGCGTCACCCCGGACGCCTCGGCCTCACCGGCCAGCCGCGTGACGCGTACCGCCTCGAAGGAGCCCTTGATGTCGGCCTCGCCCCCCGAGCACCGGCGGAACTCGCCCCGCACATGGCCCGGCGCGGACGCCTGGCACCCCGCGAGCGCGAAGCGCGTGGGAGCGAAGCCGGCCTCCTGGAAGTCACTGGCCAGGAAGAACGTGTCCGCCCCCACCTGACGCTCGGTGATCGGCGAGTCGAAGATCACTCCATTTTCGGCCGCGAGGTTCATCGAACCCGGCGTCTCGGCGCCATTGAGGACGACGTTCAGGTGCCAGACGCCCTCCGCCGTCACGGCGGCCAGCCCCGACCGGTCACAAGCGGACAGATCAAAGGCCTCGAGCTGGCACTCCTTCTTCTCGACCTGCTCCGTGTTCGTACAGCCGGTGGCAGTGAGGAGCAGAACCCCTGTCGTGTAGAGGAAAAAACGATTCATGGGCCCTCCATACCGGGCGCTGGAGCAAGACAAAAGCATTGGTTCAGCCAACACCTGAAGGCGTGAGGACGTGTACCGCTGAGCAATCAACGCGCGGCGCTCGCCTGCCCACTCGCCTATATGGGGGAGCCTGCCTAGGTTCGGTCAGTCCCTCGTCTCCCCACCCGGGAGGTCGCCCCTGTGAATCACCGCCTTCTTATCGCCGCCCTGCTCGCCGTCCTCCTCCCGGAGGCAGCGCTGGCGCAGACCTATGTCGTACCGCGTCGGGCCTACCGCTCTCCGGTACGCACCTACGAATTCGAGTGGCGGCACCTGGACATCCTCGTCGGTCCCCATGCCGAGGGGGTGGCCGCGCCGCCCGCCCACCGCGCCCACACCCAACCGCCCGGCGCGCCGGGTGGTCCTACTCCCACGGCGCCCACCCAGACGCAGATGCGCTCGCCGGGCGCGTCCAACTCCGACACGAAGACGGTTCCCCCGTCCTCCGCCGTGGCCCAGAAGGAGCCAGGCAAGTCCGACGAGGAGGGCACCGGCGGCAGCTCCATCGAGTCCATCGAGCCGGGGTCTCCCACCCCCGTGGTGGACACGTCGGACGGCGGCACGGCCACTGGAAGTGGTCTCTATGTCCCGATTGCCCTGTCCACGGATGGCGGCACCCCGGACGCGGGCCCCACCTACGCCAAGTCGCTCGGGGACAAGAGCGGCGGCGTGCGCTTCTACTTCTACGAGAACGAGCGCAACGTGGCCCAGTACGCCGCGCCCCAGCTCGAGGACACGTACCGCTACCTCGTCGATCGCTTCCAGTTCGTCCCCACGCAAACCTTCCCCTACATCCTCTACAGCAGCTACCAGGAGTTCCTGCAGACCAACGTGATGGCGGTCTCGGAGGGAACGCTCGGCGTCACCAGCACCCAGGGCCACCTGGAGCTGGCCCTGCCCTACATGGGGGACCACCGCCTCTTCGGGGAGATCAGCACCCACGAGATGGCGCACCAGTTCACCATCCAGAAGGTCCGCTTCCTCGCCGAACAGGCCAAGGTGTCGGGGGATCCGCTCAACGGCATTCCCCTCTGGTTCATCGAGGGTCTCGCCGAGTTCTACGCCAAGGGCGGGTTGGATCCCGAGGGCGAGATGATGGTGAGGGATCTGCTCATCAACCCGGACCTGATGCGCGGCTACGCCTTCCTCGACTTCTGGTCTCCCGGGCCCTACGGCTTCCTGTGGATCTACAAGGTGGGCCAGGCGCGCTGCCAGTTCCTCGAGGAGACGTACGGGGCGGGCATCATCCAGAAGCTGCTGGAGAACTCGCCCAAGCTCATCTCCGGCACGGGCACCACGCCCAACCTGCAGTTCGAGGGGCTGGTGGAGCTGCTCACCGGAGACGAGCCGCCCAAGGTCGCCTCCAAGTTCGAGGCGTGGCTGAAGCAGCGCGCCTACCGCACCTACCTCAAGGCCGAGCAGACCAACACCTCGTTGGATCTGCTGCGCGAGCGCAAGGGCATCGTCACCGCGCTCAACAGCTCGCCGGATGGCCGGGTGCTGATGTACCGGAGCATCGTCCCGGAGACGGGCGAGAGCCAGCTCATCATGCTGGACCCGCGCGATCCCGATAAGACGGTGAAGGTGCAGGGCGACGGCGTGCCCGGCTACGAGTCGCTGCACCCCATCTTCGGGCGCAACTTCGCCCTCACCGGGGACCGGCTGGCCTTCGTCGCCGAGACCCTGGCGCGCGACATCATCTACGTGCAGTCCTACAAGCACACCGCGGACCCCGTCACCGGCTTCGGAGGGACGATGGCGTCCCCGGGCCGCAGCCCCTACATGGCCACCGCCACCGGGTTGCAGAAGACGCCCTCGGTGAAGGTGCGCTTCGAGCTGGGCGAGCGCGTGGGCTACACGCTGGCCAACCACGGGCTCATCGCCGCGTACTCGCCGGTCTTCTCCCCGGATGGCAAGCAGCTCGCCTTCATCGGCCTGAGCGAGGCGGGCACGCGTGACGTCTACGTGCTGCCGCTGGACCAGGGCCTGGACGTGACGCCCCAGCAGATCACCCATGACGTGTACGCCGAGCGCAGCCTCACCTGGGGCCAGGCCGGCCTCGTCTTCACCTCGGACGCCACCTCGCACGGCTACTACAACCTCTTCCGGGTGAAGCCGGAGAACGCCAGCCAGGTGGAGCGCCTCACCACCGAGGCGCGCGACCATCAGGATCCCACGGTGCTGCCGGACGGCCGCCTCTTCTTCGTGGCCTACGACAAGAGCCGCTCGGACCTGTACGAGTACACCGGCGGTGGCGGCCTCGTGCGGCGCACGGACGTGACCACCGGCCTCTTCGAGCCGAGCCCCGGGCCCGAGGGCAACCTGTGGACGCTCTTCCACCTGTCCGGTGAGCGCAAGCCGGCCCTGCTGCGCTCCAACCAGCTCCTGTCCTTCGCGGTGGAGGACACGGCGAAGGTGGCGGCCGCGCCGCCCAGCGCCCTGCCGCAGCGCTCGCTGGTGGGCGCCGAGGCCTACAGGCCCTTCACCCGGGAGAACATCGACCTGGGGCCCATCCTCGGCTTCGCCGGCGCGGGCGGCGGCGGCTTCTACGGCCAGCTCTTCGCCTCCGCCACGGACCGGCTGCGCAACCACGCCGCGCTCTTCCAGGTGGCCGTCTACGGCTCGCTGGAGCTGACCGACGGCTACCTGCTCTACCTCAACCAGCAGAACCGGCTGACGTGGGGTGGTGGCCTCTTCCAGTCCCTGCGCTTCCGCGTGGATCCGACGCTGCGCCAGAACGCGGGCAACCTGCCCTACAACGCGCTCGTCTCGGGCGAGCGGTTCTTCGGCGCCACCGGTATCACCCGCTACCCGCTCAGCACCTTCACCTTCCTGGAGGCCAACCTGAGCATCGGCGGCGTGTCGTACTTCCTCGACCCGACGACCTCCTTCATCCTCAACCTGGAGGAGGTCAATGGCGTCGGTGACCTGTACACGCCGTGGCGCCAGGCCAACGAGGGCATCCGCTTCCAGACGGAGGGCTCCGTGGCGTGGGGTTACAACACCCTGCGCTACCACTACACGGGCACGCCGCTGTCGGGCAGCTCGGTGCTGACGGAGCTCACCACCGGCGTGCAGCCCTTCCACAGCCAGGTCTTCGGCAACGTGCGCGTGGACGCCGAGCGCTACTTCCCGCTCTTCCTGGGCAGCACCCACCTGCTGCTGCGCGGCGGCGTGGGCACCACCTTCGGCGGACGCTTCGCCCGCTCCTTCTACCTGTCCAGCTTCGACACCATCCGCGGCGCGCAGTTCGGCGACGAGGAGTGGCTGCTCGGCCAGCACTACGGCTACTCCACGCTGGAGCTGCGCGTGCCGCTCGACGCGCTCATCCGCATCGCCTTCCTCAACACCCTCATGGGCGTGGCGGGCGTGGACTTCGGCGGCGTGGGCGGCTCGGCCCGCGACGTGTGGGACCACCGCGTCCTCGATGCCGCCGTGGGCATCAACGTCGGCCTCGGGCCCCTGCTCCTGCGCCTGCACTTCGCCTACCCGTTCGACATCAAGGCCCGCGCGGGCCGCCCCGCCGACAAGTGGGTGACCCAGTTCTCCATCGGCCTCGCCGGACTCGAGGGCTATCTGTTCAAGGGGCACGGCACGCCGGGCGCCAAGGCTCCCCCCTCGCCTCCCGTGAGCCTCGGCGGCATGGGAACGCGGGTGGGCGGGAACTGACGTCCATGGGTCCGGGGTGAGGCGAGCGGTAGGCCCTCACCCCGGCCCGTTGCATTCCAGGCGGCTCAGGACTGGGCGGCCACCAGCGCGGCGTTGGCCCTCGCCAGCGGGCCTCCGTCGTGCGGAATGCGCTCGAAGTCACCGCGCAGCGCCTTGAGGGCGAACTTCTCCAGGTCGATCTCCTTCCGCGTCCGCACCCCCAGCACCCGCACCACCTCCGCCAGGGGGCCGAAGCCGAGCAGGCCGTGCTGCAGCAGCAGTCCCGCCGCCACGCCGCTCACCACCCGCCAGGCCTTCCCGTCCCTGGCGCCCAGCACCAGCCCGAGCACCGAGACCGCGGACGCCGCCACCGTCACCATCCGGTTCAGGTCCCACTCGCGCTCCAGCTTGTCCAGGTATTGGGTGATGGCCGCGCGGTCCTGCTCCGCCATGTGCCGGACGCACCCCTCCACCCGGTCATCAATCCGCCGGTTCACCCCATCCGACGTGTGCGTGCGCACCGCATCGCTCGACATCCGGTTCCACGACTCCATCGCGCCTTCCTCCCGGCTGGCAGGCCATCTGTCCGAAGCTAGGGATGGGCTCGGAACCCGGGCACTTCAGGCGAGCGGGCATGCCTGTCTGCCCGCCCGCTCCCACTTGCCTCCGCTCACTGCTCAGCCAGCGGGCG
>NZ_DASVSO010000056.1:0-12256 GCF_036388035.1 Archangium sp.
GGGCCCGCACCCACGCCGCCACCGCCAACGTGCTCGACGGGGTGGCGGGGCTGACGCTGGCCTACGGGCTCGTCCTGGAGCTCCTCCCCGAGCCCGCGGCCGAGAAGGCCAGCCTCACGTTCCACTTCTGAGGCCCGCTGCCGCGACAAGGCGTCAGAAGAGGTAGAGCTCGTCCGCCTCCTGGAACCCGAGCTTATGCGCCAGGTGCGAGGACGCCGGGTTGTCCTCGGAGGCACCCCAGATGGGCACCCGCCCGCGTCCAGCCATGAGCATCATCATGGCCCGCACCGCGCGCATCGCGTGTCCCCGGCGACGGAAGCCGGCGAGGGTGTCGATCGACACGTCCCACAGCGACTCGCTGATGGACCCGGGGTAACAGAAGGCCACCGCCTGCTCCGCCTCCAGTGCCACGGCCAGGGGCACGCGCCTGAGCGCGGCGCGCAGCTCTTCCTCCAACTCGGGAGGGAAGGCGGGCGCATCCGCGAGGGAGGAGATGATGCGCGTCTCCGGCGGCGCCTGCCGTGGGAGGGGCTGTCGGAGGGTGAGGAGGTCCGCGCGAAGGCCACGGCGGCCCAGGATGGCGGCCACATGCTCGTGCGACTCCGGTGGCACCAGCAGCTCCGCGGGCGATTGCGACAGCATGCGGGTGAGCAGGTCCGCCGGTGGCTTGCCCACGACGAAGAGCTGGGGGCTACCGGCGCCGTCATCTCCTCGCACCACACACGCGGAGGGTTCACCCTCCACGGTGGCCGTCCCCTCCAGCAGATGGCTGCGTAGCTCCACCCACCGGGGCAGGTCCGGCAGGGCGTGGAGCAGCTCCCGGGTCAGGTCCATGGCTGCCTACTCGCGTGAAGCCACCGCGCCCGAGAGGTCGGGCGTCGGAGTCGAGGGCGGAGCGCTCAGGTGCGGGTCGTTGACGCTGTCGACGATGGCCACCATGTCGCCCACGCGCAGGGCGTCGTAGAGGGCGAGGATGGCGGTATCATCGTGGCGGACGCAGCCGTGCGAGACATCCTCGCCGAGCTGGGCGGGGGCGTTGGTGCCATGGAGCTCCTCGCCCGAGCGGGAGCCATCCGCCCACGAGAGGTCGATGATGCGAGGCCCGAAGACGGGGCCGCCCCACAGCTTCTTGCCCAGGGCGTGGGACTGCGCTTCGTTGAGCTTGCCCGTCACCTTCTTGAGGCCCGAGTCCGTCGGGGTGTGGCGAGTGCCCACCGCGTTGCCGAAGATGGCCTGGAGCTGGCCCTGGGAGTTGAAGAGGAAGGTGCGGTGCTCGTTCTTCACCACCACGACGCGCACGGGGGTGCTCTTGTAGCGCGGCCCTGGGAGGTGCTGGGTCTGCCCCCGCTGTCCCGGTGCCGGGGCGAGCGCATCCAGGGCCCGAAGGGTGGCGGCATCCACCTTGCCGGTGGGCTGCACCTCGGGGAAGGCCGAGCGGGCATGCACCTGGAAGTTGCGGACCGTCTTGGTCGACTGCGCACCGAAGGCCCCATCGGCGCCCCCGTGCAGGCTGAAGCCCATGTCGGCCAGGGCCTGCTGCACGGCGCGTACGCCCGGCCCCTTCGAGCCGGAGCCGAGCGTGGACTTGCCGGCGAGCACTTCCGCCAGGTCCGGCTGACTGGAGAAGCGCTCGTTGCGAAGAGGACCCGTCGGGGGCGCGGCGGCGGGAGGCGGCGAGGATCCAGGGGAGTTGGCGGGCATGGAGCACCTCGAAGGAGAAGGGAGCGGTGTCTGTCGAGCCTAGCGGCTTTCGCCGCGTCCGGCTTCCCATGGAGCGGAACCCGGGTCTACAAGTGTTCTCGCCCTGTCTGGAGGGAGGGGCCTACACATGGACGTCCTTCTGAAATCCCTGCTGCTCATCTCCGCCCTGGCCGTCTCCGGCTGCCTCATCTCCGAAAACGCCGGGCCGGGGCACTCCTGCTCGGACGACTCCGAGTGCCCCGCTTCCTACCGCTGCGTCCCCCTCGCCGAGGGCCAGCGCTCCTGCGAGGTGCTGTACCCGCCACGCCCCCTGGACACCGACGCGGGCACGCCCGACGCCGGGCCGGTGCCCACCTGGTGCAAGGACATCCAGCCCATCCTCGCCGCCACCTGCGTGTCCTCGTGCCACGGCGCGGACCCCTCCAGGAGCGGCCCGACGAGCTTCCGGCTCGACACCTAC
Source organism: Archangium sp. (assembly GCF_036388035.1). GTDB lineage: Bacteria > Myxococcota > Myxococcia > Myxococcales > Myxococcaceae > Archangium. The sequence goes on from NZ_DASVSO010000056.1 coordinate 2,162, forward strand.
GCCCCGTCGGATGGGGTGCTCGGGGCCCGCGACATGGCCGCCCGCATCAAGGCCCGCGCCGCCGTGGAGCCGCCGACGATGCCGCCCCCGAACAACCCCGCTCCCTCCGCGGCCGAGCGTGACCTCCTCTCCCGTTGGGTCGCGGGAGGTACACCTCTCTGTGCCGACGGTGGTACTCAGTAAAGCCCCATGAAGCCCCTGCACTTGAGCCTCCTGGGCCTCTGCGCCGCCGCGGTCGTCGGCTGCTCCATCGAGGCCCCCGACTTCACCGGCAAGTCGTGCGACACCGCGGCCGACTGCCCCGAGCCCTACACCTGCGTCGCCGCCCGTCCGGGCGCGGGGCGCACCTGCGAGGTGCTCAACGGGCCCGGCGTCTCCAACCCCAGCACCGGGCCGGTGCCCACCTGGTGCAAGGACATCCAGCCCATCCTCGCCGCCACCTGTGTGTCCTCGTGCCACGACGCGACGACGGTCAGCAGTGGCCGGAAGGACTTCCGGCTCGACGTGTACGAGGCCGTGGGGGACGTGGCGGGAGCGAAGCTGCTGGCGCCCCGCATCCACGCGCGTGCCGTCGTCTCCCGCACCATGCCGCCGCCAACGACGAGCCCCCAGCCCACCGAGGCCGAGCGAGCGCTCATCGACCGCTGGGCCTCCGGGGGCGCGCCTTTCTGTGAGCAGAGCGCGCCATTGGACGGGGGTTCCTAGGCCGACGGTCGGGGGTCTCGCGGGAAATCCGGCGAATTCCGCCCATTTCAAGCAGGCGGGCATCCGGGCGCTCCTCTTTCGAGTCGAGGCCCCTGGTCCTCTTTTTCTTCCTGACAAGCGCTGTGCATCCGCGAGGCATGCGCTCAGTTTCCCGCCACACGAGAGGGGGGGGGGTTCTCCCCCGGGTCGTGATGAACGGGACTGAAAGGAGAGGGGCATGCGCAAGCTCATGATGGCGGTGGTGGCGGTGACGGGGCTGGGGCTGGTGACGGGCTGCCAGGACAAGAAGGCAGCGGTCCAGGAGCAGCGGCAGGAGGTGGCCGAGGCCCAGCGCGAGGCGGCGCAGACGACGGCGGAAGTCCAGCGCGACGCGGCGAAGGAGCAGGCCGAGGCCCAGCAGGACGTGCGCGAGGAGCAGCGCGAGCTGGCCGAGCTGGAGCGGGAGCAGTCCCGGGAGCAGCTCAACGACCAGAGCAACCTGAACGACGACGCCACGGGCGGCAGCGGCATGACCCATGCCAGGACCGAGGAGGTGGAGGGCACCATCCAGTCGGCGTCGGGCAACAGCCTCGCGCTGATTGTCCCGGACAAGAACAACCAGATCCTGCGTTTCCAGACGAACGCGCAGGTGCAGGTGATGCGGGATGACAAGCCGGTGGCCCTCACGGACCTGAAGGCCGGCGACGAGGTGCGCGCCTCGTACATGATGGACCCGGCCGGGAAGATGGTCCTCAAGAGCATCGAGGTGGAGAAGGAAAGCGCCCAGCACCCGGGCAAGCAGAAGAAGTAACCCTCGCGAGAGGGATGGAAGCGGCCTCCGCCTTCGGGCGGGGGCCGTTTCTCTTTCGGCATTGTGGTGAAAGGCCCGAGGCCCGAGACTGCACCCATGTCACTGACGACGAGCGACGTGCTCGAGCTCCACCAGCGCTGGTGCATTGCCGATAGCCACGCGGACTCGTTGATGTGGAACCGGGACCTCTGCGTGCGCTCCGACGAGGGACACGTGGACTTCCCCCGCCTGCGCGAGGTGGGGATGAAGCTCCAGTGCTTCACCATCGTCACGCGCGGCTTCCCCTTCATCGGAGGCTTCGAGGCCTTCGCCGTCTGGCGTGGCTGGCCCCGCGAGGCCCGCGCCAGCGAGTGGTCGCGCGCCCTCTGGCAGGTTGATCGCCTGGGGGACTTCTGCCGCCGCTCCGAGGGGCAGGTGCGCGTCACCACCTCGGGACGGGCGCTGGAGGAGAACCTCGCCCAGGGGCGGCTGTCGGCGGTGCTCGGCATCGAGGGCGCCCATGCGATCGAGGGTCGGGCGGAGCGCGTGGCCGAGCTCCACAACCGGGGCGTGCGCTTCATGGGCCTCACCCACCTGTCCAACAACGAGGCGGGAGGCTCCTCCTTCCCGCTGATGGGCAACCGGCCCCTGTCGCCGCTGGGCCATGCGGTGCTGGAGGAGATGGTCCGCGTGGGCATGAGCGTGGACGTGGCCCACGCCTCCGAGCGCACGCTGGAGGACATCCTGGCGCACCCCACCGCCCGCGTCTTCTCCTCGCACACGGGGGTACGCGGGGCGGGCGGAGGCTGGCGCAATCTCTCCGATGAGGTGCTGCGCCGCATCGCCGACCGGGGAGGCGTGGTGGGCATCATCCTCGCCCCCGTCTACCTGGGCGGGGACACCATCGACGACGTGGTCCGGCACGTCGAGCATGCCCTCCAGGTGATGGGGGAGGCGGGGGTGGGCATTGGCTCGGACTATGACGGCATGGTGGCCCTGCCCAAGGGCATCCGCGACGTGACGGACCTGCCCAAGCTCACCGAGGCCCTGCTGCGCCGCCACCCGGAGGCGCTCGTGGAGCGCATCCTCGGCGGCAACTTCCGGCGTTACTTCCGCGAGACGCTCGGGGAGTGACACGGGTTGACCGGGCTCGCGGCGCCTGGAATCGTCGGACGCCGTGATGAATCGCTCTCTTGTGTTGCTCCCCGTGTTGCTCGGCTCCCTCCTGCTCCCGGCCTGTGGCGTCAAGGCCGGAGACTCCTGCGAGGGCGGTGGCTACACCTGCTTCTCCGAGACGACGGCCCTCGAGTGTCGCGACCGGAAGTGGCGCACGCTCCCATGCAGGGGCCCCTCGGGGTGCTCGGACGAGGGCCAGAACGTCAACTGCGACCTGAGTGGCAACCTCGAGGGAGATGCGTGCGCGCAGTCCGCCGAGGGCCGCGGGCTGTGCACGGCCGACGGCAAGGCCGTCCTCGAGTGCCGCATGGGCCTGCTGGTGCGGGTCAAGGAGTGCCGCGTGTGCTCGATGGACAGCACACGCGTCTCCTGCCTGCCGTGAGTCGTGGGGCGCTCTAGGCGCCTACCGGCCCGGTCGTCAGGCTCTTGTTCTTGCCCCAGCGCACCCCGACCTGACCCCGGTAGTCCGTCAGCGCGGAGAAGACGATGTAGCCCACGCCCGCGAGCACCTGGCCCAAGGCCACCGCGGGCGCCTTCTTCGCGTAGCCGAACAGCCACGGCGAGGCGATCGTCGTGAAGCTCCACACGTAGTCGATGGCCTCGTGGACCTCGATGGGCACCCACTTCTTGAGGCTCAGCCGGTAGTCGGTGAAGAGCGACACACCCACGCCCGACAGCGCGAGCATCAGGCCGGCGAAGCGGCCGCGCGAGGTGCCGCTGCTCGCCGCCATCGTGCCCACCCCGATCGCACCGAGGTAGTCACCCAGGCTGTGGAGGTCCTGCGGGATGAGCCGCGCGAGCGGCAGCACCCGGAAGAGGGGCTGGCTGGGAAAGCCCGCTTCGGCACCGCCGCGGTGGATGACACGGCGGGCGGCGCGTTGCACGGAAGAGGGGACGAGCGCACGGGTATCGTTCGCGCGGGGCAGTTCGACATTCGTCTCCATGGCCACGGAGCTCCTTGTCTCGAGAGGGGACTCAGCGTCCCGATGCCAACGCTGTGCACCGGCCGGGGCGCGGAGGGGCCCGGCACCCAAGGCTGGCCGGGGACCGGGCGGCGCAGCAGGTGACTGGCCGCTGGAACCAGGGCGGCCAGTCAAGAGAACAGACCGGGGGCCACATCAAGATCGATGATGAAGGACTGAACCCAGGCCCCGAAAAGACCCGCCCGACGGGTTGGATGGCCCTATCCTTCCGCCGCCACAGAGAAAGGCGGATGGACATGCGATTGGGAGTGTTGGCGGCAGTACTGCTCGGCCTCGCCGGGCTGCAGGCGCGGGCGCAGCAGGCGGCGCAGGGACAGGCGCAGCTCAAGACCGAGGATGAGAAGACGTTCTACGCGCTCGGACTGTCGATCGGGCGGAGCATCAAGGTCTTCGATCTGAGCCCGGCGGAGATCGAGCTCGTCAAGAAGGGCATGACGGACTCCCTCACCAACATGAAGCCAGCGGTGGAGCTGGAGAAGTACGGGCCCAAGCTGCAGGAGATCGCCAAGGCCCGGCAGGGGAAGGTGGGCCAGAAGTTCCTGGAGGAGGCGGGCAAGGAGAAGGGCGTCGTCAAGCTGCCCTCGGGCGTCCTCTACAAGGAGCTGAAGGCCGGCACCGGCCCGAGCCCCAAGGCCAGCGACACGGTGAAGGTGCACTACCGTGGCACGCTCACCACCGGCATGGAGTTCGACAGCTCCTACAAGCGCGGGCAGCCCATCGAGTTCCCCCTCACGGGCGTCATCCCCTGCTGGACCGAGGGCGTGCAGAAGCTGAAGGTGGGCGGCAAGGCCCAGCTCGTGTGCCCCTCCAAGACGGCCTACGGTGAGTCGGGCTCGCCTCCCGCGATTCCTCCCGATGCCACCCTGGTGTTCGAGGTCGAGCTGCTCGGCATCGGGGGCCAGGGCGCGGACGTCCCGCGCGCGGAGCCTGGGCAGAAGAAGTAGCCGTTCCAGGTGAGCCGGGGTGGGGGAGGGCGACAGGCACGCTCACCCCGGCCCCGAGCAAGGGCCGCTCACAGCCCCGACAGGAAGCCGTCGAGCTGCGCGTTGAACAGCTCCGGCTGCTCCTGGTTGGGCAGGTGGGCCGCGTTGGGGATGACCTCCAGCCGCGCCCCGGTGATGAGGTCCGCCATCTGCCGGGCCTTCTCCAGCGGCGTCACCGGATCCTTCTCGCCCACCAGCACCAGCGCGGGCCCGGCGTAGCGCGCGAGGATGTCCTTGCTGTCCGGACGCAGGGCCATGCCCCGCTGCGCCGCCGCGAGGCCCGCCGGAGTCGCCGTCCGCATCATCGCCGCCACCTCGCGCCCCACCTCCGAGTCCGGTCCCGCCGCCACCACCTTCGGCAGCAGCGCCCGCACCGCGGACTCGGGCCCCTCCCGCAGTGCCTCCTGGGCCGAGGCCTCCCGTCGCGCCCGTCCCGCCTCGTCGTCCGCCGTGGCCTGCGTGTCCACCAGCACCAGCCCCCGCACGCGCCCCGCGTCCTCTCGCAGCAGCGCCATGGCGGCGTACCCGCCCATGGACACCCCGCCCACCACCGCCGACTCCACGTTCAGCGCGTCCAGCAGTGCCAGCGCGTCCTGGGCGATGCGCGACATCTCCGTGGCGCTCTCCTTGCCCAGCCCGCTCCGCCCGAAGCCCCGGACGTCCGGGATGATGAAGCGGTAGCGCCCCGACAGGGCCTTCACCTGCTTCGCGTAGGCGTCCCCGTTCAGCGGGTACGCGTGGAACAGCAGCACCGGCGGTCCGCGGCCTTCGTCGCGGTAGTGCAGGGGAACGCCATCGACGGTGAGGGTGGGCATGGGCTCCTCCAGGGACTTCAGATCCACTGCTTGCGCTTGATCCAGATCAAAATGGCGACCGGCAGGCCGAACACCGAGGCCAGCATCACCCAGAAGAACCCCCGCTGGGACAGCACGTCGAAGTTCTGTCCGAAGAAGCCCGTGATGAACGCCAGCGGCAGGAAGATGGTGGAGATGATGGTGAGCTGCTTGGTGATGTCGTTCGTCCGGTTGGCCACCATGGACAGGTAGCCGTCCATCACGTTGCCCAACAGGTCGCGGCCCGTGTCGATCTGCTCGTACAGCCGCACCAGATGGTCATACACGTCGCGGAAGTACAGGGCCGTCCGCTCCTGCACGTTGGGGATGCCCCTCCGGGCCAGGAAGCCCAGCACGTCCCGCTGGGGCGAGAGCACCCGCCGCAGCGTCACCAGCGCCCGCTTCATGGCGAAGATGCGCTGGAGGTGCTCCTGCTTCGGGTTCTCGAAGATGTCCGACTCCAGGTCCTCCAGCTCCTCGTTGAAGTCGTCGAGGATGGGGAAGTTCCGGTCCACCAGCGCGTCCGCCAGCTGGTACAGCACGAAGTCCACCCCGCGCCCCATCGTCACCCGCGGCTCGTTCCGCACCCGCTGCCGCACCGACTCCAGGCCCTCGAAGGGCAGCTCATGGGCGGTGATGAGCCAGTCCGGCCCGAGGAAGAAGTGGTGCTCGTGCAGCGTCAGGTCGCACACGTCCTCGGCGTGGGCGGTGAACCCCTGGAGCACGATGAACTGGTGGTTGGGGTACTCCTCCAGCTTGGGCCGCTGATCCAGGTGCAGGCTGTCCTCGATGGCCAGCCGGTGCAGCCCGTAGCGCTCCCCGAGCCGCTTCATCTCCTCCTCGGTGGGGTGGAGGACGTCGATCCACTTGGGGCCGGGTTGGTCGAGCAGCTCCTCGCCACCGGACAGGAGCTTGTCTTCATTCAGCAGAAGAACCTGGATCATGCACGCGCGTGCTTAGATCGCACCCACCCTGAAGTCGAGCACCCGCGCCGAGTGCTCAACGCCACACGCTGCGGTGGGCCAAATCCGCGACGCGCCGTGCCGGACCCGTTAGAGTGGGGGGGCCGTGTCCGCCGATACCTCTCCGCTCGTCCTCTCCTCCAAGCTCGAAGAGCTCCTGCAATCCCTGTCCGATCGCGCTTTCGCCGAGCGCCTGCGACGCGTGTACACCGCCGCGGGACAGGCCATCGTCCGGTTGAGCGACCTCGATCTGTTGAAGTACGAGAGCGCCAGCGTGGACGACAGCCCGGACCTGTCGCTCTGGGAGGAGATGGCCCCCGTCATCCGCGACACGGTGATGGACGTCAACGTGCTCCTCAACGTCATCCGCGAGGAGTTCGCGGTGAAGGCGTCGAGCGTGGCGGGTGCCGCCGGGGCCCCCCTGACCGCCACCGTGGAGGCGCGGCGGGCCAAGGACGCGTCCGAGCTGCTCCAGGGATGGATGCAGCAACTGGCCCAGGGCATCACCCAGCTCGGCGAGGTGATGCGCAACCCCTCGGTCGTGTCGGACCGGTGGATGCTGCTGTCGGAGATCCAGCGGCTGCGCGCGCGCTTCCGCGAGCAGATTGGCAACCTCGTCTTCGAGTCCGCCAGTGCCTTCGGGCCGGTGACGCGGCAGCAGGTGGTGCCCGGCCACGAGGCGGAGGTGAAGGCGGCGGTGATGGTGCGGGCCATCGTGGCGGACCTGGCGCGCATCGTGGAGGCGCGGCTGGCCCAGGTGCGCGAGGCCGAGCCCGAGGACGTGCAGTGGAACGCGCAGCAGCTTCAAACGGAGCTGGACGCGTTCGGCCGCACCGCCGCCTACAAGCACCTGCGCGCCCAGGACAAGCGGCACGTCATCGAGGTGCGCGGCCGCATAGGGCAGTTGGCCATCCAGGACAATCCCAGCAAGCAGATCGTGCTGGCCGTGGTGGAGGAGTTGCACTCCATCGTGAGCTCGCTCTTCAACGTGAACCAGCGCCAGGTGCTCATCACCCATGATCGCGAGGTATGGGCGGGCTGTGGGGTCCGGCTGGAGCGGGCCCAGGGACTGATGGGCTCGGACCCGGCGGCGGCGGCACGGAGCCTGGCCGAGGCGGCCGCCAGCGCCCAGTCCCTCTACGGGCGCGACGCCCGACTTGATGCCTTCCTGCGCAAGGCGCGCAAGCAGCCGCTCGCCCAACTCACCGGCCCCGAGCTGCGCTCCACCCTCGAGCTGCTCCAGTCCCTGCTGGGCGCGCTCGACATCATGTGACGCGCCGGCCCTACTGGGCCGTCGGGGCCTCCACCACCAGGGGGGCAGGCGGGGTGGCGAGCACCTGGCGGGCCTTCTCCACGTCCAGCCCGCCCTCCCACTTGGACACCACCAGCGTGGCCACCGCGTTGCCCACGAGGTTGGTGAGGGCGCGCGCCTCGGACATGAAGCGATCCACGCCTAGCAGCAGCACCAGCCCCGCCACGGGGATCTTCCCGGTGGCGGACAGCGTCGCCGCGAGCGTGATGAAGCCTCCGCCCGTGACGGCCGCGGCGCCCTTGGAGGTGAGCAGCAGCACCGCGAGCAGCGCGAGCTCCTCGCCCAGGGTGATGTGGGTTCCCGTGGCCTGGGCCACGAAGAGCGAGGCGAGCGTGAGGTAGATGGAGGTGCCGTCCAGGTTGAAGGAGTAGCCCATGGGCACCACGAGCCCCACCACGCTCTGGGGGCACCCCAGCGCCTCGAGCTTCACCAGCATGCGGGGCAGGGCGGACTCGGAGGAGGAGGTGCCCAGTACGAGCAGCAGCTCGTCGCGCAGGTAGCGCAGCAGCGGCAGCAGGCCCACGCCCGTCCAGCGCACGATGGGCCCGAGCACGAGCGCCACGAAGAGGAACGCGGTGGCGTAGAAGGTGCCCATCAACCGGCCCAGGCCCAGCAGCGTCTCCACGCCGTACTTGCCCACGGTGAAGGCGATGGCGCCCAGCGCGCCCAGGGGCGCCAGCCGCATGATGATGCCCACCATGCCGAAGAGCAGGTGGCCCACGCTGTCCAGGCCCTTCAGGATGCCCTCGCCCGCCTTCCCCATCTTCGAGAGCGCCACGCTGGTGAGCAGCGCCACGAGGAGGATCTGCAGGATGTCGCCCTTGGCGAACGGGTCCACCAGGGAGGAGGGGACGATGCCGAGCAGGAAGTCCACCGTGGACATCGACTTGCTGGCGCTCGTGTAGCTCTCGATGGCCTTGGCATCCAGCCGGGACACGTCCACGTTCAGGCCGGCGCCGGGCTGGAACAGCTCGCCCACCAGCAGGCCCAGCAGGAGCGCGCCCGTGGTGACGACCTCGAAGTAGATGAAGGCCTTGAGCCCCACGCGCCCCACGCGCTTGAGGTCTCCCATCTTGGCGATGCCCGTCACCACCGTGGTGAACACCACGGGCGCCACCAGCATCTTGATGAGCCGGATGAACCCGTCACCGAGCGGTTTGAGTGCTTCGCCGCCTTGGGGCCAGAAGTGTCCGAGCAGTGCTCCGAACACCACCGCCACCAGCACCTGCACGTAGAGATTCTTGAGCCAGCCGAGCCGCATGGGGTGTGAGTCTACCCCACGCGGGGCACCCGGCAATCACAGGCGCGCGAAGCCGGGCGCGTACTGGAAGGGCTCGACCATGGCCTCGTAGGAGACGATCTCCAGCCCGTGGGCATTCCGGGTCGAGGGTCTCACGCGCCAGAGCTGCGTGGCGTCCAGGGACACGCGCTTGCTCTTCGCGGCGGGCGGCTCGAACCAGCTCGCCTGCCACCCCACGACGATGCGCACCTCCGCCTCCTCCTCGTGGAAGGTGACCACCAGGTCGTTGATGGAGTGGTTCTCGTCGAAGAAGAGGTGGGTGACGCGCTCGTACCACCGCTTGAAGCTGTCGAAGTCCCGGATGTCACCGTCCGGGAAGCGCATGTGCAGGCCGCGCTCGGCCAGGAAGCTGGCGGTGTGCCCCAGCGGCGCGTGCTGATCCAGGGCCAGGTACCACGCCGCGGCGAATCCTCGAATCTGGTCGACGGTCATCAGGTCCTCCTTTGTCGTGTCTCGTTGCGGAAGAGACCCGCGAGCGGGCGGGAGTGATGGGGCGCGCCATCGCGTCCGCTCGGTCCCTTGCTTCCTTTCGCCGCTCTCCGCCGGCCCGGGTTCATCACGGCACGCACTCACGGGGTCTATTCCAACGCCTGACGGACGAAAGACGTCGGGCTCAACCCCATCACGAGGAAGTGCCCATGAACGTCCGAGAGGTAGTCGAGCGGTATTACGCAACCGTCAACGCGGGGGATTGGGACTCCTGGCTGGAACTCTTCGACGCGCACCTCGTCATGGATGAGCAGCTCGGTGGCCACATCGAGGGCATCGAGACGCTGCGCGGCATCGTGGGAGGTCTGAAGCGCGTCTACGCGTCCTTCCAGAACACGCCCCGGTACATCGTCATCGACGGCAACCAGGCCAGCGTGGTGTCCCACATCACGGCGGTGAGCGCCCGGGGTGTGCCCATCCAGGCCGAGGTCGCCAACTACTTCCTCATCCAGGAGGGACGCATCGTCTACATGGCCAACTTCCACGACAGCCGCCCGTTCGATCCCGCCTTCAAGCCGGGGCCTGAGCGAGCGGGAGGAGAGGGGGCCTGAGATGAAGACCCATGACTTCATCGTGGTGGGCG
>NZ_DASVSO010000057.1:0-1827 GCF_036388035.1 Archangium sp.
AGTTCCCAGGAAGTCAGCCCGCGAACTCCCTTGCCTGGTCGGCGGGGGGACGGGTGGCGCATGTCAGGCCCGGACCTTAGCTTTTTCGATATGGACCGGCGCGCTCCGAAGGCAGGCAGGCAGGAGGTATTTCGCCCCCACGGGGTGCTCGCGGCGATCATGGGGGCCGCGACACTGCTGTGGTTGGGGGTGCTGCTGTACCTACTCCGCTTCGACGGAGTCCCCCTCCAGACGTTCCTCTCGGCGGTCTTCTTCGTCCTCTTCTTCGGCGTGTCGGTGACGTACTACGGCCGCACGCGGATCATCGTGGACGCGGGAGGCATCACGTACCGGGGCATGGTGCGCACGCGGCACTTCTCCTTCGCGGACATCAACAAGGTGGATGTGCTGCCCGGCCCGGTGACGGTGTACGCCGTGCGGTGCCGCCGGGGCCTCGTGCACTTCACCAGCTTCTTCGCGCATCACCGCGACTTGGCACGGCTCCTCGTCGAGCGCGCCGGCCTCTCGCCCCTGCGCGCCTGAGCTTCAGCCCGTCAGCGCGTAGGTGGCGAGCAGCCCCACCAGGGCCGTCGTCGCCCCGAGGCCGATGAGCCACCACTCCCACCGCGGGCGCTCCGGTGCGTCCCCGGCGGAGGGCGTTGGGGGAGCCTCGTGGGCAATGGGCTCCTCGGCCGGTGCGGAGGGCTTCTCCGTCTCGGGCGGGGGACTCGCCTTGTCCGGGGGCGGTAGCGGCTCGGCCATGGGCGCCTGGAAGCGCAGCAACGTCCGGCCCAATTCGATGACATCGCCCTCGGTGAGCGGGGAGGGCGCCTCCACCCGCTTGCCGTTGAGGTAGACGCCGTTGGGGCTGCCCAGATCCTCCAGGAAGAAGGCGCCGTCCTGGTGGCGCACGCGCGCGTGACGGCGGGACACGGCGATGTCCCGCAGGCGCACGGCTACCTCCTTGCCCCGGCCCAGCTCGGTGCTCGCCTCGGCGAGGGCGAAGGTGCGGCCCACGTCCGCCCCGGTGAGACAGGTGAGGGCGGCGGCCCGCGAGGGCGTCAGGGCCTCCGTGTCCGTGAGGAGGTTCTTGAGGACGGCCAGGGTGCCCACCTGCCGCTCGGCGTTTCCGTCGGGGTCCAGCACCTTCAGGCTCATCCGCTCGGGCAGCCCCACCACCTCTCCCGGCAGCACGAGGCGCGGGACGCCCGGGGGCACCCTCACGTCCTCCACGGTGAAGGCGCGGGTGGCCTCTACCATCAAGCGGTGGTCCTCGATGCGCAGCGTCAGCAGGCCGGAGGGGAGCCCCTCGAGCCGGATGTGGTCCTCGGCGCCTCCGCCCAGCAGGTGGAGGCCCTCGGGCAGCTCGAAGGGGGTGGTAGTGCCCAGGTGCTCGAATTCGAAGTGCATGGCCCGGCCGAGACCAGCAAGCCGGATGCCGGTTCGGACGGGCGGAGTTCCGGGGGGTTGCCGCCTCCGAGGTGTCCCGACTCCAGCCCGCCGTCCACACACGTGGACGGAGTCCGGGTCCCTTCTCCGAGACATCCGCCGGAGGGGGTCCTAGGATTCGCGGCCCCGATGCGCCCTGCCTCCCGCCTCCTGTCGCTGTCGCTGCTCGCGTTGCTCGCCACCTCCTGCCGCGACGAGCAGGCTGGCCCCAAGCCTCGTGCGAAGGCCTTGCCCCCGCCCACCCAGGCCCGCGTGCTGGAGGCCGCGCCAGCGGACCTCACGTACCGCAGCGGAGCCACCCTGGGCGGAGGCGCGGTGCGCTACCTCGGCACGCGCGTCACCCCCCAGGGGGCGCAGCCCGGGCAGTCCGTGCAGCTCTCGCACTACTTCGAGGCCCTG
>NZ_DASVSO010000058.1:0-6686 GCF_036388035.1 Archangium sp.
ATCCGTCGCTTCCGGAAGAAGCACGGCCTCGTGCCCGAGGAGAACCTCGCCTCCAAGTCGCACGAGGAGAACTCGGAGACGAAGGTCATCCACGAGTAGGCGGGGGCTCCCGCCCTCTCCCCGACGCGGGGAGAGGGCCGCTCGGGCTCACATCCCCGTGGCGAAGCGCTTGTCCATCTCCGTGCGGATGAAGCGCTCGATCTCCTCGGCCGTCGTCAGGTCCATCGCCGTCGAGAGCAGCTGCTGCGCATCCGCCCGGCTCGTCTCACGGATGAAGCTCTTCACCGTCGGAATCTGCCCCGCCGTCATCGACAGCTCGTCGAAGCCCAGCGCCAGCAGCACCAGCGCGTACACGGGGTCGCCCGCCATCTCGCCGCACATGGCCACGGGAATCCCCGTGTCCTTCGCCGCCGTGACGATGTTCTGGAGCGAGCGCAGCACCGACAGGTGCAGCGGCTTGTACATGTACGCCACATCCCGGTTCTGCCGGTCGATGGCCAGCGAGTACTGGATGAGGTCGTTCGTCCCCACCGAGAAGAAGTCCGCCTCCTGCGACAGCCGGTCCGCGATGAGCGCCGCGCTCGGCGTCTCCACCATGATGCCCACCGGGAAGCGCTTGCCGAGCGGTACGCCGGCGCGCCCCAGCTCCGTGCGGCAGGCCTCCAGCTCGCTGCGGGCCTCGCGCAGCTCACTCATGCCGCAGATGAGGGGGAACATCAGCCGCATGTTCCCGTGCACGCTCGCGCGCAGGAGGGCCCGGAGCTGCACCCGGAAGAGCTCCCGGTGGGCCAGGCAGTAGCGGATGGCCCGCAGCCCCATGGCGGGGTTGGGCTCCTTCTCATGCTTGCCCTTGCCGGGCACCTTGTCGCCGCCCAGGTCCAGCGTGCGGATGGTGACGGGCCGGTTGCCCATCATCTCCAGCACCTGACGGTACGCCCGGTACTGCTCCTCCTCGGTGGGCGGGCTCTTGCGGTCCAGGAACATGAACTCGGTGCGGTACAGGCCGATGCCCTCCGCCCCGTGCGCCAGCAGCGATTGGATCTCCTCCGGGAACTCGATGTTCCCCACCAGCCGCATGCGGAACCCGTCCGTGCTCTGCGCCGGCAGGTCCTTGGACTCCAGTGCCCGGGCCTCGCTCTCCTGGTGCCGACGCATCGTCTCGTGGAAGAGCGCGAGCTGGTCCTCCGTGGGGTTGACCAGCACGATGCCCCGCGTGCCATCCATCGCGACCAGGTCTCCCGGGGAGATCTGCTCACTGGCGCGCCCGGCGGCGACCACCGCGGGCGTGGAGCGGGCCCGCGCGACGATGGCCGTGTGGCTCGTCTGGCCGCCCAGGTCCGTGACGAAGCCCGCCACCCGCCCGCTGCGCGCCATCAGCGCCGCGTCCGCGGGGGACAGGTCGTGCGCCACCACCACCGCGTGGTCCGGCAGCGTCACCTCCTCGTCCACCACCTGCCCCAGCAGGTTGCGCACCACCCGGTCCGCCACGTACTCCACGTCCGAGCGCCGCTCGCGGAAGTACTCGTCCGGGATGTTGTCGAAGAGGTGCTTGAGCTTGCGCGCCACCCGCCGCACCGCCCACTCGGCGTTGATGCGGTCCTCGACGATGAGCCGGTTCACCTCGTCCACGAACATCGGGTCGTGGAGCATCAACCGGTGCGCCTCGAGGATGAGGGCGTGCTCGGGGCCCTCCGTCTTGGAAATCTGCTCCTTGAGCTCGGACAGCTGGCGGTCGGACAGGTCCAACGCCGTCTTCATCCGCATGCGCTCGGGGTCCACCTCCGCCTCGGCCAGCCTCAGCTTGGGCGTGCGCACCCGCTTGCGGTCCAGGATGAAGGCGTGGCCCACCGCTACGCCCGGTGAGGCGCCGATGCCCTTCAGGTTCAACGTGGGGGTGGCCTGGCTGCTCACGGTTCCTTCTTCCTCTGCGGCGAGTCGCCGCGCGGGGATGACTTCACTTCGATTCACCAAACCGGTTGGCGATGAGCTTCTGGATGTCCTGGAGGCACGCCGCGGCGTCCTCTCCCTTGCACGACACCGTGACCTGCATGCCCTGGGCCGCCGCCAGCATGAGCACGCCCATGATGGACTTGGCGTTGGCCTTCTGGCCCTCGCACATGAGCGTCACCTCGCTCTTGTAGCGGTTGGCCACCTGGACCAGCTGCGCCGCCGCCCGGGCATGCAGTCCCAGGGCGTTGATGATTTCGAATGTCCCTTCGGCCACGCTCGACATTGCCAGTCCCTATTCTCCCTCTTCTACAGGAAGGCCCCCGCCGCACACGCCAGTCCCGCGGCGAGGTAGAGCACCACGTAGTTGGGAACCCGACGGGCGACCAGGAGGTAGGAGACTACTCCCAGCGCCAGGCAGCCCGCGGAAAGAAGGGGCGCGAAACGGCCGCCCGCGTTGGAGCCAAAGGTGACGGCCAGCCAGGCCGCCAGCCCGCCCGCGCACGCCGCCCCCACCGCCCGCAGCTTGGCGCCCCGGGTGGGGAGGTTGGCGCGCGCCACCGCCTCCACCAGCCTGTCCCCCAGCGACAGCCCCAGCAGGTAGAGCCGGGCGCGCAGCGTGAGGTGGACGAGGTTGTAGAGGAAGAGGAAGAGCAGCGCCGCCCACGCGGCCAGCACGGGCACCAGCGCCGCGCACACCGCGCCCGTGGCCGGCTTGAGCGACAGCCAGAAGAAGCCGTCCCCCAGCGCCGCCAGGGGGCCCATCAGGGCCGCCTTGAAGGCCACCACCTTGTCCGGAGGCTCCTCGCCCCGGGCAATGCGCTGCTCGTGGTAGAGGACGCCGCCGACGATGGCCGCCGCCACGTAGGGGTGGGTGTTGAAGAAGACGAGGTGGCGGCGCACCGCCGTCTCCAGGGCCTGCTGCTCCGGGTAGAGCCGCTCCAGCGCCGGGTAGAGGGCGTAGGCCAGCCCCAGGTTCTGCATGCCCTGGGGATTCCACGAGGCCTGCAGGAAGAGCGAGCGCAGGAAGACGCGCAACAGCACGCCACGGGTGAGGGGCGGGCTGACGCCGCTCATAGCCGCTCCCTCAGGATGCAGAGGATGACGGCCACGGTGACGACCGCGGCCCCCAGCCCCGCGTACACGGGCGCGCGCCGGGCGTGGCTGCCCCGCGCGGCGATGGCGGCCGCCACCGAGGCCATGGCCGGGTAGGCCCACGCCAGGCCCCTGAGCAGGGGCAGCGGCATCCGCTCCAGGAGCGGCCCGAGGAAGAAGCCCGCCAGGGCACACAGGGACGTCATCACCCCGAAGAGGACGAAGTGCGGCCACATGCCCCACAGGTTCTGCTGCATGGCCCGGGTGAGGTTGCCCATCTCCGCCGACGCCAGCGCCTTGCGGGCCAGCCGCCCCGAGTAGCGCTCCAGCAGCCGGTCCACCACCAGGCCCCACCGTCCCAGCCCCACGAAGAGGAGCACCGCGAGGCTCCAGAGGGCCGGCGTGGAGCCCGCGCCCGTGGCCGCCGCCATGGTGGCCGCCGCCGCCGAGGTGCCCGTGGCCGACAGCGTGTCGTTGTCCGGCAGCGAGGCGCCCAGGTTGGCCGTGCCCAGGTGGAAGAGCTCCAGCAGCATGCCGACGAAGAGCCCCGAGGGCACGTCGTTGAGCAGCAGGCCCATGACGGTGGCCGACACCAGCGGCCGGGAGAACATGGCCTGGAGGAAGGCCTTGCGCTCCACCGCGACGAGGCCGCCCCAGACGCCAGCGAGCGCCACCTGGGTCCAGCCCACGCTCACGGCCTCACCCCGCCTTTCCCCAGCGCTCTTGCAGCTCCGCCAGCTCCACCGGCTTCTCCACCGGCACCGCCCGCGCCTCCACCCGCACGCCCTCCTGCGCCAGCCGCTGCAGCGCCTGCAACTCCGACTCGGCCAGGAAGACGGAGGGCGACACCTGCCGCCGTCCGGTGCCGAAGTGCACGTTGCCCAGGTTGAGCTGGTCCAGGTTCAGCCCGTGCGCCTTGGCGAAGGGCACCGCCGCCACGTCCCGCACCAGCAGCAGCGTCTTCACCGAGTCCCTGGAGACCCCGACGTAGTCCACCTGCGCCAGGGGCAGAATCTGCACCTCGATGGCGCTCTGCACCGCCAGCGCCATGGCCGCGCGCACCAGCGGGCTGGCGGCGGCCTCGTCGTCAGCCACGACGACGCGAGAGACTTTCAAATGAGGAAGCCAGGCCTCGACGACCTGACCATGGATGAGGCGGTTGTCGACGCGGACCAGGGAGATCACGGCAGTCTCGAATCGCCCACACTCGGGGGGCCGTCAAGTTCGCGGCACGGCGGCCTGCTGACGCTGCTGCGCCTCGCGCAACAGGGCTGAAGCGCAGGTGATGTTGCGCTGACCATAGGAAGCCAGTTGCGCGGCCATCTCCGGCAGCGGCAACTCCTCGGAGCGCAGGGAGTTGGCCTTCAGGAGCATGGGGAGGTTGATGCCGGCGAGCACCTCGAGCTTGCCACTCTGGCAACCGCCCTCGGAGCACATCATCAGCGACTCCTTGCAGGGAGAACCGCCGAAGAGGTCGGCCATGACGATGACGCCCTCGCCCTGGTCCACGCCCTCCACTGCCCGCCGCATCTTCGCCCGGAGCTCCTCGACCGAGGTTCCAGGCTCGATGTTGCAGGTCGCCACCGCGGGCAGCTTGCCCACGATCTGCTCAGCGGTCGCCACCAGCTCGTCCGCCAGACGTCCGTGCGATGCCACTACGAGGCCGACCATGATCACCTCCACCAGCCCCCCAGGGCTGCCTGACTACGCCTGAATGGTGCGATGCGCAACCCCCGCCGAAAGTTTCCGCTCCCATTCGACCGCCCGTCCCCTTGCTCCTACTCCTTACCACCTTCTCATGCAGAAGGAAGTTAAGGCCGGTCCTGACGCCTCGCCCGTCATTTCACCGACAGGAGGGTCATGCGCTGTCGGCTGCCAGACGGGGAGGCAGGACCTTGCGGCGGGGATGAGCCTCCCCCGCCCATAGAGAAGGAGCAAGGTGGACAGGAGTGTGAGAACAGGGGCGCGTCACCCTCACGCCGCCCCTCTCCCGGTCGCCGGGGAAGGGGGCAGCCGGCGGGGAAGCCCCCCACGGGGGCGCGCCTACTCCTTCTCGACGTCGCGGTCCCAGAGCTGCACGCGAGGGTGGTCCCCCGCGAGGCGCTTGCGCAGCTCCCCGGCGATGGCCACCGAGCGGTGCTTGCCGCCGGTGCACCCCAGCGCCACCGTGAGGTACGCCTTGCCCTCCTTCTGGTAGCGCGGGAAGAGGAAGCGGCAGAGGTCCACCACCTTCTCCACGAACTGCTGCGTCTCCTCGCGGTCCAGCACATAGGAGGACACGCGCGAGTCCTTCCCCGTCAGCCCCTTGAGCTCCGGGACGAAGTACGGGTTGGGCAGGAAGCGCACGTCGAACACCAGGTCCGCCTGCGGCGGCACGCCGTGCCGGAAGCCGAAGGACATGACGGACAGCGACGGCCCGCTGGCCGGCTCCGGGTTGAAGCGCGCCTGCACCATGCGTTTCAGGTCGTGCACGTTCAGCACCGAGGAGTCGATGACCTGGTCCGCCAGCTCGCGCAGGTCCTTGAGCGCCTCGCGCTCGGCCTGAATCCCCTCGGACACGCTGCCCGTGGGCGCCAGCGGGTGGCGGCGGCGCGTCTCGCTGAAGCGGCGGATGAGGCTGTCGTCGCTCGCGTCCAGGAAGAGCACCTCGATTTGGTGCCCCGCCCGGCGCACCTCGTCGAGGATGCGAGGCGCCTCGTGCAGGAAGATGCCCTCGCGCGCGTCCACCACCAGCGCCAGGTGCGAGAACTGTCCGCCCCCGGCGAGCTCCGTCAGCTTGGGCAGCAGCAGCACCGGCAGGTTGTCGATGCAGAAGAAGCCGACATCCTCCAACGCGCGGATGGCGGTGGACTTGCCCGAGCCGGACATGCCCGTGATGACGACGATGTGCTTGGCCGGGGCGTTCACTCGACTTCCTCACCCATGGAGCGGCGCGTCGCCCCTTCGGCGATGGCGCGGTTGAGTCGCTCGGCGAACTCTCTCGCCGAGTGGTGGCCCTGCTGCTTGAGCAGCTGGTTGCGAGCGGCCACCTCGATGATGGTGGTCATATTGCGGCCCGGGCGCACGGGCACCACCGAGAGCGGGATGTCCACGCCCACGATGTTCATGAACTTATCCTCCACGCCCAGCCGGTCATACTCCTGGTGCGGGTCCCACTCGTGCAGCTCAATCACGAGCTCGATCTTCTTGCGCTCGCGCACCGAGGCCACGCCGAACAGGTCCTTGATGTTGATGATGCCCAGGCCGCGAATCTCCATGTGGTGACGGATGACGGGGTTGCCCGCGCCATACACCACGCCGGGCCGGCGCCGCGTCACGTCCACGATGTCGTCCGCCACCAGCCGGTGGCCGCGCATCACCAGGTCCAGGGCAATCTCACTCTTGCCGATGCCGCTCTTGCCCAGCAGCAGGATGCCCACGCCGAACACGTCCATGAGCACGCCGTGCAGGCTGCTGGCCTCGGTGAGGGCCTCCTCCAGGAAGGCCTGCACCTGCTGGATGAACTGGCTGGAGAGCAGCGGGGTGCGCATCAGCGCCAGCCCCGCCCCCTCACACGCCTCGCCCTCACCCTCGATCTTTCCCGCCAACTTATCGGCACTCCGCGGCACCTTTCGCAACATCCAGGCGGCTTCGTCCTCACCCGC
>NZ_DASVSO010000059.1:0-3526 GCF_036388035.1 Archangium sp.
CAGCGCGGGCCCCTCGCCGTCGCCGTCCTCACCCACTACCTCGCCCCCCTCCTCATCGCCCTCGCCGCCCCCTGGGTGCTGCGCGAGCCCCGCTCCGCCCGCGCCCTCGTCGGCGCACCCCTCACCCTCGTCGGCCTCGCGCTCCTCCTGGACACTCCCCAGGGTGGACTCGCCGACCCCTGGACCGGCCTCCTCGGCGGCGCCAGCGCCCTCTTCTACATGGCCAACGTCCTGGGCTCGAAGGTGGCCTCCCGCGCGTACTCGCCCCTCGCCGTCACCGCCCTCCACGCCCCCCTCTCCGCCCTCGCGCTGCTGCTCGTCTTCGGCCGCGACGCCCTGCCTCCCGCGCTCGACGGCAGCCTCCTGCTCGTCATCGTCGGCAGCGTCTCGTGCGGCCTCGTGGGCAACACGCTGTTCATTGTCGGACTGCGCCGCATCCCCAGCGCCGCCGCCGGGGCCCTCACCTACCTGGAGCCCCTCACCGCCGCCGTCGTCGGGCAGCTCGTCTTCGGCGAGGCCCTGGGCCCGCTGGGACTGCTGGGGGGCCTCGTCGTCCTCGTCTCCGGCGTCTGGGTCGCCAGCGAGCTCCGTGCCCAGCCGGCGCCCGCTCCGGTCCCCACGGGTATGGGGTGACCCGGAGGGGGGCGGGACTCAGCCCAGCTGCTTCTCCAGGGCGGCCCTCACGTCCGCGGTGAAGCCCGCCAGGAGCTGGCTCCCCGTGTCGATGAGCGGCCGGCGGACGTGTTGGGGGTTCGCGGCCAGGTGCCGCACCAGCTCCTCCTCCCCCAGCGAGCCCAGCTCCGCCTTCCTCTTGGGGGCGATGAGCTCCCGCACGCCCCCCAGCCTCGCCGCCAGGGAGCGGACCTCGGCCTCGCTCAGCGGTTGCTTCACCAGCTCCCGCACTTCCGCCCGCACCGTCTTGTGCGCGAGAAACTCCCGCGCTGACTTACAACCCGTTCAACCGTTCTTGATATAGAGCGTGATGGACATGCCTCCCGTGTAGCAGTCCGTCCGCCCTCCCTCAATTACCCGCTTGCGCTCCGGGCCAGGGGAGTGTTCCTCTTTCTCCATCCCGACCGCGCCCACGGGAGCAGTACCCGAATGGAACCCTCCGTCGACAGCCGTGAGTACCGCGTCGTCTTCTTCTGCCCGACCTCGAGCGCGCAGCTGGAGCACATCGAGGCCCCCGTGCGCCGCGTCCTCACGCGCATCTCCGCCCCTCCCGCGGAGCTCGCTCCGCTCGAGGCCGCCGGGACGCTCGGGGAGGCCGGCTGGCGCGTGTACCTCGTGCGCTCGATGACCGAGCGCTCCGCCGCGCTCGCCCTGGCCGCCCACGTCACCGAGGCCGCCGCCGCCATCGCCAGCGAGCTGGACACCGAGGTGCTCGGCCTCTACGTGGACGTGGCCGCCGACTCGGCCCGCATCTGCCGCTGCATGCCGGACGAGAACCCTGAAACGTTCGCCGGCCGCCGCCGCAACGTGCTCGACCGGACCGCCGAGTGGCTGGACATCAATCCGGCCAGCCTGTCGG
Organism: Archangium sp.; assembly: GCF_036388035.1. Classification (GTDB taxonomy): domain Bacteria; phylum Myxococcota; class Myxococcia; order Myxococcales; family Myxococcaceae; genus Archangium. Next base: position 1,532 of record NZ_DASVSO010000059.1, read on the forward strand.
CCCTCTTCCAGCTCGCCCTGGAGGCGGACGAGGAGGTGGATGCCGAGGACCGCTTCGTCGAGGCCAAGCTGCGCGAGGCGCGCGAGTTGATGCAGCGCTATCGTCAGGGCAAATGAGGTCTCGCACCCCGGAGGATCTCTCCGGACGTTGTCCCCACTGCTACCTGCCCTCGGCGCTGTGCCTGTGCGCCGAGGTGCCCCGGGTGGACAACCGCACCGACTTCCTCGTGGTCCGCCACAACAAGGAAGCCAACAAGTCCACCAACACGGCGCGCCTCGCGGCGCTCGCCCTGCGGCGCTGCCACATCCTCACCTATGGCGCCCCGGGCCAGCCCTTCGATGTGTCGGTGCTCATGGCGCCGGGCACCTGGCTCCTCTTCCCGGATGCCCAGCCCCCTCCTCCCGGGACGCCTCCGCCCGAGCGGCTGGTGGTGCTGGACGGCAACTGGACGCAGGCCCGGCGCATGTACCAGCGCCTGCCCGAGCTGCGCCGGCTGCCGGGACTCACCCTGCCGCCCCCCGCCCCGGACACCCGGCGCCTGCGCCGCTCGCCCCACCCCTACGGCATGTCCACCGTGGAGGCCATCGCCGGGGCCCTCGCCGTGCTCGAGGGCGAGGAGCGGGCCCGCCCGCTCTACGAGCTCCACGAGGTGATGATCGACCGCGTCCTGGCCAGCCGGGGCCGCTTCGGCGACGACGAGTAGGGCACCCGGAGGGTCCGGAAGCGGAAAGTGCCACCGTTCACTCAGGACGGTTGGAAGCTTGAACCCCTTTTCCCGCTTTCGCCGTGAGTCACTTGATTTCTATGCTGTCGGAGAAATCAAGTTGCAGCACACAACGGGGGTTCATAGCCATGACGACGGGACGTCCTTCCTCACCCGACCGCGAGCTCTCGCGATTGCTCGACTCGGGCCTCGCCTACCTCCAGCAGCGCCAGGCCCCCGACGCCCTCTGGCACAGTCCCTCCCTCGCCGGGCCGATGCACACCAGCATGGGGCTGCTCTCGACGAACCTCCTGGGGGAGGAGGATGCCCTCCGCTTCACCCGGGAGCGGACGCTCGTCGAGAACCTGCTGGCGGACCAGGCGGTGGATGGCGGCTTCATCGCCTACGCCGGCGGCCCCTCCACCCGGCCCAGCACCCGCATCGTCCTGCTCGCACTCCAGGTCTTCGGCCAGCACCACCGGGAGGCCCTGGAGCGCGCTCCGGAGCTGCGCGCGCGCCTGGAGCAGGCGGAGCGCCGCGCGCGGGGCTTCCTCGCGTCGGGCCGGCGCGCGGACGAGTCAGGGTTCGGCTTCTACAAGGCCGTCGCGGACATCCTGTGCGACTCCATCCATCCGGAGCACTCGCGGGCGCTCCCCGCGCTCCCGGGCACCTCGGGGGTGATTCGCCTGCTGCTCGACGCGAAGCCGTTGGAGCGCTCCCGACACCGCCTCTCGATGTTCTTCTTGCAGGCCATGCCGGCCTTCGCCGTCCTGTTCCACAAGGCCGCCGAGCGCTCGCCCTGGGTTCGCGCCACCCACGCCTTCACGCGCAAGCTCGGCCGGGGCTCCCGGGCCTTGAACGCACTGGAGGCGCGCATCCTCGCGCTCCAGGAGCCTGGCGGGGCCTGGATGTGGACCGTCATGGGGACCATGCTCAACCTGCTCGCGCTCCGGGCCCTGGGCCACGGCCCCTCCCATCCGGCGATCCGCCGGGGCATCGCGTACATCGAGCGGCTGCGGGTGCCCAACGCCGAGGGACGGCTCGTCCAGGCGTGGTGCCACGCGGAGATCTGGGACACCGTCTGGGCGAGCGACACCCTGCTCACCGCGGGCGAGCGGCCCCAGGTGCTCCGCGGCGCCGAGGTGGTCGAGCGCATCCTCGAGCAGCAGCGCGGTGGCTACTGGGCGTACGGCAACGCCTCCAGCCAGGGGGAGAACGACTCCACCGCGCTCGTCGTCGCCTGCCTGGCGAAGCTCGCGCGGGGGCTCGAGGGCAAGACGCGGGAGGCCCTC
>NZ_DASVSO010000060.1:0-4878 GCF_036388035.1 Archangium sp.
CTCCCACGAGGAGGAGCCCCTGGGGACGGCCGGGCCGCTGGCGCTGGTCGCGGATCAGCTCGACGAGAACTTCCTGGTGATGAACGGGGACCTGCTCACCACCATGGACTACCGCCGCGCCTTCGAGGCGCATGTGGCCAGCGGCGCCATGGCCAGCATCAGCCTCTACCAGCGCGACGTGAAGATCGACTTCGGCGTGGTGGAGGAGGAGCCCACCGGGCAGCTCGGCCGCTACATCGAGAAGCCGACGCTCTCGTACAACGTGAGCATGGGCATCAACTTCTTCAACCGGGGCGCGCTCCGCCACATGGAGCGTGGCAAGCGGCTGGACATCCCCGAGCTGATGATGCGCTTGAAGCAGGCCGGTGAGCGCGTGGCCTGCGCGCGCCAGGACTGCTACTGGCTCGACATCGGTCGCACGGACGACTACCAGGTCGCCACGGACGAGTTCCAGAAGCGCCGGGATCAGTTCCTCCCCCGCCATGGCTGAGTCCGTCCTCATCACCGGGAGCGCCGGCTTCGTCGGACGGGCCCTCGCCGCGCGGGTGCGTGCCGAGGGACGTGCGTGTCTGGGGGTGGGTCGCACGCCCCAGGAGGAGCAGGGCTACCACGCCCTCGACCTCGCCGCGGGCGCGGGGCCCCTCACGGAGCTCCTCTCCCGGGAGCGACCCTCCCTCATCTACCACCTGGCGGGTGGAACCGGGGGCGGGGCGCAGGGCGCCTTCACCTCCAACGTCTCCACCACGCTCCACCTCTTCCAGGCCGTGCAGGCCGTGCCGGGCTACCAGCCGCGCGTCCTCGTGGCGGGCTCGGCCGCGGAGTATGGAGACCTGGGCCCGGAGCCCATCTCCGAGGACGCCCGCGAGCGCCCGGTGGGCGAGTACGGGGTGGCCAAGCTCGCCGAGACGCGGCTGGCGCTGCTGGCCCGGCGTCGCGGGCTGCCCGTGAGCGTGGTGCGCTTCTTCAACATCATCGGCCCCGGCATGCCCGGCTCGCTGGCCCCCGCCCGCTTCGCCCGCGAGTCCCTCGCCCTGGCCGCCGCGGGTGGCGGGTGCCTCACCGTGGGTGACCTGACGCCCGTCCGGGACTACCTGGACCTGGCGGACGTGGTGGAGGCCCTCTGGGTGCTGGGGCAGCAGGAGCCGCGCGAAGAGCTCCTCAACGTCTGCTCCGGCCAGCCCCTGCGCATGGGCGCGCTCCTGGAGGAGATTCTCCGGCAGGTGGGCACGCGCGTGGAGGTCCGCACCGCCGAGCACCTGCTGCGCGGCCCCGGCGATGTGCCGGTGAGCGTGGGAGACACCCGACGTCTGGAGCGCGTGCTGGGGCGGCGCTTCACTTTCGATCTCTCGCGCTCGGTGGCGCGGTTGGTGGAGAGCCTGAGGGGAACCCCGGCTCGGTGAGGAGCACATGAAGGGAATCGTGCTGGCCGGAGGCTCGGGCACCCGCCTGTACCCGTTGACGCGTGTCATCAGCAAGCAGCTGCTGCCCATCTATGACAAGCCGATGGTGTACTACCCCATCACCACGCTGATGCTGGCGGGCATCCGGGACATCCTCCTCATCTCCACCCCCACCGACCTGCCCCGCTTCGAGGAGCTGCTGGGCAGCGGTGAGCAGTGGGGCGTGCGCTTCCAGTACGTCGTGCAGCCCCGGCCCGAGGGGCTCGCGCAGGCCTTCATCCTCGGCCGCGACTTCGTGGGCGGGGACCGGGTGTCCCTCATCCTCGGCGACAACATCTTCTACGGCCACGGCCTGGTGGACATGGTGCAGCGCGCGGCGGCGCGGGAGCAGGGCGCCACCGTCTTCGGCTACTACGTGAGGGAGCCGGGGCGCTACGGCGTGGTGGAGCTGGACGCGAACAACCGGGCGTTGAGCATCGAGGAGAAGCCCGCCCAGCCCAAGTCCAACTACGCGGTGACGGGCCTGTACTTCTACGACAACGAGGTCGTCGACATCGCCGCGGCGCTCAAGCCCTCCAAGCGGGGCGAGCTGGAGATCACCGACGTCAACGCGGAGTACCTGCGGCGCGGGACGCTCGGCGTGGAGCTGATGGGCCGCGGCTTCGCGTGGCTGGACACCGGCACCCACGAGTCGCTGATGCAGGCCTCCTCCTATATCCAGATCATCGAGGAGCGGCAGGGGCTCAAGGTGGCGTGCCCGGAGGAGATCGCCTGGCGCATGGGCTACATCGACGGGCCCCAGCTGGAGAAGCTGGCCGAGCCCATGCGCAAGAACGAGTACGGCCAATACCTGCTGCGGCTGCTGGAGAACCGGGGAGCGCGCGGGTGAAGGTGCTCACCACGGAACTGCCGGGCGTGCTGGTACTGGAGCCGCGGGCCTTCGAGGACGCGCGCGGCTCCTTCATGGAGGTCTTCCACACGGGGAGGTACGCGGAGGCGGGCATCTCGGGACCCTTCGTGCAGGACAACCTCTCGCGCTCGGTGAAGGGCGCGCTGCGCGGGCTGCACTTCCAGGAGCCCCACGGGCAGGGGAAGCTGGTGCAGGTGCTCGCCGGCTCCGTCTACGACGTGGCGGTGGACGTGCGCCGGGGCTCGCCGACCTTTGGCCGGTGGACGGCGGTGGAGCTGTCGGCGGAGAACCGGCGCCAGCTCTGGGTGCCGCCGGGCTTCGCCCACGGCTTCTGCGTCCTCTCCGAACGCGCGGACTTCTTCTACAAGTGCACGGACTTCTACTCGCCCACCTCCGAGCGGAGCATCGCCTGGAATGACCCGGCGCTGGCCATCCCCTGGCCGCTGTCCGCTCCGCTGCTGTCCCCCAAGGACGCCGCGGCGCCGTGCCTGAAGGACGCGCCGGTGCTGCCCGTATTCATGGGCTAGCCTGGCCGCCACGGAAGGGGCGGGAAGGGTGCTCCCCCGCCGTTCGGGCAAGCGGAGGAGCCAAGGCCCGAGCATGTTCAGGCCTCCGCCGATGTGAGAAACGTGGCGTCCGACTCCGAGGGCACCGATGCTCTCCGGGCCCACGCGATGTCCCGTTCGCTTCCTCTCGCGCTTGTGTTGTTGCTGTCGGCCCTGCTCGCCACGGGCTGTGCCACGACGTCCGGTGGCCGGAGTGACGATCCCCGAGCCGAGACCCTGCGCATCCAGACCGACGACGGCTGGGGCCTGGCGATGCGGCACATCTCTCCGGAGGGGCCGGTGCGCGGGCGGCCCGTGCTGCTCGTGCCGGGGTTGGCGTCGGGCGACGTGAGCCTGGTGCTGGAGCCGGATCACAGCCTGGCCTGGTGGCTGGCGGCCCACGGGCGCGAGGTGTGGACGGTGGCGCTGCGCGGCACGGGGAACTCGGACCGTACGGACGCGGCGGCGGGGCGCCCGCCGGGCTATGGCTTCGATACGCTCTGGCGGGAGGATCTGCGCGCGGCCCTGCGCACCGTGCGCGCGCGCACCGGGGCGGACGAGGTGGACGTCGTCGCCTACAGCCTGGGGGCGCTGCTCCTCTATGCCTACCTCGCCGAGGACGGAGACGGCATCGGGGCGGCGGTGGCCATGGCCGGGCCCACGCGGATGGACCGCAGCGGGACGTGGTTGAAGGGGCTCGCCAGGGTGGGGGACCGCCTCGTGTCGCGCGAGGACACGCTCGACATGGGCTTCCTGGCCTCGCTGACGGCCCCGGTGCAGGCCTACCTGCGCGGCAACCCGGTGGAGCGCATCGCCCTCAACGCGCACAACACGCCGCGCGAGCGGTGGCGGCGCTTCGCCGGGTGCGTCTTCGGCGAGCTGTCCGGGGGCGTGGCGAGGGACCTCATCCGCATGGTCCAGACGGGGCGCTTCTCCAACTCGGACGGGAGCCGCGACTACCGTGCGGGCCTCGGGCACGTGCGCGTGCCGGTGCTGGTGATGGCGGGCGAGGGGGACTCGGTCGCCCCCGTGAGCGCGGTGCGGGACGGCTACCTGGCGCTCGGCGGCCCCAAGGCGTGGCGGCTGCTGGGCACCAGCGAGGGGCTCGCCGCGGACTACGGCCACGTGGACGTGGTCATCGGCGAGCGTGCCCCCTATGAGGTGTGGGCGCCCCTGCTCGAGTTCCTGGACCGGGCCGCCGCCGGCCGTACCGTGCAGTGAGCCGCGGGGAGCCGCTGCCTCGGCTGTTCCGAGGGTAGACAGACGAGCATGAGCCCACTGGACTGTCCGGGGTGGGTCAGATGGGGGGAGTGCGCATCCTTGGTCTGTCACCTGCAAGGAGGCGTGATGGTTCTCCCAGGCAAGGGGATGAGCTGGAAGGAATTCTTCACCGAGCTGAAGAACGAGTACAAGAACGACAAGATCAGCAACGTGGCCGGCGCCGTGACGTTCTTCGGCGTGCTGGCGTTGTTCCCCTTCATCCTGTTCCTCGTGGCGTTGGCGAGCGTCGTCATCGATCCGGCGCAGGCCGAGGTCCTCATCAAGGAACTGGGCCGCGTGGCGCCCGAGGCGGTGACCCAGATCCTGGGCCAGCGCCTGCACGACCTGGCGGCGGGCGACAACGTGGGGCTGCTGACGGTGGGCGCCCTGGGCGCGGTGTGGGCCGCCTCGGGCGGGGTGGTGGCGATGATGGACGCGCTCAACACCGTCTATGACGTGGAGGAGTCCCGGCCCTTCTGGAAGGTGCGGGGCATCGCCATCCTGGTGACGCTGGGGGGCGCGGCGCTCTCCATCCTCGCCTCGCTGGCCATGGTGGCCACGCCCGCCATCGCGAAGTGGTTGGGCGAGCCGCTCGGCACCCTCGTGATGTGGCTGCGCCTGCCCTTCGCCGGTCTGCTGATGATGCTGGTGTGGGCGCTCACCTACTACCTGTTGCCGGACGTGAAGCAGTCCTTCAAGTTCATCTCGCCCGGCTCCGTGGTGGGCGTCATCATCTGGTTGGTCGCGTCCTGGGGCTTCTCGG
>NZ_DASVSO010000061.1:0-7747 GCF_036388035.1 Archangium sp.
CCCTGAAAGCGCTGCTCGAGGAGATTGCCCACGCCGACCACCGCGCCTACCGCGAGATGCTGCAGGCGCGCTACAGCCGGCTCGAACAGCTCAACCGGCGGGTGGACGTGTCCGAGACGGACCAGGTCTACGCCTGAGCCAAGACAGCGTTTCTTTCGGGTGAGGTCGTAACCCCGGCGCCCCCGGCCCGGTGCGGTGCCGGGTGAAAGGTGCGCGCTCCCAGAACGTCCGGCATGCTTCCGGACGAGAGGCGCTCCCGGAGTCCCGGAGCGTCCCTGGGGGAGCCGTACGTGACGCCACTGGCCGCGCCCATCCGCTTCCTCCTTTCTCCGTCCCTCGGCGAGGTGAAGGAGCACGTGCGCGCCGAGCTCTTCGGGCGAGCCCTCACCCAGCGGCTGGGCCGTCCGGTGGTGGTGGAGCTGGCGCCCTCGTACGAGGCCCTGGAGCGGGAGCTGGCCGAGGGCCGGGTGGACCTGGCGTGGGGCACGGCCGAGCAGTGCACCGCCTTCGAGCCCCAGGCGCGCGCGGTGCTGCGCGCGGTGCGCGCCGGGCGCTGGTACTACCACGCGGCCCTGGTGTGCCGGGCCGAGCAGCCGCACACCCTGGAGAAGCTGAAGGGCACGCGCGCCGCCTGGGTGGCCCCTCGCTCCACGGGCGGCTACCTGCTGCCCGTGCGCTACCTGCTGTCCCGGGGGCTCGTCCCGGCGGACGTCTTCGCCGAGGAGCGCCACTACGGCACCTACCGCAAGGCGCTGGTGGCGGTGCTCACCGGCGAGGCGGACGTGGCCGCCATCTACTCGAGCCACCCGGAGGAGAACACCGTCCGCGCCTACCTCGCCGAGCACCTGGGCGCGGACGAGCGCCGGCTCATCCCCTTCGCCTTCACCGAGCCCACGCTCGCCGACGGGCTCATCCTCACCTCGCGGCTGCCGGAGGCGGACGCGGCGGCGCTGGTGTCCATCCTCACCACGCTGGCGCGCGGCGGCGCCGGGCTGGAGCCGCTGCTGGGCCTCTTCGACAGCGAGGGCTTCGTCCTCTCGACCACGCCGGTGCCCCGGCCCCTGGCCTCCCGCGCCCCGCGCCACACGGAGTACCTGGCGGCCGAGCTGGACGCGCGGGAGCGTGGCCTGCGGCTGTGGACGCCCACGGGCTCGGCCTTCGGGCGGGACGTGCGCCATGTCGAGGAGCGGCCGCTGGAGGAGGTGCTGGGGCCCGAGGCGGGGGGCGCGCTGGTGGCGCTCGCGCGCGCCGCGCGGCACAGCGGCGTGGGGGGCCGGGTGGAGTACCGCCTGGAGGTGGACGGCGAGACGCGCTGGTACGCGGCCGAGGCCACGGTGCGCGCGCCGCTGGCGGGAGAGTCGGGCGGCCCCACCACGGCGCTGCTGGTGCGGGACGTCACCGAGCTGCGCGCGCTGGAGGAGGAGCTGTACCGGCTGGCCTCCTTCCCGCTGCTGCACCCGGAGCCGATGCTGGAGCTGGGCCCGGACGGCACGCTGCGCTACGCCAACCCGGCGGCGCACACGGCCTTTCCGGACCTGCTGGTGCGGGGCGCGGGCCACCCGCTGGTGGAGGCGGCCCTGGCGTGGGCGCGGCGTGGCGCGGCGGCGGGCGACTCGCCGCCCACGGTGAGCCTGGGGGGCCACCACTGGGAGCTGTCGGTGGCGCCGCTGGTGGACCCCGAGGGCCTGCGCGTCTTCGCCAAGAACGTGACGGCGCGCAAGAAGATGGAGGCCCAGCTCTTCAAGGCGGACCGGATGGCCCAGCTCGGCTCGCTGGCCGCGAGCGTGGGGCACGAGATGGGCAACCCGCTGGCCTACATGCTGGCCAACCTCGCCTTCGCGCGCGAGGAGCTGGCGCGTGTGAAGGAGACGCTGCACGCGCGGGGGGACGGGCTGGCGCAGGACCTGGGCGACGTGGTGGAGGCGCTCGTCGAGGCCACCGATGGCGCGGACCGGCTGAAGACCATTGTCCAGGACCTGAGGATGCTGTCGCGCGCGCCGCCCGAGCAGCTCGAATGGGTGGACGTGGTGCCAGTGCTGGAGCACACGCTGAGCCTGATTCGCGGCGAGCTGCGGCACCGGGCGCGGCTGGAGAAGGACTTCCGGCCGGTGCCCGCGGTGGAGGGGGACGCGGCGCGGCTGGGCCAGGTCTTCCTCAACCTGCTGCAGAACGCGGTGCAGGCGATGAGCGAGCTGGACGCGGCGCGCAACCTGCTGCGGGTGGCGACGTACACGGGGCCGGCGGGCGAGGTGGTGGTGGAAATCCAGGACACGGGCGCGGGGATGTCGCCGGAGGTGCTCGCGCGCCTCTTCGAGCCCTTCTTCACCACGCGGCCGGCGAGCACGGGGCTGGGGCTGTCGGTGAGCCACGCCATCGTGACGAGCCTGGGCGGCTCGCTGCGCGCGGAGAGCCGCGAGGGCGTGGGCACCACGCTGACCGTCATCCTCCCGGCCGCCACCGAGCCCGCCACCACCTCCGAGAAGAAGTAGGCCGAGCCGGGCTCAGCGCGCCGCGCTCGCGAGGTGAAGCGGAACGGGCCTGGCGGTGAACGGCAGCATCACCTCACAGGCGAGCTGACACGTACCGCCGCGACACGCATCTCGCACGCTCAACGTCAGCGTGCCCGTCCAGCCCTCCTCGCCGGGGGTGAGCACGAGCTCCGCCGAGGTGTGGCGGGTGATGACGCTCGTGCCCTCCAGGCGCGCTTGGAAGTCCTGGAAGGAGAAGCGGTCATCCGACCCAGTGAGCTGCTGGGGCAACGTCACCCGCCCCGCGTCGCCCAGCACGAAGGAAGGCGCGCCGGATTCGAGCACGCTCGAGCCGCTTTCGCCGTCATCGCGCAGCACCCAGGTCGAGCTCCGCTCCGAAGCAGGCGAGGCCTCCGGGGCCCTCACGGGCGTCCGAAAACACGTGGAGGGCAGCGTCGAGAGCGCCGCGGTGTCCAGGTCCACGCGGAGCAGGTGCCGCGCGTCGCCACCCGGCGCGGTCGCCACCGCGAAAGCGGCCACGATCGTCAGGAGACTCTTCATATGCGGGCTCCAGGGAGGAGTGGATCTCGGCGGGCCAAGGCGCCGATGCCGGGCACTCTCATCCGGGATACAAGGCTGGGCAAATTCGTAGCCGCCTGTAGCACTCCCCTCCTCGCGGAGCGGCAGGCGCCGAGCTGACCGTTACGGGGGCGACCTCTGCTAGGGTGGACTCTGGAGGTATTCCGCTCTGGTACGACTTCTCCCGTGGTTATTGCTCGCTCTCCTTCTGACGGGGGCGACAGCGGCGGCACAGCAGTCCCCGTCCCTGCCCCCAGTCCGCGAGCAGCAGCAGCGGCAAGTCGTCGTCCCCAGCGGCCCCAACGAGCCCGTGCCCGAGGTGCGGGTGGCGGCCAAGGTCACCACCTACCTGCGTTTCAACGTCCCCATCGACAAGGCCTCCTTGGAGGTGGACGGGCGGGCGACGCGCTTCAAGCTCGTGGACCCGGGTGAGTACACCCTCGCGCTCGAACCCGCTGCCGAGCTGGACCCCGAGGAGAGGCTGCTCGTACGGGTGCGCTACAAGGACGGCGGCACCCCAGCGTCTGCCACCCTCGTGCTCGTCTCCCACCCCACGCTGGTGGACAAGGAGGTGGAGGTCGTTCGCCGCCCGCGCACTGTCGAGGCGTTGGCAGCAAGGCTGGCCCACGTGGAGGCCGAGCTCGTCGTGCTCAAGACCCAGTGCGCGCGGAGCGGGCTCCCCCACCTCGCGTTCTCGGGGCTGCTGGACTCGAAGGACGTCCGGGCCAAACAGTTCTGGGGGAAGGCGGCTGTCGGCTACAAGGGCGGCCTGGAACCAGGGCAAGGCACCGGCTATCGAGCCACGAACTGGGCCATGGTGGCCGTCCGCGTGCGGAACCTGCCGGGACAGCCAGCCTGGGCGCCCGGTACGGCCCGGCTCACCAGCACGAAGGGCACCCCGGTGAAGGTGCTCTCGGTGCACATGGAGACGCCGCGACTCCAGGCGGGGGAGTCCGCCTTGGTGGCCGTGTTGGTGGAGCCACCTGATTCCACCGAAGGCCACTTCCAACTGGAGCTGTTGGACGCCGAGGGCGGGCGGCTCCTTCCCATTACCCAAGTCGCGCTGTAGGAGGGCCGGCCCATGACTGAAGTCCTTCACCCGGACCACCTCCAGCCCGGCGACAGGGTGGGCCCCTGGCAGGTGGTGGAGAGGCTGGGCGTCGGCGGCTCGGCCCGTGTCTTCAAGGTGGAGCGCGCGGGCCTCTTCTACTCGATGAAGGTCGCGCTGCGGCCTCTCTCCCCCACGGAAGAAATGCCGGGAGCGGAGGAAGCCGCCATGCGGATGGCACGCGAGGCCGCGGCCCTGCTCACGTGCTCGCCCCACGCCAACCTGGTGCGCGTGCATGCGGTGGACTCCTGGCCCCACCCTGGCAACGGCTTTCCTTTCATCGTCACCGACCTGGTGGAAGGAGACGACTGGCACGTGTGGCGTTGGAGGACGAACCCCCACGCCGCGAGGCTGGTGGACGTCTACTCCGAGGTGGTGCGCACCGTCGGTACGCTGCATGAGCACGGCGCGTACCACCGTGACGTGAAGGCCGAGAACCTCCTCATCCGCCGGGAGGATGAGCACGTCTTTCTCATCGATTTCGGCAACGTGCGCATGCCGGGCACGTTCGCGCAGACCCTGGGGGTGCCACCCGGCGTGTTCCACCTGCTGCCGCCCGAGCTCCTCGAGTACACGCGCAGTGAGGTGTGGAGGCAGGGCACTCCTTTCAATGGCGGCGTGCCGGCGGACCTCTACGCCCTGGGCATCTTGCTCTACCAGGGCCTCACGGACAGACATCCATTCGACCCCCACCTGTCGGACAAGGCGCTGACGACGGCCATTGCCACCGTGCCGCCGACAGCGCCCCACCTCGTCAACCCACGCGCCCCGCGCTCCCTCAGTGACATCGTCATGAAGCTGCTGGAGAAGCAGCCCGAGGCGCGCTACCCCGACACGACGGCACTGCTTCAGGCCCTGTGGGCGACGGGCAAGGAGCGCACCGCTCCCGCGTGGAAGGTGCCGCTCATCGCGTCCACCGCGAAGGCCCCGGTGGAGGCGACGGTCGAGGAGAAGGAGGCGTGGCTGGCCCGCCGACCGCAAGAGGAGGCGCGCACGGAGGAGGAAGCTCCCCTTTTGGAGGACTCCCAGCAGCAGGCGCCCAGGCCGGAAGCGGCTCCCCCTCTCGAGGAGGCTCAACTCCCCACGGAGACCCGCCAGGAGGACCCTCCGCCCCAGGAGCGCCGCACGTGGCGGCTCGCCACCATGAGCGTGTTGCTCCTCTTGGTCCTCTTCCTTGCCTCATGGCTGGTGCGATCCACACTCCTTTCGCCCTCCATGGCGGAGCCCACCACCTCCGTCGCCATCGAGAAAGGAAGCGCGCCCGTGCCCACCTCCCCCCCGCCTCAAGACGCGGCCCCCACCCGCGGCAGCTCGAGTCTCAGGTTCCTCGCCCTCTGGCTGTGCACCGCCACCAACCTGGGCTGCCCCGCCGCTCAGGTGAGGCCAGAGCCGGAAAACTGCTCCGAGGAGGCCAAGCACAACATGTTCGAGGTGTTGAAGCTCAACGAGGGCATGCGGCTTGAGGCCATCATCGACATCCACCAGCCCGGAGGCCCGCACGATGAGGGCACCTACCAAGACGGCCCCATCGTCGGCCGCGTGTTCCAGAACGAATGGTCTCCACCGCAACTGCCCGGCGGTACCCTCCTGTACGGGCGACTCTGGACGGGCCCTGGCATCCTGGATCGGGATGGTGTGGAGTCCGTTCTGGGGCGCTACACCGAGGCGCTTCTACCAGACGGCCGCAAGCTGTCGGTGTGCATCGTCCTCGGCGGACATACGGGGCACGCGAACAAGCTGCCCGGCTCCACCCCCGGCGCCGTCCGACTGTGGCAGCAACTTCCGGCGGCCGCCGTCCGGCGCTGGCCTTGAGCCCTGTTCGGTCCTGCTGTTCATCGGACTTCGGCCACTGTTCGAATCATCCTCTTCCAGCCATCCAGGGAATTCATTACTGTCCGCCACTTTCTGGAATTCCTGGAGGATTAAAGATGAGTCAGCAGGGTGTGCGTCTTCTCTCGTCTCTCGCGCTCTTGTGCGTGTCGCTTGGCTTTTCGCCGTCAGCCCTTGCGGCGGATGTCACCTACGCGAGCCCGACGGTCAACGGGTACCTCGTGGGGACCTACTATCCCAAGTCTGGCTCGAGCCCGGCGGATACCGCCCGCCGCTTCTGCCAGGATCGCGGTCACGTGGGTGCGCTGAACCAGGTCACCACCATCCGCTCGTCGACCTATACCTTCATCAACGGCACGGGCGGGATTGGCAACTGGTCGGTGACGGGAAACGCCAACGTCACGATGCTTGATTCGATCACCTGCTCCGACACCCGGTTCACCTACTCGGCGCCGAAGGTCAACGGGTACCTCGTGGGGACGCTCCATCCGACGTCTGGCTCCACTGCGGCGGATACCGCCCGCCGCTTCTGCCATGATCGCAATCATGTCGATGTGCAGAGCTATGTCACCAACATCCGCTCGTCGACCTATACCTTCATCAATGGCGCGGGCGGAAATGGCAACTGGTCGGTGACGGGAAACGCCAACGTCACGATGCTCGATTCGATCACCTGTATCGGTTCTGGCGTGACCTACCGGGGCCCGACGGTGAACGGCTATTACGTGGGGACCTATTATCCCACGTCGGGTTCGAGTCCCACGGACACCGCCCGCCGTTACTGCCAGGACCACGGTCACGTGGGTGCACAGGGCCAGGTCACCAGCCTCCGCTCGTCGACCTATACCTTCATCAATGGCACGGGCGGGATTGGCAACTGGTCGGTGACGGGAAACTCCAACGTCACGATGCTCGATGCCATCACGTGCTCCCTCTGAGGTGAGGGCCACCTGAAGAGCCGTGGCCTCACTGAAGGGGCCAACGTGTCGACCCGCCAGAGTCGACATGTCGACCTTCCCGAGGCGACATGTCGACGGGCCAGGGAAAGGCCAAGGGGGGCGGCGGCGCCGAGAGCCCGCGCCCCGCTCCTCGTACCGGTACGCGATTTGCTGATGCCCTGCTCCGGCCCACCCCGCCGGAAGCGAGGTGGGCTCAGCCCCACATCCGTGACCGAGTACGAGAAAGGCCCCACCCCCATGCGGAGTCCCACGAGTTCGCATCTTGAATTGCTACCCAGAGGCCTCGCGGCCCTGACCCTGCTGGCCCTGGTGGCCTGCGGCGACACGCGGCAACCGCCACGCGCCGAGCCGCAGTCCACGGAACGCGCCGCCCTCCAGGTGAGCGCGGACGAGGAGCCCACCTGGCAGCCGACGGGCAACCTGCAACAGGGCCGGTTGCTGTACACCGCCACGCCGTTGAAGGATGGCCGCGTGCTGGTGGTGGGCGGCTTCAATCGCACCGCGGAGGTCTATGACCCGGCCTCCAAGACCTGGTCGCGCACGGGCGATGCGCTGATCGCCCACCGCTACCACACCGCCACGCGGCTGGAGGATGGCCGCGTGCTGGTGGCGGGCGGCGAGGAGAGCGGGCACACCGCCGAGGTGTACAGCCCGGCCTCGGAGCAGTGGAGCGCCGTCGGAAACCTGGGGGTGCCTCGCGGCCGTCATGCCGCCGTCCTGCTGCCCTCGGGGCGGGTGCTCGCGCTGGGCGGTCGCGACAGTGCTGGCGGCGTGCTCGCCTCGGTGGAGGCGTATGACCCGGC
>NZ_DASVSO010000062.1:0-4895 GCF_036388035.1 Archangium sp.
GCTGGCGGGACGGACGTCCGGCGCGGGGGCGGGTGGCGGCGCGGGCGGGCGGGGGAGGCGGTTGAGCGGCTCCACCCGGGGGAGCGCGGGCTGGCCCGCGTTGATGCTGAAGCCGAGCGTGAGGGGGATGCCGCGCTCCTCCAGCACCCGGGCCAGGGCGAGGTCATTGCTCTCGTCGGTGCCTCGCTCGTCCATCACGGCGTCGAAGACGATGGCGCGTGCGCCCTCGTCCACGAGGTGCTCGAAGACGCGTGCCCACAGGTTGCGCGAATAGGGGTAGACGCCGTAGTTGCGGACGTAGCGCTCGTTGTCCCGGATGCCCTGCAGCGTCTTGTCGTCGATGCCGACGATGACGACGTCCTGGGAGCGCGGGTGTCCCTTCGTGAAGAAGGTGAGGCCCTGGTCATAGGCGGCGCGCTCGGCGTCGCCCATCTTCAACAGGTCGTACTTCTGGCAGAGCGCGGCGCCCACGGTGGCGAGCACGGTCACCAGCAGCATGAACTTCCAGCCGTTGCGCAGCCGCAGGGCGTAGACGCGGAGGAAGGGCTTCATGGGCGGGCTGGCTCGAGACGGTGCGTCATGTCGCCGCCATGTTACGGCGCCGCGTTCAGACGGAGTCAACCCAGGGAGGCGGAGGCACTCACTCCCAGGAGAACTCGTACTCGCTGTCGAGTGGCCCCGTCGCTCGCCCCACCACCCTCACGCTCCGGGCGCCCATCAGGTCGAGCGTGGTCCGCAGTCCCCCCTCGTGGTACGCGAAGGGCATGAAGTTGCGCTGGAGGATGAGCCGGCCCTTCCTGGGGCTCTCCCACTCCACCCGGCGCTCTCCGTAGCTCATCGTCATCCGGTAGATGGCCTGGATGCTGCTCACCAGGGTCCGCACATCCTGGCCCGACAGGTGCCTGAGCGTCCTGCCCATGACGGAACCGAAGAAGTCCGTCATCGCCAGATGCCCCATCTGTCGCAGCGCTCCATCGAAGTCGCCGTACCGGGCGCTCAGCTCGCTCCCCGCGGTGTAGGTCACCCGGAGGAGCGCGCTGACGGGGTAGTTGAAGAAGTCGAAGAAGCGCCGCTCGCCGCTCGCCTCCAGGCAGCGCTCCACGGCCGCTTCGTCTCCGAGCGTCCGCACCAGCTCGAACATGCTGTTGAAGAACAGCCCGCGCACGGCGTCGCCCGGGGTCGCCAGGGCGAGTCGCCTTTCCAGCTCCTGCTTTCGTTCGGGCGGCAGTGCTCCACCGACTTCTGGCTCAGCGCTCGTGCTCATGGCCCCCCGGGGGCATGGGAGTGGGGACGGGTCGCCTCTGGTGCCGGTCGGTGGAGCATAGACCGGTGTGCCCGTGAGGCGCAGCCCCGGGGCCGGTGCGCCCGAAGGCCCATGTAGGTGTGGCGGGACGACCCGGACAGCCGGTGAAGTCACCCCAACCGTCCGCCCCTGGAACCCCCCGCAGGAACCCTTTGCAAGCCGCTGTCGGCGGGCCTAGAAGACCCCGCATCAGACGGACGGTAAGGAAGGACGGCACTCACAATGACGGACAGCTTCAAGAGCAAGAGCCAGCTCAAGGTGGGCTCGGCCACGCACGACTTCTACAGCCTCGCCAAGGTGGGCAAGGAGCACGCCTCCGTGGCGCGCCTGCCCTTCTCGCTGAAGATCCTGCTCGAGAACCTGCTGCGCAACGAGGACGGCCGCGTGGTGAAGCGCGAGCACGTCGAGAAGATGCTCGCCTGGGATCCCAAGGCCGAGCCGGACACTGAAATCTCCTTCCACCCGGCCCGCGTCCTGCTGCAGGACTTCACGGGCGTGCCCGCGGTGGTGGACCTCGCCGCCATGCGCGAGGCGCTCGCGTCCCTGGGGGGTGACCCGGCGAAGATCAACCCGCGCAACCCGGCGGACCTCGTCATCGACCACTCCTTCCAGGTGGACGTGTTCGGCACCACGGATGCCTTCCGTGCCAACGCGGAGCTCGAGTTCGAGCGCAACCAGGAGCGCTACGCCTTCCTGCGCTGGGGCCAGAACGCGTTCAAGAACTTCCGCGTGGTGCCGCCGGACGTGGGCATCTGCCACCAGGTGAACCTGGAGTACCTGGCCCAGGTGTCCTTCCGTCAGGGCAACGTGGTGTGTCCCGACACGCTGGTGGGCACCGACAGCCACACCACCATGGTCAACGGCCTGGGCGTGGTGGGCTGGGGCGTGGGCGGCATCGAGGCCGAGGCGGTGCTGCTCGGCCAGCCCATCACCATGCTGATTCCGCAGGTGATTGGCTTCAAGCTGACGGGCAAGCTGCCGGCGGGCGCCACGGCGACGGACCTCGTGCTCACCGTCACGCAGATGCTGCGCAAGAAGGGCGTGGTGGGCAAGTTCGTCGAGTTCTATGGCAACGGCCTCAAGAGCCTGTCGCTGCCGGACCGCGCCACCATCGCGAACATGGCGCCCGAGTACGGCGCCACCATCGGCTTCTTCCCGGTGGACGAGGAGAGCCTCAACTACCTGCGCTTCACCGGCCGCCCGGAGGAGCTCGTCTCGCTGGCCGAGGCGTACTTCAAGGAGCAGGGCCTCTTCCACACCGAGAGCACCCCGGACCCGGTCTTCACCGACACCCTGGAGCTGGACCTGTCCACGGTGGTGCCGAGCCTCGCCGGCCCCAAGCGCCCGCAGGACCGCGTGCCCCTCACGGAGATGAAGGCCGGCTACGAGAAGTCGCTCGTGGAGATGCTGTCGGCCGGCAAGAGCAAGGGCGAGGACGACGAGGGCGGTGGCAAGGCCAAGGCCCCCGCGGCCCCGGTGCCTCCCGAGCGCCTCAAGCAGACCGTCACCGTGAAGGCCGGCAACCAGAGCTACGAGCTGGGCCACGGCGCGGTCGTCATCGCCTCCATCACCTCGTGCACCAACACCTCCAACCCGGCGGTGCTGCTGGGCGCGGGCCTGCTGGCCAAGAAGGCGGTGGAGCGCGGCATCAACGTGAAGCCCTGGGTGAAGACGAGCCTCGCCCCCGGCAGCCGCGTGGTGACGGACTACCTCAAGGAGGCCGGCCTCATGCCCTACCTGGAGGCGCTCGGCTTCCACATCGTGGGCTACGGCTGCGCCACCTGCATCGGCAACTCCGGCCCGCTGCCGGAGCCCGTGGCCGAGGCCGTCACCTCGGGGGACCTGGTGGTGGCCGCGGTGCTCAGCGGCAACCGCAACTTCGAGGGCCGCATCAACCCGCACGTGCGCATGAACTACCTGGCCTCGCCGCCGCTGGTGGTGGCGTACGCGCTGTCCGGTGAGGTGGGCAAGGACCTGAACAACGAGCCGCTGGGCACGGACCGCAACGGCCAGCCGGTGTTCCTCAAGGACATCTGGCCCTCCGCCGAGGAGATCCGCGGCTTCATCACCTCCGCGGTGAAGCCGGAGCAGTTCCGCCACCAGTACTCGCGCGCCATGGAGGGCGACCAGCTCTGGCAGCAGCTCCAGTCGGGCGGGGGCAACACGTTCAAGTGGGACCCCAAGTCCACCTACGTGCGCCGGCCGACCTTCCTGGAGAACATCCCGGCCGAGCCCAAGCCGCTCTCGGACATCAAGGGCGCCCGGGTGCTCGCGCTGCTGGGCGACTCCGTCACCACGGACCACATCTCGCCCGCGGGCAACATCGCCAAGACGAGCCCGGCGGCCAAGTACCTCATGGAGCAGGGCGTGGAGCCCAAGGACTTCAACTCCTACGGCGCACGTCGCGGCAACCACGAGGTGATGGTGCGCGGCACCTTCGCCAACATCCGCCTGAAGAACCTGCTGGTTCCGGGGGTGGAGGGCGGCGTGACGGTCCACATCCCCACCCGCGAGCGGACGAGCATCTACGACGCCTCCATGAAGTACCAGCAGGAGGGCACGCCGCTGGTGGTGCTCGCCGGCGCCGAGTACGGCACGGGCTCCAGCCGTGACTGGGCGGCCAAGGGCACGGCGATGCTGGGCATCAAGGCGGTCATCGCCAAGAGCTTCGAGCGCATCCACCGCTCGAACCTGATCGGCATGGGCGTGCTGCCGCTGCAGTTCGAGGCGGGCCAGGACGCGCAGAGCCTGGGCCTCACCGGCCACGAGACGTTCGAGATCGTCGGCATCGCGGAGAACCTGGCGCCGCAGAAGAAGCTCACCGTGAAGGCCACGGGCGAGGGCGGCACCAAACAATTCACCGCGCTGTGCCGCATCGACACGCCCAACGAGCTCGACTACTACCGCCACGGCGGCATCCTGCTGTACGTGATGCGCCAGCTCGCCAAGGCGTAGTCACTCCGGAAGCACAACTCCCCTGACGGCCCGGTGTGCCCCTCGTGGCGCGCCGGGCCGTCTGTCTTTGGGGCCGGGGGCGCGCTACGGCGTGCGCTCGCAGCCGCAGCCGCACTCGTCGGCGAAGTGGGCGAAGCCCTCCGCGCAGGCGAACCGGATGACGGCGCATGTGTCGGGATCCCGCGCGATGTACGAGCGGTTGGGATCGTCGTAGTCGCAGGACAGCTTGTCCTTCTGGCAGCCGCAACCGCACTCGTTGAAGAACTGCCGGAAGCCTTCTTTGCAGATGAAGTCGATGAGGAAGCACTGCTCCGGGTCCCGGGAGACGTATTTCTGGCCGGGCTCCTTGTCGCAGGTGGGCTTCTTCTTCTCCTCCTGGCAGATGCCGCCGCAGTCGGCGCCGCCCTTGTTCGGGTCACAGTCGTCTCTGGGATCGTCGACGCAGATGAAGCCCTTGTCGCAGAGGAAGCCGGCGATGCCACCGCAGAACTCTCCCCCGGTCTTCTGCTCCTGGGGCTGGGACTGCTGCTGGGCCTCGACGGTGGGAGCGCAGGCCAGACCCAAGAGCGAGGCGCCAACGACGAGCACGCTGCAGCACATCAGGCGGATGGACATCCGGGAACCCTCCTTGTCGGGG
>NZ_DASVSO010000063.1:0-7948 GCF_036388035.1 Archangium sp.
GTCCCACCGAGGCGTCCCGCGCCGTCGCACCGCCCGAGGAGCAGCTCCGCCACCGTGCGGGCCTCGCGGGCCTGGGGAGAAAGCGGCTCGAGCGCCTGGGTGATCGCGATGAGGGAGCGCAACGTGGAGGCGTCGTCGCGCATGCCCGAGAGGAAGCGGACGCTCGGCTCCGCTCGGGCGCACGCCTCGCGCACGAGCCGCGTCAGCCACCGCGCGGTGGCGTCGATCTTCGGGTAGTCGAGCTTGTCCGGCGTGTCCTCGGGCGTGTGGTAGTGCTGCCAGCGCCCGTTGGTGAGGAAGAGGAAGGGCACCTCGCGGCGCCAGAAGCCCCAGTAGTCCGAGAGCGGTGGAACGGTCTCGGCATCCATGCGCCGGATGACGACTCCGGGCTCGCTCCGGGCCAGCCGGTCCACCAGCGCTCCCGTGCCCTCGCTCCGCTCCGCCCCGAGCGCGAACACCGACTGGCGCACGTCCTCCGGTGCCCCCTCCGGCCCCACCGCATGGCCGACGAGGTCCATGCACACCATGAGGTCGATCGTGTTCAGCGGCACCGTAGGGTCACGGGCGAAGTGTTCCGAGCCCATCCCCTCCGAGAGGAAGTACGGCGGCTCCTCGCCATCGAAGGCGGCGAAGAGGACGCCCCGCCCCTTCGGTGGAGTGCTCCGCAGCGCCCGAGCCACCTCGACGAGGATGGCCACGGCCGCCGCGTTGTCATCCGCGCCATGGTAGGTGTGCCGGCCCGAGCGGCCCAGGTGGTCATAGTGGGCACCGACGAGGACCCACCGGTCCCGCTCCCCCTGGAGCGACGCGAGCACGTTGGCTCCCGAGCAGCCGGGGACGGGCTGCTCCACGGGCTCCAGGCCCGCGTTCCTGAACGCTTCCTTCACCAGGGCGCGTGCCTCCAGGCCCCCCGAGCTACCAGGCGCCCGACCCGCACATCGCTCCGAGCAGAGGCTCTCGATGAGTGCTTTCGGTGTCATACGGAAGGAACGCGGACCCCCCGGAGCGCCCTTCCCCAGCCGCTCCCACGCCAAGGGCCTTGCATCAACCTCGGGGCCCGGGCGGCTCCAGCGCGAGCAGGACCGAGGCGTGGGGGTCGAACTCCAGGGCCGCGAGCTCCTCGTAGCGCAGCTCCCGGTCGGGGCGCAGCAGCTCGCCATTCACCGGGTCCTCCGGGAAGAGGAGGCTGTACTTGAAGGAGATGGAGCCGGAGAGCCCGGAGCGCTCGAGCTGGTACGGGGCGGTGTCGATGAAGCAGTTGCCCGCCTGGGCCGAGGGCACGCCCACCACCCGGGCGCCATGGGCTCGGAGCAGCGCGACGAGGTCGAAGCCCGCGCTGTAGGTCCGGGCCGAGGTGAGCACCACCACGCGCGGCGACCACGCGGCGCTGAACTGCCCGCTTCGCACCTCCTGGGCGAACGTGGGCGAGCGCTCCGCGCCCTCCAGGAACTCCTTCCGCAGCTGCTCACGCCGCTCGGGGGTGAGCCCGTTGCGCTGGCGCTCACGCCAGGCCCGCTCCTCGCTGAAGTCCAGGTCGCCTGGCTCCAGCGCCAGCCCGCTGCGCGCCCGCACCTTCTCCAGCGAGTCCGCTTCGTGGCTCTGGAAGTACTGCGCCGAGTAGCGCGGAACCTGGAAGCCCGTCTCGGTGCTCACCAGCCTGTCCACCGGGTACAGGAAGTACCCGAGCACGTTGCCAATCATGGAGTTGCCCCCGCGGTTGCGCCGCAGGTCCACGATGAGGGTGGCCGTGCGCTCGCGCCGCATGGCGGCGAACAGCTCGCGGAACGTGTCGGTGGCGGCGGGGATGACGGCGATGCGCTCGTCCACGCCCGTCAGCTCCGGATGGCCGGCGGCCCGCGCCACCGAGGTGAGATGATCGCCCAGGGGCATGGTGAAGCCCGTGGAGCGCCACACCTCGAAGGCCTCGCGGTAGCGGCCCATCGAGTCGATGCGCAAGTACGCCACGGACTTGTCGGGGTTGAGGAAGGACCAGGCTAGGTCCGCGGCATTTGGCTCGGGCACGGCGAGACGCGAGGGCGGCGCCAGCGGCTGCCCCGGCGTCCCGGACACCGCCTCCACGGGGACCGTCACGCGGGTTCCATCGGGCTTGCGCAGCTCGAAGCGCACCGGGCCCGCGAGCCCCTGCCGCTCGAGGAGATCGCCCAACCCACTGGGTGAGCGGAGGGCGTCCGCGAGGTGGCTGAGGTTGTGGTAGCGATTGTCCGCGCCGCGGGCGGCCTCCATCCGCGTGGCGAGTTCCGCGAAGGACACCCCCTCCACGCCCACGAGCGTCGCCCCGAGCAGGGGCCGGAGCTCGGTCTGGTGGACGCGGCTCACGTAGAGCCGCTCCTCGACGGCCTCGAACTCCAGGGGCAGCGGGGCCTGGGCAGCCGCCGGAGCGGTGGGAGCACGAATGTGGGTGTGCCCGTCCCGGAGCGAGGCCACGAGCGGACGCACGTAACGGAAGAAGCCCTCGACGGTCATGCCCTCGGTGGGGACGCTCCGCAGCAGCTCGTCCACGCGGCGGTGGAAGGCAATCCGTCCCCCCGCGCGCGAGTACGGATCCGGATGCGTCTCCTCGATGAACCGCGCGAGCTGGCGAATGTCGGCGCGGAGCGCCTCCTGGGAGAGTCGCGCGTCCGGGGACAGGGGGGCAGCGGATTGCGAGGCCGGGCCGGCCATGGGTGGAGGGGAAGCCTGGGGGGCCGCGCCGTTACGGGTGGCGCAGCCGGAGCCCACCAGGGCGACGAGCGCCCAGCGCCAGAGAGACGGAAGGGACATGGCCGTCTCATACCCTCCGCTCCGGGGCGCGTCACGCACTGCCGACAGGCCCGACTACCGACCTCCGGCCATGCGCTGCATCTGCTCGGTGTACTCGGCCAGGGTGCCCAGGCCCACCGCGGCGCGGCGCGCGTCCACGTTGGCCTCGTCCTCGATGGGGCGCGGCACGAGCTTGCCGTCCACCATGTGGAACTGGCTGCCGTAGCGCTGTGGCTTGCCCTCGGCCACCAGCACGCGGTCCGTCAGGTAGGCGAGGTCCTTCGCCGAGCCCTCGCCGGCCGCCACCGCCTTCTCCAGCAGCGGCAGGCACTCCCGCTGGAAGGCCGGGTCCAGGTCCGCGTGCTGCACCAGGAGCCACGCGGCCTTCGAGGCCCGCTCGCCCACCAGCGTCTTCGTGGGCCAGCCCTCCTGGGCGATGATCTGCTTCATGCGCGCGGTGTTGCGAAGGTCGATGGCCTTCGTGCGCTCGTTGGCCGCCGGGTCCTTGAATTTCGCCGCGACCTGCGCGCGTCGGGCCGTCTGATCCTCCTCCAGCATGCGCAGCAGCTCGTCGCGCAGCTCCGGCTTCCGCGCCACGTTCAGCTTCGCCTCGTTGGCGGCCACCCGCTCGAGGATGCGCGCGAAGGCCGGGTCCTCCCGCACCGAGGCGAGGTCCGGATCCGTCTTCATGTGATTGGACTCGGCGAAGCCGGCCTCCGCGACGCGCTCGAGCCACGTGAGGGCCTCGGCCTTCTGCCCCTCGAGGGCCGCGGCGCAGGCGGCGTCATAGAGGATGCCCTGGTCGCGCACGCCCTGCTCCCACGCCTGGCGGAAGAGCGGGAGCGCCTCGGCCGTCTTCCCACTCAGGGCGAGCATATCGGCCTGGCGCGCCAGCCGGAGGGCCTCGGCCGAGGGACCCGCGGCAGCGGCGGGGGCCGGAGCAGAGGCCCCGGGGGCGGCCACGGGAGCCTCGGAGGAAGCGGTATGGGCACAGCCCGCGAGCAGGCTCAGGGCGGCGAGCCGGACGAAGAGGCGATTCATTCAGGCATCTCCAAGAAGTGGACCCGGACCAACGGAATGCCGGCCCGCGCGCCGCGATGGTAATGGAGGGCCCCGTGTCGGGGTCTCTCTACCCTACCCCATGATAGTTTGAGAGCAAATAAACAAACCGGACAGGCCTTGTCCGATAGAGTCGGGAGCCATGAATTTCATGAGCCGGAACCTGTGGATTGTGGGAGGTCTGAGCCTGGCGTTGGCAGCGTGTGGACCGAAGCGCGTGGCGCCGGTGCAGCAGTACAGCCTGGGCATGTCGCGCGCGGAGTACCGCGACTACAGCGCCGCGAAGACCAACATCTGTGACGCGGAGCCCCGGTGGCTCTCCGACGAGCTGGGCGCGGTGAACGGGCTGATGGACCGCTTCCTGGCCTCGACGGAGCAGGCGAAGAATCCGGAGGCAGCCGAGCACGACCAGCAGGTGGCGCTCCTGAAGGAGGCGTCGGGCTCGCTGGGCAAGGTGCTGGACGTGCACCAGCGCAACCTCCAGGCGCTGCAGCGGTGCGGCTTCGCGAGGTCCGGGGGCGTCCCGGAGCTGATGAAGCGGGGCACCACGCTGGTGGAGCAGTCGCGCACGCGGCTGACCGAGGCCACCCAGGTGCTGGCCGTGGAGGAGGCGCAGCGCAAGTGGAAGGACGAGGCGCCCCAGCGCGAGCAGACGGCGCGCCAGACGTGGTGCGCGAAGAACCCCGAGGTGGGCACCACCGACGTGTACTACGCGCGCAAGTTCGCCGATGGGCGCACCGAGTGGCTCTTCTGTGACGGCCACGTCGTCCAGTCCGCCGGTGGCGCCGAGCCGACCCTCGTGTCGCCCGAGGGCCTGAGCGCGAAGGATCGCCGCAAGGTGAAGCCGCCGCGCTACCTCGAGGCCGCGCGTGGCTACCCGGCGGAGGAGATCGACAAGCAGCCGACCGTGGGGGGTGACTCGGCTCCCGCCCAGAGCTCGGAGGCGAGCGGGAGCTGAGCGAGCGCGCTACGGCGCGTACGTCACCACCAGGTGGTTGGCGGTGAGCACCATCCGGCGCGGCACGGCGTTGCCGCCCTGGATGGTGAGCTCGAAGCCGAAGGGCACGCGCAGCACGCGATCATTCATCTGGTCGCGCAGCATGCCCTCGGCGGTGGAGTTGGAGTTGGACTTGAGCCTCGTCCTCGTCGCCTTGGCGCGAGCCAGCAGGGAGGTGTCGACCAACGAGAGCTCCACCGTCATGCTCGCCACCACGCCGGCGGCCACGCCCGCCTGGAACCTGCGGACGTCGTCCTGGTAGGCCTTGGGGACCTTGCCGGTGTAGCGGATGTTCTCGCCGCGCAGCAGGGCCGTGCAGGTGAAGGTGTTGGACGGGCCGAAGCGGATGTCGGAGATGCGCTCGACGATGACGTCGCCCTGCAGCTGCTGGTGGAAGCTGCGCGCGGCCATCTTCATCGGCAGGACCTGCGAGGCCAGCTGCTCGAGGGACGCGGGGGTGAAGTACATGTTGAAGGAGCGCCCCGCCTGGCCGGGCGAGCGCAGCTCCTCGGTGTAGGCGTTGACGGACTGGAGCGCCAGGCTCGTGGCCTGCAACTCCTGGGTGAGGCGCTGGTTCTCCTTCTCCGCCAGCCGCAGGCGCGTGGCCGGATTCGTGGCGCAGCCCGTACCCGCGAGCGCCACCAGCAGCAGGCTCAGCTGAAGGGCCCTCATGGCGTCACCGTGCAGGTGCCCTGGGACAGGCGCCACTTGCCCGAGGTGCGAGGCGGGGAGAAGGTGACGGTCATCTGGTGGGGCTGGCTCCTGAGGAGGAACCGGGCATGGACGGCGCCCGAGCGGGGCAGCCCTTGCAGCTGCGCGTTGGCCGGAGCCACGCCCACACACCCCAGGCCCGTGAGGCCGGCGGCGGCCTCGGCCTGGGCCATGGCCTGGAAGGACTGACTCAGCTCGCCCTGCTTGCCGCGCAGCTCCTGCTGCATGGCCGCGTTGCGCGCCTCCAGCTCCGCCGCGCGTTGCTCCGTGGCGGAGGAACCCGGGGGCGACGAGCGCGCCCCCTTACTCGAAGCACACCCGGCCGCGCACAGCGCGAGCACGGGCAACCAGCACCACCGGGACTTGTTCATGGCCCCGCACGGTAGCACCCCTCACGCGCCCAGACGGGCCAGTCGCGCGGAGAGGTGCGCGTCCCCCCCGGCCCCGAGCGCGCGCAGCCAGGCCGGCAGCGAGCTGCCCGACGCCAGCAGGTGTCCCTCGACGTGCGGGCGCAGCTCGCTCCAGCGCTTCTCCCACCCCTCCTCGGAGCCGCCTCGCCCCTGGGGACGCTCGGCCAGCAGCGCGCCCAGGCGCAGCGCCAGCTCGGGCTCGCCCAGGGCCTCGGACTGGAGGGCCAGCACGCGGGTGGCGGCCTGGGCCGGCGCTCCGGCGGGGGCGCGCTTCCACTCCTCCACCGTGCGGAGGAAGGCCGCGGCGTCCAGCTCGGCCAGCAGCCCCATGGCCGCCCACAGCGGCAGTCGAGGCTGCTCCCGGGGCGCCACCACTTTCGCCATCACCGCGGAGAACACCGGGCCCAGGGCGGCATGGCGGGCCGGGTCGAGCCCCCCGAGGGCCCGGAGCGCGCGCCGGGCGTGGCGGGCCTGGAGCGCCACCTTCCAGCTCCGCCCACCCACGAGGGCGTCCAGCTGGGAGAGCGCCTCGGCGGCCGCCGTCACCTGCGCGGCGGACGGCTTGCCCGCGCGCACCCGGGGAGGCAGCGAGAGCTTCGGCGAGGCCGCGGCCGCGCCCTTCGCGCCCTTGGGGGCCGCGGCGGGCGCCTCGGAGGACACCTCGTGGTAGCCCTCGCGCAGCTTCTCGGCCACCTTGCGCTCGTACTCGCGCCGCGCGCCCTCCTCGTCGGGGAAGTCCTTCTCCTTGCGCTGGCCCTCGGTGCCCAGCCGCCCGTACACCACGATGAAGGTGGAGCCCTGGACATCGGCCATCCAGAACTTCGCGCTGGAGCCCTCGACGAACTCGAACCTGCGCATGACGCTGTCCCCTCCCCGGTGCCGGGTGTGCGGTGCCCGCCGGACGCTACTACGGGCACCACCGCCGCTCCCACTCCGGTAGCATCGCCCGCATGATTCGCCCCGCCACCCCCTCGGACATTCCCACCATCGCCCGGCTCATCCGAGCCCTGGCCGAGTACGAGAAGCTCTCCCACGAGGTCGTCCTGCGCGAGGAGGACCTGCGCCAGCACCTCTTCGGCGACAAGCCCTATGCCGAGGTCGTCCTCGCCGAGGACGGCGGGAAGGTGGTGGGCATGGCCCTCTTCTTCCACAACTACTCCACCTTCCTCGCCAAACCCGGCCTCTACCTGGAGGACCTCTTCGTCCTGCCCGAGTACCGGGGCAAGGGACACGGCAAGGCGCTGCTGTCGCACCTGGCGAAGCTCGCCGTCGAGCGGGGCTGCGGGCGCTTCGAGTGGGCCGTGCTCGACTGGAACACGCCGGCCATCGAGTTCTACAAGTCGTTCGGTGCCGCGCCGCAGCACGACTGGACCGTCTTCCGCGTCACCGGCGACGCGCTGCGGCGACTCGCCGCGCAGGCCACCTGAGCCTGCTCCCTGGGCGGGCGGCCTGTCGCGGAGCGTCGACGCGCGTTGACCCATGAATCAGTGCAACGATGCGTTTTCGCTGCCCCGAGGGCGTGACATCCTCGGGGCGTGAGGTCGCATGAAGTCCTTCGATGACAAGGAGCGCCGCACGCTCGTCGACGAGCGCCGTACGCCCGTGACCGACGATCGCCGCACGCTCGTCAAGGATGACCGCCGCACGGTCAACCTTGGCCCGGGGGACGCCCCAGGTACCCAGGACCGGCCCCAACCCCCGGAGGCACCGGCGCTCGGCCGTGGCACGCCCCTGGACCGCTACGTGGTGCTCGACCCGTTGGGCGAGGGCGGCATGGGGATGGTGTACGCCGCGTACGACTCGGTGCTGGACCGGAAGGTGGCGCTCAAGCTGCTGCCCCAGGAGACCGCCGACGGGGGCGCCGAGCTGACCTCGGGACGGGCCCGGCTGCTGCGCGAGGCGCAGGCCATGGCCAAGCTCTCCCACCCCAACGTGGTGGGCGTCTACGACGTGTACCAGCACGGGACCCTGGTCTTCATGGCCATGGAGCTGGTGGAGGGCCAGACGCTGC
>NZ_DASVSO010000064.1:0-9892 GCF_036388035.1 Archangium sp.
GCCTCGCGGTGCTGGCGGTCACCCTCGTGCGCCTGCTCCTCATCGACCTGGCGGGGCTGCCGCCGAACCAGCGCATCCTCACCTTCATCCTGCTCGGGGTGATGCTGCTGGCCGTCTCCTTCGTCTACACCCGACTGCGCGGGAACCGGAGCTGAAGCCGCCCCCTCAGCTCCGCATCTCGGCGAACCCGGCCTCGCGCGTCATGTGCCCCACGTAGCCCAGCTCCGCGCGGGCCTTGGCGTCGTTGACGGTGACCTCCTCGCCCATGAGCCGCAGGATGAAGCGTTGCAGGGGCGGCTCGCCTCCCAGGGGCAGCACGCGCCAGGCGGTCTCGGCCACCACGGCGAGGAGACGGGCCACACCGTACGGCAACTCCCCCTCCGGGGCCTTCACGCCGACGGCGCCCAGCATCTGGGTCATGAAGGCGCGGAACTCCACCGGAGGGCCGTCCGAGAGGAAGTAGGCCTGACCCCCTCGCCCCTTCTCGAGGGCGAGCAGGATGCCCTCCACCACGTTGGCCACGTTGCAGGTGGACGTCAGGTGGCGCCCGCCACCAATCCAGCGGAACTGGCCCTTGCGCACGGACTCGAGGATCTGCGGCAGCAAGGAGGTGTCCCCCTTGCCCCAGATGAGGCGCGGGCGGACCACGACGGTGCGCAGCCCGTCCTGGCCGTTGGCGGCGAGCACGCGCTCCTCGGCGAGCCCCTTCGTCAGCGGGTAGAGGCCCAGCGGCTTCTCGGGGCGCGTCCACGTCTCGTCCGCCTGGACGATGGGCTTGCCGCCCACGAACATGGCCTCGGTGCCCACGTGGACGAGCACCTTCACCTTCGCGGCGCGAGCGGCGTCGACGACGCGCTGGGTGCCCTCCACGTTCACCCGGAAGAACTCCTCCCGAGAGCCCCAGGCCTTCACCATGGCGGCGGTGTGGACGACGGCGTCACAGCCCTCCATTCCCCGGCGGAGCGCCTCGGCGTCGTCCAGGTCCCCGCTCACCGGCTCCGCGCCCGCGGTCCGCACCGTCTCGGCCGCCTTGTCCGAGCGCACCAGGGCCCGCACCTCGTCGCCCCGCGCCTTCAACGTCGCGATGAGCCGCCTGCCCACGAAACCGGAACCGCCCGTGACGAACACCCGCATCGAGAACCCCGTGTAGTGACCCTGGGTCATGTAAATAACGACCCCGGGTCAGTTGTCAACGGAGACGAGGCCGGGCGCGGCGCGGGGCCCTCAGAGGCTCACACCGTAGAGGGCGCCGTACTTGGACTTGAGGTAGGCGAGGAAGTCCTTGTCGGTGAGGCCCTGGCCCGTCACCTTGCGCACGAGGTCCTCGGCGGGCTGGCGGTAGCCCTCGGCGTGGACGTGGGTGCGCAGCCACTCGCGCAGGGGCTTGAGCTCGCCGCGGGCAATGCCCTCCTCCAGCGTGGGCATTGCCCGCCTGGCGGCGGCGTAGAGGGAAGCGGCGTAGAGGTTGCCCAGCGCGTACGTGGGGAAGTAGCCGAACTCGCCCCAGGCCCAGTGGATGTCCTGGAGCACGCCCCGCGTGTCGTCCGGGGGGGTGACGCCCAGGTAGCGCCGCATGCGCTCATTCCACGCCGCGGGCAGCTCGCCCAGGGGCAGCTCGTCGCGGATGAGCAGCAGCTCCAGCTCGTAGCGCAGGACGATGTGCAGGTTGTACGTCACCTCGTCCGCCTCCACGCGGATGAGCGAGGGCGTGACGCGGTTGGCGGCGGCGTGGAAGGTGTCCAGGTCCACGCCCGCGAGCGCCTCGGGGAAGGCCTCGCGCAGCGAGGGGAAGTAGTGCGTCCAGAAGGCCCGGCCGCGGCCCACGAGGTTCTCCCACATGCGCGACTGCGACTCATGCAGGCCCATGGAGGGCGCGTTGGCCAGCGGCGTGCGGTGGTGGGCCGGGGAGAAGCCCTGCTCGTACAGGCCGTGCCCGCCCTCGTGCAGCGTGCTGAAGAGGGCCGTGAGCGTGCCCTCCTCCAGGTCCGTGGTGAGGCGCACGTCACTCGGGTGCTGCCCGCTGGAGAAGGGGTGGATGCTCTTGTCCTGCCGCCCCGCCTCCAGGTCGAAGCCCATGTCCCCCAGCAGCCGCAGGGTGAAGCGCCACTGCGCGTCCAGGTCGAAGCGCCGGCCCTGGAAGAGGTCCGCCACCTGGCGCGGCGCCGCCTGGATGGCGCCCACCAGCGGCACGAGGTTGTCGCGCAGCGCGGTGAGCACCGGGGTGAGGCGCGCCACGCGCATGCCGGGCTCGTAGCCCTCGAGCAGTCCGTCATAGCGCTCGCCGCCGTGGCCGTAGGCATCCGCCTGCTCGCGGCGCAGGGACAGCATCCGCTCCAGCGCGGGCTTGAAGGGGGCGAAGCTGTTCTGCTTGCGCGCCTCGCGCCAGGCCATGAGGCCCCGGCTCTGGGCCTCGGCGAGCGCCTGCACCAGCGCCTTGGGCACCTTCACCGCCCGATCGCGCTCGTGGGTGAGCACACGCGCCATGGCCCGCTGGTCGTCCGAGAGCTCCTTGCGCTCGGCGGCCCAGGCGAGCAGCTCGCCCAGCCGCGGGTCGACGAGGCGCTCGTGGTAGATGCCCTGCACGGTGGAGAGCTGGTGGGCGCGGGACTCGGCGGCCTTGGGAGGCAGGTACGTCTCCTGGTCCCACGTGGCCAGCCCGATGAGTCCACCGAGGTCCCGGAGCTCCTGCATCCGGGTGAGCAGTGCGTCGAAGGTCTTGTCCATGGCGGATTCTTTAGTCCGATTCGGCTCGGACTTCCGCAAGCCCCGACGTTCGGCTAATTGCTTCCTCATGGCCACGCAGGTTCAGTTCTTCATGTCTCCCGACGACGAGGTCGCCTTCTTCCGCCACCTGGAGCGCTTCGAGCTGGAGGTGTACCCCCGGCGCGTGCCCCCGGACTGGAAGCCCTTCCGGGCTCGCCAGGAGAACATCCCCCTGCTTCCGGAGGAGGATCTCTACCTGGTGGCCAGCGGCATCGGGCCGGCGATCGTGGACAAGGTGAAGCGGGGCCCGGACAAGGGCTCCTGGCGCGTGGACGAGGTGCGCTCGCCCGTCATCTTCTTCGAGCGCTGCCGGCTGAACGAGGAGGGCGAGCTGCTCAGCGGCCAGATGTGGGCCGAGCTGGAAGTCACCCCCCAGACGGGCCGCAAGGAGGCCGCCTCGGACCAGTTCCTGCGCCTGTTCCGCGAGGTGGAGGAGTACATCAAGAAGACGTTCCGCAAGGGCGACCCCAAGGCCTTCTTCGTGGGCCCCAAGGCGGCGCGCCTGTACAAGGAGGGCAAGCTGGTGCTGCGCGACTCGGCCCACCGCGGCGGCACGGTGGTGCCGCACAAGTAGGCCCGTCCCGAGGGGAGCACGGCCCGCGCGCTACGGCGTGGGCTGGGGCTCGGGCTGCTTGGGCTCGGGCTTCTTGTCGTCCTGCCCCTGCCCGCTGCCACCGAGCCCTGGTAGCAGCGCTTCCACGAGCGGGCGGAGCTGGCGGGCGACGGTGGCATCCTCCGCCCCGCGCTCGGCCATCGCGCCCATCACCGCCGCGAGCGTCTTCGGGTCGGACAGGAGTATCTCGGCCACCTGCTCCTTCCGCGCCTGCACGGCCGCGAGGAAGGCCCGTCGCCCCCTGTCATCATGCGTCGAGGCCTCGACGACCTGGATGATGACCTCGGTGAGGGGCTCGGGGTGGCGGGTCAGGTGACGGGCCATGAGGGCCGCGTACTGGGAGTCATCCAGGCCACTCGCGTTGATGGCGAGGAACTGGTTGAGCGCCGGAGGGTGCCCCAGCAGCAGCTTGAACAGCTCGTTGACGTATTCGGGGTTCTTGTCGAGCACGAGCAGGGTGGCCTCGAACAGCTCCCGGCGCTCGACCTCGTTCTTCAAGGCCTTGTCCATGAAGTACCGCCGGGGCTCGACGCCGGTGCTATGGACGCAACCGATCAGCGGCAGCAGCACCAGGAACCGGCTCCACCTCGCGAGAACCCGCATCGCCCCTCCTTGTCAGGGGGGCGAAGGTGGAGATGGGACCCCGGTCTGACAATGACCTCCGGTCCAATCCGTGACAGGAGCGCCGGAGGATGTTCAGTGTCCGGCGGGCGAAGTGCCCTGGGCAGAAGCGCGGCAGGCGCTCAGTGACCGTTGCCCGCCATCGCCGCGCGGGCATGGAGCTTCTTCAGCACCTCGTTCCGGTCGGTCTCATTCACCAGCTCCTCGAGATCGTTCCGCCCCATGGAGACGACCAGGATGTCGTCCTTGCGGAAGGTGGCCGCATGCGAGTGGAATCCATCCGTAAAGCCACCTACGGCGATGAAGAATCCAAGGTGGCACCGGCCTCCCCGGTTCCCGATCTTGTTCCGGAAAACAACGAGTTCATCCGGGCCGACGGGCTTCGACCAATTTTTGCACTCGACGACGAGGTACTGGGACCGCTCGCGGCTCCAGAACGCATCCGTCGACTCATTGCGGATGACGAGGTCGATTTCCTCGTCCGGACTCTTCCGCCGGGTATCAACGTGCATGAAACCCGGCACGGTCTTGAAGACGAGGACCATCAGGTCCTCCAGCAGCTTTCCCTTGCGGTTGCGGTCCGCCTCGGTCTGCACAGCGCCCCAGAGACTGCGAATCTCCCGCTCGCGCTCTTTGGCATCCAATGTCCCCAGCCTCCGCTCCCTGATGGCTTCTGCCGCGTTCCTCACCTTGAGACGCAGGAGGGTGCGAAGCATCGTGTTTTTCTCGAGGTAATCGTAAGCGCCATCTCGGAAGGCCCGCTCAATCATCGCCGGGTCCGCATAGCCGGTGGCCACGATCACCTTGGCGCCCGTGAACACGATCGTCGAAACGAGGTCGATGCCAGTATCGCCGCCCGCCTCGCCTTTCAACCGCTGGTCGAGCACCACGATGTCCCAGGTCGACTCCTGGAGCTTGGCCACGGCACTCTCGCGATCTCTCGCCCACTCGACCCTGTAGCCCTCGGGAACCAGGATGTCGCGGTACGTCTCGAAGAACGCCTGCTCGTCATCGACCACCAGCACGTTTCCAGGGGTGATCACCGCACACTCCTCTCCGTCAGGGGCAGCCGCATCCGGAATCTAGCGCCACGACCCGGCTTCTCCACGCAAGCGATCTTCCCGCGCATCTCGGACTCGACGACCTCGCGGACCAGCGCGAGACCCTCCCCGGTTCCTCCCGGACGTAGCGAGAAGCCGCGTCGAAAGATGCTCTCGCGATGCTCCGGTGGGACGCCCATCCCGTCGTCGTCCACCGTCAAGAGGACATCCTGCCCTCCGGCATCCAGTTCCAGAAGGAGGGTGGCCCCTCGGGCCTGCGCCTGCTCGGCATTGCGCAACAGGTTGACGAGCGCCAGCACGAAGCGGTCCCGATAACCCAGCACCAGCAAAGGGCTGGAATCCGGTGGGGACGTCACACGAATACCAGGGGGAGCAATCAAACGGATGCTGAGGTGGCCAGTAAACGAGGCCTGCGCATCCAGGATGGCCGGCATGAGATTGAAGGCCTCCGGCGGCCGTGTGGCGAGCTCAGACGTCTTCAAGAGCTCATCCACGAACTTCAGGACGCGCTCGACGCCTGGGTCGATTCGAGGTCGGAACCTCGCGACTTCCGCCTCCACGGAGCCGCCGACCAGGTTCTCGTACAGCGAGTCCAAGGCGAACTTCGCGGGAACGAGCGCGTTCCGGATTTCATGGGCCACCAGCCGGGCCTGTCGGGCCGTGGCCAGAGCGGAGGCATTGAGGCCGAGAGCGGGCGCGGTCTTGCCCCCCCCGCCTTCCAGGGCGGCAATCGCTTCATCCTGACTCAGGGTTGCCGCAAGCACCGAAAAGGGGGTGTCACCTGAACCGACGAGCGCCTTCAGGACCCGCATGCCCGACTCGAGTACCTCATACCCCACTTCCACCTCGGATTCAGACTCGTCCACCAGATGGAGCAGGCCCAAGGCCCTCAGGCGACGCAGCGTGGACCAGGAATGAGGGAAGTCGGTCTGAATCCAGAACTCGGGAGCTCCGAACATTCGCGGTCTGGACAGCAACGCATCCGCCGTTGCACGACTCAGCCGCCAGACATCTCTCGGACCCGTTGATTGAGAGACCTCGACGTTGAGAAGCCAGTGGATCTCGTCACGCCCGGACAAGGAAACGAAAACGCTACCAATCGGAGAGAGTGAGAACCCGTGCTCGGCCTGCCTGACGGCTCGGATTTCGCGGGCATAATCGGGAATGGAGAGCCAGGCATCCGCCATTCGAAGCCCGTTCGACTCCCAGTGCCAGGCCATCTCCACGAGCCGCTTCAGTTCGAGGCTTCGTATTCGGGAGAGCTCGCCCTCCTGAAGCCCCAATCGCGACGCCATCCCCAGCCGCACGTACTTCTCCACCTCGCTACGAGGTGCGCCGTGGAGGAAGCTCTTCTGCAGCAGTTCAGCGAGCGTGTCCGCGAACCTGCCGTCGAGGTCGAACAGCGTCCATTCCTCGAACTCCCGCAGCAGCTTTTCGGACTGCTCGGGTTCGGACCTGCTCGCCTCGAGCTTCTCGAAGAGCTGCACGGTGGTGGCTCGAACCCAAGACCGATCGAGCCTGCCCCTTTCGGGGCCTCCGCCCACGTTCCCGGAATGCCGTATCTGTAGCAGGTACTTCTTCAGCTCGTCGACGAAGCCCAAGACCCTCACCCCGCCCCTCTCCTCGAGGGAGAGGGGGCATCCACGGGTTCAACCTGGGAACGGCCCGCCCCGCCCTCCTCACGAGGATGCGAGGGCGGATGGGTCAACTCAAGAGCCCGTGGCGGCGAGCTGCCGGAGCTGCGGCGCCGCCGAGAGGAACTTCAGCTCGGGGTGCTTCTCCTCGGCGTGCTGCAGGGCCCAGTCGTCGCGGAAGAGCACCAACGGCAGCCCGTCCCGGTCCTGCACCGTCTGCCGGTTGCCTTCCCAGTCGAAGCTCTTCGGGTCGAAGTTCGGCCCCACCACCCAGCGCGCGTGGCTGAAGGGCAGTCGGTCCAGCATGATGCGGGCGCCGTACTCGTGCTCCACGCGGTACTGGAGCACCTCGAATTGCAACGCGCCCACCACGCCCACGATGGGATCCTTCATCCCCATCCCGAGCTGCTGGAAGATCTGCACCGTGCCCTCCTCGGAGAGCTGCTCCAGGCCCTTCTCCATCTGCTTGCGGCGCAGCGGATCCTTCGAGCGCACGATGGCGAAGTACTCGGGGCTGAAGCGCGGCACGCTCTCGAAGAGCAGGTCCTCGCCCTCGCACAGCGTGTCGCCGATGCGGAACATGCCCGGGTCGAAGAGGCCGATGACGTCCCCCGGCCACGCGTCCTCGATGGCGGTGCGCTCGGCGGCGAGGAACTGGCTCGGCTTGGCCAGGCGCACGTCCTTGCCCAGCCGCGAGTGGAAGGCGCTCATCCCCTTGGTGTACCGGCCCGACACCACGCGCATGAACGCGATGCGATCGCGATGCGACGGGTCCATGTTCGCCTGGATCTTGAACACGAAGCCCGCGAACTTCGGGTGCGTGGGCTCGCGCGGCCCGTCCTTCGTCGGACGCGAGGTGGGCGCCGGCGCCAGCTCCAGGAAGTGGTCCAGGAAGGGCCGCACGCCGAAGTTCGTCATGGCGCTGCCGAAGAACATGGGCGTGAGCTGCCCCGTGGCCACCTTCTCCCGGGTGAACTCGTCGCCGCCGATGTCCAGCAGCTCGATCTCCTCCTTGAGCGTGGCCAGCTCGCGCTCGGAGAGCACGCTGAGGATGTCGGGCGCGTCGATGTGCACCGAGCGCTCCTCCACCTCGGACTCGCCATGGCGGCCGGCCGCGGAGAAGACGTGCACCACCTTGGACTGCCGGTCATACACGCCCCGGAACTCGGGCCCCATGCCGATGGGCCAGTTCATCGGGTAGGCGCGGATGCCCAGCACCTGCTCCAGCTCGTCCATGAGCTCCAGCGGGGCGCGGCCCCAGCGGTCGAGCTTGTTGACGAAGGTGAAGATGGGGATGCCGCGCATGCGGCACACCTTGAAGAGCTTCTTGGTCTGCGGCTCGACGCCCTTGGCGGCGTCGATGAGCATCACCGCCGAGTCGGCCGCCGCGAGCGTGCGGTAGGTGTCCTCGGAGAAGTCCTGGTGGCCCGGGGTGTCCAGCAGGTTCACCGCGTGGCCCTTGTAGGGGAACTGGAGCACCGAGGAGGTCACGGAGATGCCGCGCTCCTTCTCCAGCTCCATCCAGTCGCTCGTGGCGTGGCGGCTCGCACGCCGGGCCTTCACGCTGCCGGCCAGGTGGATGGCCCCGCCGTAGAGCAGCAGCTTCTCGGTGAGGGTCGTCTTACCCGCGTCGGGGTGGGAGATGATCGCGAAGGTGCGCCGACGGGCGACTTCCTGGGGGAGCTCGGATGCCATATCAGGAGGCCAACTATCACGGGGCGTGCGTTTTTTCGCGAGGTTCCACGCGCCAGGGTCGTCGCGCCGGAGGGTCACCGGGCGAACGAGCCCTTCCGCCTCCCCTTTCATACTCCGTGTATGTCTCCCCTCCCTCTGAGAGGCTTGGGGCCTTCGCACCCGGGAGCAACCATGCAGCGCACCACCTACTCGACCGGTACCGCCTGGGAGCCCCGCGTGGGCTACTCCCGCGCCGTCCGCGTGGGCCCCTTCCTCTCCGTCTCCGGCACCACCGCCACCGATGCCGCCGGCAACCTGGTGGGCGAGGGAGATGCCTATGCCCAGGCCGTCCAGTCCCTGCGCAACATCCAGGCGGCGCTCGAGGCCATGGGTGCTCGGATGGAGCACGTGGTCCGCACGCGCATGTACGTGACGGACATCTCGCGCTGGGAAGAGGTAGGCCGGGCCCATGGCGAGTTCTTCGGCACCGTCCGGCCCGCCACCTCCATGGTGCAGGTGAGCCGGCTCATCGACCCGGCCATGCTGGTGGAGATCGAAGCCGACGCCATCGTCCCCGAGTGAGCGAGCGCCGGGACGGCCACGGTGGGCCGCCCGGCACTTCGCGCCGCGGCTCAGAAGTCGGCGGTCACGTCACTCGGCACGTCCTCGGGGGCCTCGGGCGAGCCGGGCTCCTGGGTGGTGCTGTCCGTGCCCGGGGCCTGCGCCGGATCGTCCACGTCATTGAGGAAGGCATCCGCCGGGCAGGCCGCGCGCGTGCCCACGATGGAGACCTGGTCGCAGGTGGGGCGCTGGCCCGCCGTGCCCCGGGTGCAGTAGCGCAGCACCTTGAACTTCTCCTGCTCCTGCGCATCCCAGCACGCGCTGCCCAGGTAGAAGCGGTCCGCCGCGACGTCCCCGCCGAACACGACCACGTCCGCCCGGCCGCCCACGCCGCGCTTGAAGCGGAGGGTGCTGACGACGTTCTCCTTGGCCGCGGTGGCCGTCTGCGCCAGGTTCTTCTGGCCCACCACGCGCAGGCGGGTGATGCGCGAGGGCATCAACTTGTAGCCCACGAAGGAGCCGGTGACGGCGTCATGGTTGGCCGGGTTGGGCGTGAAGCCCGCCAGCCGGTAGGCCAGCGCCTTGTCATCCCCGGCGGTGTGGGCGAAGGAGGCCATCAGCTTGCCCTGGCCGGTGCTGCCCGGCACCACCTGCTTGAGGTTGTCCAGGTTCACGCCGAGGGAGCCCCGGCCGCGGTGCGCCTTCTCACCCCGGGCCAGCCGGCCCGCCGCCACCAGCTTGTAGGCCGCCTCGTCCGAGCTGTTCAGCGGCCGGGCCTCCACCTTCCACGCGAAGCGCTTGTCGCCCGTCTTCTTCACCTTCAGCCGCCACGTCGCGTTGGCGCCGGCCTTCGGGCCGTACACCAGCACGTCCCCCGGCTGCGCCTCCCCCACGTCACCGTTGCTCAGTTCCACCACGCGGGTGACCACGTCCCTGAGCGCCGCGTTGAGGGCCTTCACCTGCAG
>NZ_DASVSO010000065.1:0-1959 GCF_036388035.1 Archangium sp.
AGATCGAAGTCATCGCCGACCCGCTGGAAGGCATGCACCCGGGAGAGCATCTGGCTGCCACGCACATCGGTCAGGTCTTGCTCGCGCAACCGCAGCGCTAGCCAGTCGAGCAGGTCCGGGACGTGGTTCTCCAG
This sequence comes from Archangium sp., assembly GCF_036388035.1. GTDB lineage: Bacteria > Myxococcota > Myxococcia > Myxococcales > Myxococcaceae > Archangium. The sequence continues at coordinate 135 of NZ_DASVSO010000065.1, forward strand.
TTTCTCCTCGGAGAGGTGCCGCGCGTCGCTGAGCGTGCGCACGATCTCCTTCCACCGGACGAGAAGCAGCTCTTTGTGATTCTCGATGAGTTGGGCAAGTCCCATGGCTGTTTGAATGTCAGCGTGCCCGCCCCTCCCCACAAGGCCCCCTGTCCCATGGGACAAGGAATTGGAATGGGGCAGCATGCCGACCTTTCGAGAGGGAGCACCATGTCGAAGGCCTTCACGAAAGAGGAGGGTGGAGGGGAAGAAGTCCCACTGCCGCTACGTCCCCGCTCGACCTCGGGCGAGAAGCGCTACATCACGCCCGAGGGCTACCGGGCCCTGCAGGAGGAACTCGCGACGCTCCTGGCGCCCGTCCCGCGTGAGGAAGGCGCCACGGCACTCGAGGGCCAGGCGCGGGCCCGCGAGCGTACGCGCCGGGCACAGCAACTGACCGCCATCCTGGACGAGGTCAAGGTGGTGGCCCCCGAGGCCCCGGACGAGGAGCACGTCTATTTCGGCGCGTGGGTGACGCTCGAGGACGAGGACGGCGCGGAGACGACGTACCGCATCGTCGGTCCGGACGAGGCGGACGTGAAGGCGGGTCGCCTCAGTGTCGAGTCACCCCTGGCCCGGGCGCTCCTCGGCCGGGAGCTGGGCGAGGCCGTCCGGGTGGAGCGGCCCCGCGGCACCGTCGAGTACACCATCGCCCGGGTCACCTACCGCTCCCCCTCGGCCTGAGCGACGCGGGCGCTGTCAGGCCCTCAGGGCCGCACCTGCTTGATCATCCGCGAGGCGATGCGGTCGACCACACCGGGCACCAGCGCCTTGAGGGCCAGCATCAGCTTCGCCGCCGGAATCATCACCACCTCGCGCTCGCGGCGCTCCATGGCCCGGAGGATGAGGTCCGCGCAGGTGGGCGCATCCATCATCCGCCTGCCCTGCTCCTCGGCGATGTCCTCGTGGCCCGTGCGGCCATCGGGACCCACCGCTCGCGCGCGGATGGGGGTGGCGACGAACCCGGGCGACACGACGAGCACGTCCACGCCCTGGCCGAGCAGCTCGATGCGCAGCGAGTCGAAGAACCCCTGCATGGCGTGCTTGGTCGCGGCATAGCCGGTGCGGCCCGGCACGCCGCTCTTGCCCGTCAGCGAGGAGATGGCGACGACGAGTCCCCGGCGCGCCTTCAGGTGCGGGAGCGCATGGTGGGTGCAGTAGACCGCGCCCAGGTAGTTCACCCGCATGAGGCGCTCGAAGATGGACAGGTCCGTCACGTCCTCGAAGCGGCCCCGCATCGCCATCCCCGCGTTGTTCACCAGGGCGTCGATGCCGCCGAGCTCCGCGACGGAGCGCTCCACCATCCTCCGGCAGGCCTCGGGGTCGCTCACGTCCGTGGGCACCACGAGCGCGCGCCCTCCGGCCTGCTCACACCGCTGCTTCACCCGGGCCAGCGCCGCCTCGTCCCGCGCCGCGAGCACCACGTGGGCCCCACGCGCCGCGAGCGCCACCGCCAGCTCCTCGCCAATTCCCGAGGAGGCTCCGGTGATGACCACCGTCTTTCCTCTCATGGGGCCCCATGCTCGCACGTCTCCACCCGGCGTCCCCATGGCACGCGCGCCCTCCTCCTCCTATTAGAAGAGGTGTGAGCTCCTCCAAGCGCCGCCGCATCCTCGACATCGTGGCCACCGACGCCACCTTCGAGCGCACCGAGTACCGCGGCCGCGAGGTGTGGCTCGGAAAGTGCTTGCACTGCAACGCGTTTCTCACCGTCGGCCTGGACGGGGAGCCGATCAGCCGCGCCACCATCGAGCACATCGTCCCCCGGGTACACGGCGGGACGGAT
>NZ_DASVSO010000066.1:0-5954 GCF_036388035.1 Archangium sp.
AGGAGGCCGCGGAGGCCCAGCGACGCGCGGCGGCGGAGCGCGAGGCGGCCCAGCGCGCCGAGGAGGCCAGTCAGCTCCAGCTCCAGGCGGCGTATGACGACGCGCTGACGGCGCGCCGGCGCATGCAGGTGACGTCCTTCGCCCTGGGGGGGGTGGCAGTGGCGGGCGCGAGCGTGGGCACCCTCTTCGGGCTGCAGTCGCGCAGCGCGCGCACCACGTTCAACGCGGCCACCGACCCGGAGACCAAGCGCACGGCGGCGGACCTCACCAGGAGCAAGGCGCTGCTGGCGGACATCGGTTTCGGGGTGGGACTGGCCAGCGCGGTGGCGGCCATCCTGCTCTATCCCAAGGAGCCCCTGCCCGAGCCGGGCGAGGCACGAGTGACGCTGGCCCCCCATGGCGCCGGCGCGGGTGTGGAGGTGAGCTTCTGATGCGCGCGCTGACGTTGATGGGAGTGTTGTCCGTGCTGGCCACCGGGTGCAGCTTCACCACGGCGGCCGGGCTCGACGAGTGCCAGACGAGCGAGGACTGTGCCAGTGAGCAGGTGTGTACGCAGGGCTTCTGCCTGCCCCTGCCCACCGGCTGCGGGCCGATCTACGGCTCCACGGATGCCAACGCCATCCAGATGGGGGCCCTCTTCCCGCTGCGCACCAGCACGGCGCCGGGCGCGGGCATCGACGAGTCCGACGAGCAGGCGCTCAACGCGGCGCTGCTCGCGCTGGACGAGGTCAACCAGCGGGGGGTCGGTGGCAAGCAGATCGCCCTGCACGTCTGCGACACCGCGGGCGACACGGAGCGCACGAAGACGCAGGCCACCTGGCTGGTGAATGAGAAGAAGGTGACGGCGGTGCTGACGGCGGGCAGCAGCCAGACGCTCACGGCCTCGACGGTGACCATCCCCAAGAACGTGCTCACCATGAGCTACAGCGGCTCCTCCACGGAGCTGACGAGCGTGGCGGATACCAATGGCGGGAAGGTGGGGCTGCTGTGGCGCACCTCGCCCTCGGACGCCATCCAGGGCAGCGTCATCGCCCACAAGCTGCTCACGGACTCCGTGAAGTTCGGCACCCCCGCGAAGGTGGCCATCCTCTACGTGGACGACCCGTACGGGCAGGGCCTGTACTACATCGTCTCGGACCGCCTCAACAAGGTCTCGAAGGCCAACCGAGGCATCTCGTACGCGCGGCGCGGCGACGTGAAGACGGCCGTGGCCCAGCTCAACGCGTACGCCCCGGACGTCACCGTGCTGGTGGGCTTCGCCGACGACGTGACCGCCATCATCAAGGAGGCCTCCTCCCAGCCCAACCTCCTGCGCTACCCCAGCGGCAAGCACCGCTGGTTCTTCTCCGACAGCGTGAAGGACGCGGCCCTGCTGACGAACCCGGAGGTGTACGGGCAGATCCAGGACTTCTACGGCACGGCCCCCGCGCAGGGCACGGGCCTGGCCTTCAGCGCCTTCAAGGATCGCTTCCTCGGCAAGTACAACAAGCCCCCCGACGGGTACGCCTATATCTCCAACGCCTATGACGCCATGTACCTGATGGCGCTGAGCGCGGCCTACTCCCAGAGCACCACCAACGCCGTGACGGGGCCGAAGATGGCCGAGGCGCTGACGAAGCTGTCCGCGACCTCGAGCGAGGCCCTGCCCGTCACCAGCTTCAACTCGCTGGTGACGGAGCTGGTCGCGGGCCGGAGCGTCAACGTGGAGGGCGCCAGCGGCAAGCTGGACTTCGACGCCAATGGCGAGGCCCCCGCCCCCATGGAGCTGTGGCAGGTGAAGGGTGGGAAGTTCGAGTCCATCGAGGGCAACCTCAACCCTCCGTAGTCCCGTGAGTCCCCCCGCCCGCTGGCGCTCGATGGGCACCAGCGGGTGGGAGTCGTCGCGGCCTCCGGCTACCTGCGCGCCACGGACTCCTGCTGGAGGTCGCGCGAGGAGATGTCCGCGTCCGACCCCTCGCCACCGGCCACGCCGTCCGCGCCATAGGAGGTGATGAGGGGCTTGCCGCTCTCGTACATGTACACGTACTCACGCCCCCACGGATCGGTGGGCATCTTCTCCAGGTTCTGCGTCTCCACCAGCGCGCGCAGGCCCGAGGCGGTGTCCGGGAACCGGCCCTTCTTCGCGTAGTAGAGCTTGAGCGCGTTGTGGATGCTGCCGATGTCCATTCGCGCCGTGTCCCGCCTGGCCTCATCGAGCTTCGGAATGACGGCCACCCCCACCGCGGCCATGATCAATCCGAGGATGGTGATGACCACCATGATCTCGATGAGGGTCATGCCGCGCTGACGGCGGCGCTGCTGCTTCGTCTTCTCCAGGCCCATGTCACTGCCTCGCATGCGTTCCCGTCAGCGCCGCGCCCCATGCGCGTCGTGAGCTGGCGGGAACGGGCCCGGGTGATTGCAACGCCCGCGCCCAAGGCCACGCCCCGAGGAGCTCCGAGGGGAACCGAGCCCCACCACGCGGGTCCCCCCGGGCCCTCCCCGTCAGCGTGTCCCGGCCGCGGCGGCTTCACCTGTCAGACCGTCATGACAGGCTGTCAGTGAAAGCACGCATGCTCGCTCCCTCTTCAGTCAGGCGGGCTGAAGACAGGCCTGCTCTGGAATGAAGCCTGCCTACCCCCGGACCGTACACACCTGTAGCAGGGCGAGAGAACCTTCTACATCCTCTCTGTCGCACGAGACCCCGTGGTAGAATTCGGGTCCCCGTTGACGTTCGCCGTGCCTTCGCCCCCCCACGTCGACAAAGAGAGTAACCGCATGGAAGCCATCGCCGTGGTGGGACTGGGTTGCGTCCTGCCCAATGCCCTTCGCGTTTCCGACTTCTGGGCCAGCATCTGCGCTGGCAAGGTGTCCCTCTCGAAGGTTCCCGCCCAGGCCTGGAACCACGCGCTGCACTTCCACCCCGACCGGTCGGTGGCGGACAAGACCCACTGCGAGTTCGGCGGCTTCATCACCGACTTCGTCTTCGACTGGCGCAAGTACAAGGTGCCGCCGTCCGACGCGCAGCAGGTCAACCCGTTGCAGTGGATGATCCTCGAGGCGGGCACCCAGGCCCTCTCCGAGGTGCGCAACATCCCCAAGGACTCCACCTCCATCATCCTCGGCGCCACGGGCCTCGGCTGGCAGCGCGACAGCGGGATGCGGATCCGCCTGGAGGACATGCTGGACGCGGTGCGCGCCACCGACGAGTTCCGCGCCCTGTCGACCGCCCAGCAGAAGGAGTTGCTGGACACCACCGCCGCGCGCCTGCGCGAGCGCCTCAAGGAGGTCAGCGAGGACAACGTGGTGGGCGCCTCGGCCAGCGTGGCCTGCGGGCGCATCAACATGCACTTCGACATCAAGGGACTGCACTACTCGGTGGATGCGGGCTTCGCCTCCTCCCTGGCGGCCCTGGACCTCGCGGTGCGCGGGCTGCGCGATGGCGAGTTCGACCTGGCTGTCACCGGCGGTGTGAGCGAGATGCTGACGCCGCTGGAGATGGTCGCCTTCTCCAAGATGGGAGGGCTCTCCAGCCAGGGAAGCGTGCTGCCCTTCGCCGAGCGGGCGGATGGCACCCTGCTGGGCGAGGGCGTGGCGATGTTCGCCCTCAAGCGCCTCTCGGACGCGGAGCGGGATGGGGACACCATCTATGCGCTGGTGCGCGGGGTGGGCGGCTCCTCGGATGGCCGGGGCAAGTCGCTGGTGGCGCCCCGCAGCGAGGGCCAGGCGATGGCCATGCGCCGCGCGCTCGAGGACGCGGGCGTGGAGCCGGGCTCGGTGCAGTACGTGGAGTGCCACGCCACGGGCACCCAGGTGGGTGACGCCAGCGAGGTGCGGGCCCTGGCCAGCGTGTACACGGGCGCGCAGACGGGCTCCATCGCGCTCGGCTCGGTGAAGGCCAACATCGGTCACCTGCGCGCGGGCGCGGGCGCGGCCGGCCTCCTCAAGGCGGTGCTCTCGCTGCACCACGGGCAGATTCCCCCCCAGCCCGGCGTGGACACGGTCAACCCGAAGCTGGAGATGGAGCGCACGCCCTTCTTCGTTCCCCAGAAGGCGCAGCCGTACCGCCCGGGCAGCGTGCCCCGCGCGTCCGTCACCTCCTTCAGCTTCGGCGGCAACAACTTCCACGCGGTGCTGGAGGCCTACCGCCCGCCCGAGTCCCGCAGGCTCCCCGTCGCCAGGCCCCGCCACCAGGACGAGCCGCTGGCCATCATCGGCATGGGCGGCATGTTCCCCGGCGCCTCCAACGTGAAGGACTTCTGGAAGCGGCTGCTCGAGGGCTACGACGCCACGCGTGAGATTCCCAAGGAGCGCTGGGACATCGAGCGGTATTACGGCCCGGAGCGCAAGGACAAGGCCTACACGAAGCTCGGCTGCTTCCTGGACGAGTTCCCCAAGCCGAGCCTGGAGATGCGGATTCCGCCCACGGCCTGGGCCTCGTTGGACCCCTCGCACGTGCTGATGCTGTGGTGCGCGGACGAGGCGCTCCAGGACGCGGGCTTCGCGCCGGACAAGTGGAACCGCGACCGGGTGGGCATGTCCTTCGCCTTCCTGCCCTACCAGGGCAAGAAGTTCCTCCAGGACACGCGCACCCACTGGTCCGAGTTCGCCCACGAGCTGCGCCAGACGCTGGAGAAGTCCGGGCTCCCCGCGGGCGCGCGTGAGGCCCTCCTCCGGGACGCGGAGGAGCGCTACAAGAAGGACCTGCCGCCCATCAGCGAGGACAGCCTCACCGGCTTCCTGGGCAGCCTCAACGCCGGGCGCATCGCCAACCTCTACGACTTCCACGGGCCCCACCTGGTGACGGACGCGGCGTGCGCCAGCGCCCACGCCGCGCTCCACGCCGCCTGGAAGATGCTGCAGCACCGCGAGGCCGACGTCGTCCTCAGCGGCGGCGTGTGGTGCGACATGCTGCCCGAGTTCTTCATCGCCGCCTGCCGCTTCAACGCGCTGTCGGCCAAGCACAGCGCCCCCTTCTCCGCGCAGGCGGACGGCTTCGTCGCCGGTGAGGGCGCGGGCGTCTTCGTGCTCAAGCGCCTCTCGGACGCGGAGCGCGACGGGGACCACATCCACGCCGTCATCCGCTCCGTGGCCGGCGCCAGCGACGGCAAGGGCCGCTCCGTGCTGGCCCCCAGCCAGGAGGGCGAGGGCACGGCGATGAAGCGCGCGCTGGCCGCCGCCAACATCCCCGCCTCGAGCGTGGACCTGGTGGAGTGCCACGGCACCGGCACCGCGCTGGGCGACGTGACGGAGGCCAAGGCCACCCACGACGCCTACAGCGAGGGCCGCGTGCGCCCCATCCTCATCGGCTCGGTGAAGTCGAACATCGGCCACCTCAACGCCGCGGCCGGCACCGCCGGCATGATGAAGGCCACGCTCGCGCTGAAGAACGCCTTCATCCCCAAGTCGCTCAAGAGCGAGCCGCGCAACCCGAAGATTCCCGCGGGCGTCGAGGTGGTGGACACCCACCGCGAGTGGCCCTACCCGGCCGACGGTGGACCGCGCCGCGCGGGCGTCAGCGCCTTCGGCGTCGGTGGCGCCAACTTCCACACCATCCTCGAGGAGTACCGCCCCTCGCCCAAACGCCCAGAGCCCAAGGTGAAGAAGGACGAGGCCTCGTCCGAGGGCGGTGAGCCCCGGCTGATCGCCGTGGCCGGCGCGGACGCCCGCGCCTGCGTGGCCCGGCTCGACGCGCTGTGCGAGCAGCGGGGAGCACTCGAGGACACGCGGGAGATGCCCGAGGGCCCCTTCCGGGTGGCCCTCACCGCGCGCTCCCGCGAGGAGCTGCGCAAGAAGCGGGACCACCTGCGCAAGGCGGTGGAGACGGGCGGGGACCTGGAGTTCCTCGGCCAGTCCGGCATCTTCGCCGCCGGCCCGAGCTCGCCCCTGCGCGGCGCGCCCGTGGCCGTCACCTTCCCCGGCCAGGGCGGCCAGTACGCCAACATGCTCCGCCCGCTCGCCGACGCCTACCCGGT
>NZ_DASVSO010000067.1:0-15587 GCF_036388035.1 Archangium sp.
GAGCACGCCGTGTCCACCGCCAGGCTCGGGCCCTGCAGGCCCAGCGTGTACGACAGGCGCCCGGCCACCACGTTCAGCGACGTCCCCGAGGCGAAGTACGCGTCGATGTCCTCCGGGGGCCCCTGGAGGATGACCCGGCCGTAGTCGGCCGTGGTGATGCCCACGAAGACGCCCGTGCGCGTGTTGCGCAGCGCGCCCGCGTCCTGCCCGGCCCGCTCCAGCGCCTCCCAGGCCACCTCCAGCACCAGCCGCTGCTGCGGATCCATGCTCTCCGCTTCGCGCGGCGAGATGCCGAAGAACTGCGGCTCGAACCGGTCCACGTCCTTCAGGAAGCCGCCGGCGCGCACGTACATCTTCCCCGGTGCTTCCGGGTCCGCGTCGTACCAGGCGTCCACGTCCCAGCGATCCGAGGGAATCTTCGAGATGGCGTCCGTGCCCTCGCGCAGGAGCCGCCAGTACGCCTCCGGGCTGTCCGCTCCACCGGGCAGCCGGCAGGACATGCCCACGATGGCGATGGGCTCGTCCGAGCGGGCCTCGCTCCGGGCCTCGGGCGCGGCGGCGGTGCTCGGAGTCTCCACCTCGACCCGCGAGGAGAGGTGCTCCGTGAGCGCCTGGAGGTTCGGGAAGTTGAACGCCAGCGTCGCCGGCAGCGTCACCCCCAGTGCTTCCTGCAGCCGCCCCTTCAGCTCCACCGCCATGATGGAGTCCATCCCCAGCTCGGCGAAGCCGCGCTCGGGCTCCAGGGTGCGGCCGGGCTCCAGGCCCAGGGTCCGCGACACCGTCTCCTGAACGAGCGCTTGCAGAGCCTCGCGCCGGGCCGAGGGCGTCGCCGCCTCGCGCCACGGTGCCCGGGGGCCCTGCTTCGCGGGCATCTCTGGAGGCTTCGCGGCCTTCTCGGTGCGCAGCCGCTCCAGAAGGGGCCGCTGGCCCCGCGTCTCGAAGATGGGCTGGAAGCGCTCCCACCGGACACTGGCCACCACGGACTGCGACTCACGCGGGCCCAGCAGCCGCTCCAGCCAGCCCAGCGCGGCCTCGCGGTCGAGCGCATCCACGCCCACGCTCTCCAGCCAGCGCTGCTCCTCGGCGGTGGCCACGCCCCGGCCCATCCACGGGCCCCAGTTGATGCTCGACGCCACCAGCCCTCGTGCCCGCCGGTGCGCCGCGAGCGCATCCAGGAAGGCATTGGCCGCGGCGTAGTGCCCCACCCCGGCCGAACCCCACACCGCCGAGATGGACGAGAAGAGGACGAAGAAGTCGAGCGGGTCCGCCGCCGTCAGCTCGTGGAGGTTCCAGGCGCCGTCCACCTTCGGGGCCAGCATCGCGCCGAGCGTCTCCGCGTCCAGCTCGCGCACCCGTGCGTGCGAGGGCACCGCCGCCGCGTGGATGATGCCGCGCAGCGGTGGCATCGAGGCCCGCACCCTGTCGAGCAGCGCCGCCATCGCGTCGCGCTGGGACACATCCGCTCGCGCCAGCAGCACCGTGGCGCCCGCGGCCTCCAGCTCGCGCACCAGGGAGATCCGCTCCGCCAGCTCGCCGCCCTTCGCCTCCAGGGCCTCCCACTGCTCCCGCTCCGGGAAGGCCTTGCGCGCCGTCAGCACGAGGTGCCGGGCGCCTCGACGCACCAGCCAGCGCGCCACCTGGAGCCCCAGCTCTCCCTGGCCTCCGGTGACGAGGTACGTGGCCTCCGCCTTCACCGGCACGGGGCCGGCCTCCGGGGCCTCCCGCTCCACCAGACGCGCCACGTACCGCTGGTCACCTCGCAGCGCCACCTGGTCCTCACCGGCCGTCGCGCGCAGCTCCGCCCAGAGCGACTCCGCGCCGTCCTCGGAGCCCAGGTCGATCAACCCGCCCCACCGGCTCGGCTCCTCCAGCGCCACCACCCGCCCGAGGCCCCACAGCGGCGCCTGCGCGGGCTCCACCTTCGCCGCCCCCGCGGCCTGCGCCTCCCGGGTGACGAGCCACAGCCGCCCGCCCGACTCCGGCGCGGACTCCAGGGCCCGCAGCACGGAGGACACGCCCAGGCAGGCCTCGCGCAGGGCCGTCCCCTCCACGCCCGTCACGTCCAGGCCCCACAGGTACACCACGCCCGCGCAGGGCGTGCCCGCGCCGAAGCGCTCACGCCAGAGGCGCTCGAGGGTCCCGGCATCCCCAGGGGACACCGCCAGGGCCTCCGGCCGGGGCGCGGTACCCGCGTACACCCTCACGCACGCCTGCCCCCGCGCCTCGATGCACGAGGCCAGTTGCTCGCCCACTCCGCCGCGATCACACAGCAGCAGCCACGTCCCGCGGGCCTGCCCGGTGGCGGACGCCGTGCGCGCCGCGGACTGCCACTCCAGCCCGTACAGCTCACCCTTCGCGCCCTTCTCCGAGGGACCTGCCTCCAGCAGCGCGGACGGAGGGGCCCTCCTGACGGACGACTCCGCCGTGAGGGCCCAGTGCCGCTGACGCTGCCAGGGGTAGCGCGGCAGCACCACCTTGCGGCGCGCCGGCTCGGGGTCCACCTTGCTCCAGTCCAGTGCGTGGCCCCGCGCGTAGAGGTGGCCCAGGACGCTCAACATCTGCTCCTGATCGTCCTTGCCCTTGCGCAGCGAGGCGAGCCACTCCGGCCCGTCCCCCAGGCACGTCTTGCCGATCCCCAGCAGCGTGGTGTGCGGGCCCACCTCGATGAAGGTATCGATGCCCAGCCCGCGCAGGGACTCCATACCGGCCTGGAAGCACACGGCCTCGCGCGCATGGCGGCGCCAGTAGCCCGGCGCGCCCAGCTCGTTCGGTCCCACCAGTCGGCCGGTCACGTTGGAGACGAGCGGCACCTTCCCAGGCGCCCGAGCCATCCCCGTGGCCTTCGCCTCCAGCGCGCCGAGCATCGGCTCCAGCAGCGGCGAGTGGAACGCGTGCGAGACGTTGAGCTTCCGCACGGCGATGCCCTGCGCATCCAGCGCCGAGGTGATGCGCTCCACGGTCTCGGCCGCGCCGGAGAGGGTGAGCTGCCCCGGCGCGTTGTACGCGGCGATGGACACCCGGTCGCTGTACGGCGCGAGCACCGGCGCCACCTGCGCCTCGGTGGCGAACACCATGGCCATGACGCCGCCCGAGGGCAGCGCCTGCATGAGCCGTCCGCGCTCGGCGATGAGCTCCAGCGCGTCCTCCATCGAGAGGATGCCGGCCACGCACGCGGCGGCGAACTCGCCCACGCTGTGGCCCATCACCGCGTCTGGCACCACGCCCCACGAGCGCCACAGCTCGGCCAGCGCGTACTCCAGGGCGAACAACGCCGGCTGGCTGTAGGCCGTCTGGTCGATGGGCGAGGCCGTCCCCTCCTTCGGGTACAGCACCGCCAGCAGGTCCATCCGCGACTTCAGCCGCGCGGCACACCGCTGGAGCGCGTCACGGAAGACGTCGGACGTCTCGTAGAGCCGCCGGCCCATGCCGGCGAACTGCGCGCCCTGGCCGGTGAAGAGGAAGGCCACCTTGGGCGGGGCGTTCCCCACCTTGCCGTGGGCCACCAGCTCCGGCTTCGCCCCCGAGGCGAACGCCGACAGGCCCGCGGCCAGTGCCTGCGTCGAGCCTCCCGCCACGGCCAGCCGGTACGGCATGCGCGTGCGGGTGACGTTGGCGGTGAAGCACACGTCCGCCGCGTCCAGCTCCGGGTGGGCGGTGAGGTACTCGCCGTGACGGCGCGCCATGGCCACCAGCGCCTCCTCGCCTCGGGCCGAGAGCGTCAGCAGGTGCGCGGGACGCGGGGCGGTGGCCTTCGCGGGCGAGGCCGGGACGGGCGCCTCCTCCAGAATGACGTGCGCGTTGGTGCCGCTCATGCCGAACGCGCTCACGCCCGCCAGCCGGGGCGCCGCCGAGCGCTTCCACGGCTGCAGCTCGGTGGGCACGAAGAACGGGGTGCCCTCCAGCCGGATGCGCGGGTTGAGCCGGTTGAAGTTCAGGTGCTTGGGGATGGCCTCGTGCTGGAGCGCCAGCACCGTCTTGATGAGGCCGGCGATGCCCGCCGCCGCCTCCAGGTGGCCCAGGTTCGTCTTCACGGACCCGAGCGCGCACCGCGAGCCGTCCGGCCTCGGCTTGCCCAGCACGTCGACCAGCGCCTCGACCTCTATCGGGTCTCCCAGCGGGGTGCCGGTGCCATGCGCCTCCACGTAGCCGATGGCGGAGGGCTCCACCTTCGCGTTCGCCAGCGCCTGCCGCAGCAGGGCCTGCTGCGCGAGCATGTTGGGCGCGGTGAGTCCCTGCGACCGGCCATCCTGGTTGATCGCCGAGCCGCGGAGGACCGCGAGGATGGTGTCTCCCCGCGCCTGCGCGTCCGACAGCCGCTTGAGCACGACGAGACCGCAGCCCTCGCCTCGCACGAAGCCATTGGCCCGCGCGTCGAAGGCGCTGCACCGGCCATTCGGGGAGAGCGCCTGCATGCGCACCAGCGTCTCCGTGACGAAGGGATCCAGCACGAGGTTCACGCCGCCAGCGAGCGCCAGGTTGCACTCGCCGTTGCGCAGGCTCTGGGCGGCCAGGTGCAGCGCCACCAGCGAGGACGAGCACGCCGTGTCCACCGCGAGGCTCGGCCCCTGCAAGCCCAGTGCGTACGAGACGCGCCCGGGCGGGAAGCAGTGGCCGTTGCCCGTGGCGAAGTAGGGGTCGATGCGCTCCGGCTCGGTGGGCAGCAGCCGCCAGTAGTCGTCACCGGTGATGCCCACGAAGACGCCCGTGGGCGTACTCACGAGCCGCTCCGGATCCTGCCCCGCGTGCTCCAGCGCCTCCCAGGCCACCTCCAGCATCAGCCGCTGGCGGGGATCCAGGCTGGCGGCCTCGCGCGGGGAGATGCCGAAGAACTCCGCGTCGAAGCCGCTCACGTCCTCCAGATAGCCGGCCCAGCGGGGCGAGCCCGTGTCCGGCCCGATGCGACGCGAGGACGGCTCGCGACGGACGGCATCCCGTCCGGTCGACAGCAGCTCCCAGTACGCCTCCGGCGTGTCCGCGCCGCCCGGGAAGCGGCAGCCCATGCCGATGATGGCGATGGGCTCGGTGCGGGCCCGCTCGAGTGTGTCGATGCGGGCCTGCATCTTCTGCATCGCCATGACCGCGCGTGCCAGGCGCTGCTTGAGCTCGTCCTTCACTTCGTCGGTCACTTCCCGTCCTCCCAGGCCGCCAGCGCGTCATCCACCATTTCGAGCAACTTCCCCTCGGAGAGCTCGGCGAGCTGGGCCGCCTCGATCTCCCGCGAGGTAGGCCGAGCCACCGCGTTCAACTGCTCCGCCGACAGCTCCCCGGGCTTGGGCGCGAGCCCGAGCTGGTCCAACAGGTACGCCGTCAGCGCCGACAGCGTGGAGTGCGCCCACAACAGCGTGACCGACAGCTTCAATTCCAGGGCGGCCTCGATGCGGTTGCGCAGCTCCAGGCTCATCAGCGAGTCGAGCCCCAGGCCACGGAACGGCTCGTGCCGTCCCACGCGCGACGGATCGATCCGCAGCACCTGGGCGAGCCGCTCCCGCAGGTAGCTCTCCAGCATCCCCAGGCGCTCCGCCGGAGCCGCCCGCCGCAGCCCGGACAGGAACTCGGACCGCGACCGGTGCCCATCCCCGTGGCGCTCCGAGGCCAGCTCTTCCCAGACGCGCAGCGAGGCCGCGCTCGGGAAGAACTCCAGCCACTGGCGCACGTCGAGCGCCACCGCGGCCACCTGCACCGCGCCCTCCTCCATCAGGCGCTCGAGCAACGCGTTGCCCTGGCTCGTGGTGAAGCTCGCCATGCCCTGGTACGCCAGCCGCTCGCCCCGGTTGGACGAGGCCGCGGCCAGGCCCACCTCGGCGAAGGGCCCCCAGTTCACACTCAGCGCCGGCAGCCCCTGCTGCCGCCGGTAGTGCGCCAGTGCATCCATCGCCGCGTTCGCCGCCGCGTAGTTGCCCTGGCCCGGCAGCCCCAACAGCGAGGCCATGGACGAGTAGAGGATGAAGAAGTCCATCGGCTCGCCCTGGGTGAGCATGTGCAGGTTCCAGGCACCCTGGACCTTCGGCATCATGACGGTGCGGAAGCGCGCCGGCTCCTGCTGCTCCAGGATGCCGTCGTCGAGCACGCCCGCGCAGTGCAGCACACCCCGCAGGGGCGGCAGCTCCGCGCGCGACCACTCCAGCACCTCGGCCAGGCGCCGTGCGTCCGCCACGTCCGCCTTCATCACCTCCACGCGAGCGCCCTCGGCCCGCAGCGCCTCCAGCTCCGGCTGGACGGCCTCGGACACGGCGCCGCGCCCCAGCAGCAGCAGGTTGCGAGCGCCATGCCCCACCAGCCACCGGGCCGCCGCCAGCCCCAGTCCGCCGAGGCCACCGGTGATGAGGTACGTCGCCTCGGCGCGCACCCGCAGGCCCGGCCGCGGCGGCACGAGGCGCAGCTCCGGATCCTCCATGGTGACCACCAGCTTGCCCACGTGCTGCCCCTGCGCCATGTCGCGGAAGGCGTCGGAGGCGCGAGACACGGGGAAGGTCTTGAGCTGCACGGGCCGCAGCCCGCCCGAGGCCAGCTGCTCCACCACCTCGCGCAGCAGCCGCGAGCACAGCGCCGGCCGCTGATCCCTCAGTCCCACCAGGTCGATGGCCACGTAGGTGAGGCGGCGGCGGAACTGGGACAGGTCCAACGCGCGGCCGTCGTAGATGTCGCGCTTGCCCACTTCCAGGAAGCGACCGTCGGGCGCGAGCACCTCCATGCTCCGCGCGATGGCGTCACCGGAGAGCGAGTTGAGCACCACGTCCACGCCCTCGCCACCGGTGAGGCGCATCACCTCGTCCGCGAAGGCGAGCGTGCGCGAGTCCATCACGTGCTGGATGCCCAGCGAGCGCAGCAGCTCCCGCTTCTCCGGCGTGCCCGCGGTGGCGAACACCTCCGCCCCCAGGGACTGGGCGAGCTGCACCGCCGCGAGCCCGAGCCCTCCCGCGGCCGAGTGGATGAGGATGCGCTCCCCCTTCTGCAGCCGCGCCAGGTGTTGCAGCGCGTACCACGCCGTCATGAAGACGCTGGGGATGGAGGCACCCTCCGCCGCGCTCATGCCCGGAGGCCGGCGCACGGCGAAGCGTGCATCCGTGACGACGTGGGAGGCCATGGCCGCTGGCGTGAAGGCCAGCACCTCGTCTCCCACGGCGAGCTCCGTCACCCCCTGCCCCACGGCCACCACGCGGCCCGCGCAGTCGAGTCCGAGCGGCAGCGTCCCCAGGGGCATCCCGGGCGACAGGCCCATGGTCTTCATCACGTCGATGAAGTTGAGGGAGGAGGCCTCGATGGCGATCTCCACCTCACCCGGGCCGGGCTTGCGCCGCTCGGCCATGCGCACCACCACGCCGCCGAAGGAGCCCGGCGGAGGCGTCTCCACCTGGAAGGGCCGTCCCGCCGCGGGCAGCAGCGGCTCCATCAACAGCTCCTTCGCGCCCGAGCGCCGGACGAGCCGCGCCGCGTAGCGCGCCCCTCCCCGCAGGGCCACCTGCTCGTCCTCGGCCCGAGCCGCCAGCTCGCGGCCCAGCGCCTCCACGTCCACCAGCGGCGAGGAGGGATCGAGGTCCACGCACGTGGCGTGCAGCTCCGGGTGCTCGTGGCCCACCGCGCGGCCCAGTCCCCAGAGCGCGCCCTGGAGCGCCCCCGTCACGGGAGAGCCGTGCACCGGCCAGGCGCCCCGCGTCACCATCCACAGGCGCGGCGGATCCCTCCACCCGAGCCGCAGCACCTCCTGCACCACGCGCAGCGCGCCGCCGCAGGAGCGCACCGCCTCGTCGAGGGCGCGCTCCCCCGGGACGTCCGAGGTCGGCAGATCCAGGCCCCACAGGTACGCGACGCCCGTGCAGGAGCCGCCCTCCGGGAAGCACGCCTGGAGCACCGAGCGCATGTCCTCGCGCGAGCCGGGAGCCACGGTGTAGTGCCGGGCCCCGAGCTTGCGCAGGCCCGCCCCCGCCTCCACCCGGACGCAGGTGCCACCCCATGACTCCAACATCTCCGCGAGCGCGCGGCCCACGCCCGACTCGTCCATGAGGACGAGCCACGGCGTGCTGGGCGTCCCCGGCTCGAACACCGCGGGCAGCCCCACCCGGCGCCAGGCCAGCTCGAAGAGCGAGCGGTCCTGCTCCGCGCGGGCGCGGCCGTAGCGCGCGGGCAGCGCCGACAGCACCAGTCCCTCCACCTCCGCGAGGACCTGGCCCTGCCCGTCGAGCAGGACGACGTCCCCCTCGAGCACGGAGCTCTTGCTCCAGGGCTCCCGCGGTGCCACGCGGGCGTACGCCCACTGCAGCGTGCCCCGGCGCACCACCTCGAAGCGGCGCAGGCGGGTGGGGACGTAGGTGGTGTCTCCCGCGGGCGCCGCCTCCAGCAGCACCTGCAGCGCCGCGTCGAGCAGCGCGGGGTGGAAGCTGCCCGGCGACTCGAGCGACTCGGGCGCGGCGATGCGGCCCACGGCCTCACCGTCGAGCCGCCACACCTCCTGCAGGCCCCGGAAGGTGGGCCCGTACTGGAGCCCGCGCTGCTCCATGTCGTGGTAGTGCACCTCGCCCAGGCGCAGCTCCGTGGCGCGCCGCTGGACGTCCTCCAGGGAGAAGGGGGGCAGCGTGCCGCGCCCCGGGGTCTCCGAGGCACGCACCCGCCCGTTGGCGTGGACCGTCCACACCTCCGCCCCACTGCCGCCCGGCGTGGGGATGAAGCTGGACACCTTGAAGGAGCCGCCGCCCGTGGAGCCCGTGTCCAGCAGCAGCTCGGCCATGCGCGTGCCATTGCCCAGCAGCGCCAGGGCCTCGTCGATGCGCATGTCCTCGAGCAGCCACGGCCCGGGGCCGAGCGCCGACTGCACGGCCGTCATCACCCAGTCCAGGTACGCCGTGGTGGGCAGGACGATGGTGCCCTGCACCCGGTGATCCGACAGCCAGGGGAGGTTCTCCGCGCCCACCTCCACGTCCCAGAGGAAGGCCCCGGGCCGCAGCGAGGAGCGACGCACCGCGCCCAGCACCGACTGGCCACGGCCCTTCGTCTGAGCCACCACCGGAGCGGGGCCCGTCGCGCCCGGCTGGAACCAGCAGGGCTGGCGCTGCCAGGGGTAGTCGGGCAGCCGCACCCGCCGGCCAGCGCCCACGTGCAGCGCCTTCCACTCCACCTCGCGCCCCGTCGCGTAGAGGCCACCGAGCGTCTCCAACATCACCTCGCGCTCGGGCTGCTCGCGCCGCAGGGACGGCAGCACCGTGCCCTCCATGCGCAGGTGGGCGATCGTCTGCTCGATGGAGGGCAGCAGCACCGGGTGCGGGCTCACCTCCAAGAAGAGCGAGTGGCCGTTGGTGGCCAGCTTCTCCACCACCGGCGCCAGCAGCACGGGCTCGCGCAGGTTGCGCACCCAGTAGGCCGGCGCCAGGTCCGCGCCGTCCGTCACCTGGCCCGTCACCGTCGAGTACAGGGGCACCTCGCCCCGCCGGGGCGCCAGTCCCTCCAGCGCCTGGAGCAGGTCCTCGCGCAGCGGCTCCATCTGCGGGCTGTGCGAGGCCACGTCCACCTTCACCCGGCGGCAGAAGACGTGGCGCGCCTCCAGCTTCTCCAGCACCTGGGCGAGCGCGGTCGGCTCGCCGGAGAGCACCGTGGAGCGGGGGCTGTTGCTGGCCGCCACGGAGAGGAACTCCTCCAGGCCGCGGATGGCGACGCGCGCCTCGTCCAGCGTCAGCTCCACCATGGCCATGCCGCCCTGGCCACTCACCCGGCGCAGCAGCAGGCTGCGGCGGCAGATGATGCGGGCCGCGTCCACCAGGTCGAGCGCCCCGGCCACGTGCGCCGCGGCCACCTCGCCCATGCTGTGGCCCACCACCACGTCGGGCACCACGCCCCAGGCGCGCCACAGCCGCGCCAGCGACACCTGCAGGGAGAAGAGCGCGGGCTGCACCTGGTCGATGCGCTCCATCCACCCCGCGTCGTCCGAGGACAGCAGCTCGATGAGCGACCAGTCCACGAAGCGGCGCAGCGCGGCGTCACACTGCTCGAGCGCCGTGCGGAACACGGGCTCCTCGGCCATCAGCCGCCGCCCCATGCCGAGCCACTGCGAGCCCTGGCCCGGGAAGACGAACACCAGGGGCTGGTGCCGGCCATCCGCATGGCGGGTGACGGAGAGCCCCGGGCGCAGCTCGCCGCGGATGAAGGCCGCGAGGCCGTCGCGGGCCTCGGCGGTGGTGCGGGCCAGCAGCGCCATGCGGTGGTTGAGGTGGCTGCGGTGGACGGAGGCGGAGTAGCTGACGTCATGCAGCGACAGCGGGCGGCCCTCCAGGCGCGACATGAGCAGGCGCGCGGCGTCCACGAGCGCCTCGGGCGTCTGCGCGGACAGGGGCAGCAGCTCCGTGCGTCCGGGGGCCTCGGCCCGCCGCTCCTCGGTGGGCACCTCGGCCACGGGCGTCTCGGGCGGCGGCAGCGCCTCCCAGCGCACCGGGGTGCCCCGGGCATGCAGCGAGCCCAGCGCCTCCAGCAGGGCGGCGCGCGCCTCGTCCCGACGCAGCGAAGCCACCACCACGCCCGTCTTCCCGGCCTTGCGCAGCAGCTGCTCCACCGGGCGGCACAGCACCGAGTGCGGGCTGAGCTCCACGAAGGCGTCGAAGCCCTCGGCCACCAGCCGCTCCACGGCCTGCGCGAAGCGCACCGGCTGGCGCAGGGTGCGGCAGCGCGCATCTCCGGTGCGGCCGTCCGGCCCCAGCTCGCGCACCACGGTGGACATCCAGCGCCCGGCCTGGCCCCGCGCCCGCAGCCTGTCCTGGGCGGCCTCCAGCTCGTCGCGCAGGGACTCCCACTGCCGCAGGCGGCTGGCGCGGTACACCATCCACACCGCGTCCGAGGCCTCCAGCCCCCCGGCGATGCACGCGGCGGCCACCTCGCCCACACCATGGCCCACCACCACCTCGGGCTCCACGCCCCAGGAGCGCCACAGGGCCGCCAGCCCCACCTGCACCGCGAGCGTCAGCGGCTCGGCGGCGTCCTCGTCCGAGAGCGCCTTGGCGTGCGGCTCGCGCAGCGCCTCGACGAGCGACCAGCCCGCCAGCGGCATGAAGGTGGTGTCCAGCGCCTCCACGCGGGCGCGGAACACCGGCTCCGTGGCCAGCAGCTCCCGGCCCATGGCCGGCCACTCCGAGCCCTGGGGGGCGCAGATGAAGGCCAGGCGCGCCGGCTCGCTGCTCTCCCCCGTGAAGAGGCCCGGACGGCGCCGGCCCTGCCGCAGGGCCTTGAGCTGCGCGACGAGCTCCGCGCGCGTGCGGAAGGTGAGGGCCGCGCGGTGGCGCCCCTTGCCCACGTACGGGGCCCAGGTGCGGCACAGGTCGCGCACGCACACCGGGTCCTCCTCGTGCAGCACCAGCGCCTCCGCCTTCATGGCCTGGGCCACCAGCTCCTCGGCGCTGGCCGCCGCCAGGGGCAGCAGCTCCTCGCGCCCCACCGGCGACTCCTCCAGCACCACGTGGGCGTTGGTGCCGCCCCAGCCGAAGGCGCTCACGCCCGCCGTCGCCGGCTCGTCCTCGCTGGGCCACGGCGTCAGCTGCTGCGGCAGGCTCAGCCGCAGCTCACCGAAGGGAATGCGCGGGCTGATCTCCCCGTGCATCAGGTGCGGCGGGATCAGCCGGCGCGACAGCGAGAGCGCCACCTTGATGAGTCCCGCGATGCCCGCCCCGCCCTCCAGGTGGCCGATGTTGGCCTTGAGCGAGCCGATCATCAGCGGCCGATCGATGGACCGGCCCTCGCCGAGCGCGGCGCCCAGGGCACTCGCCTCGGTGGGGTCTCCCAGCGCCGTGCCCGTGCCGTGCGTCTCCACGTAGTGCACGCGGCTCGGCGCCACGCCCGCGCGCGCGTACGCCTCGCGCAGCAGCGCCGCCTGGCCGGGCACGCTCGGGGCGGTGAGCCCGTTGCCCGTGCCGTTGTTGTTCACCGCGCTGCCGCGGATGACGCAGTAGATGTGCGCGCCCGACGCGAGCGCGGCCGACAGCGGCTGGAGCACCACCAGGCCCGCGCCCTCGCCCCGGCCGAAGCCGTCCGCGTTCGCCGCGAACGCCTTGCTGCGGCCGTCCGGCGACAG
Organism: Archangium sp.; assembly: GCF_036388035.1. Taxonomy (GTDB): domain Bacteria; phylum Myxococcota; class Myxococcia; order Myxococcales; family Myxococcaceae; genus Archangium. The sequence goes on from NZ_DASVSO010000067.1 coordinate 12,044, forward strand.
CCCGCCGAACTTCGACAGCAGCACGCCCGACTCGGGCGAGAACATCAGGTTGACGCCGCCCACCAGCGCCATGCGGGCCTCGCCGCTGCGCAGGCTCTGGCAGGCCAGGTGCACCGCCACCAGCGACGAGGAGCACGCCGTGTCCACCGTGAGGCTGGGCCCGCGCAGCCCCAGCACGTACGAGAGCCGGTTGGCCACGATGTTGAGCGACTGGCCCGTCGCGCTGTGCAGCGTCACCGCCGCGTGCTCGCTCAGGTGCCGGTCCGCGTACTCGTGCCAGATGGCGCCCATGAACACGCCCGTGCGCGAGCCCTTCAGGCTCGCCGCCGGCACGCCCGCGTCATCCAGCGCCTCCCAGCACACCTCCAGCATCAACCGCTGCTGCGGATCCATCTCCGCGGCCTCGCGCGGCGAGATGCCGAAGAAGAGCGGATCGAACCCGCTCACCCCGTCCAGGAAGTAGCCGTGCCGGACGCTCATCTTCCCCGGCGCCTGGGGGTCGGCGTCGTACCAGGCGCTCATGTCCCAGCGCTCCGGTGGCACCTCGCGCAGCAGATCCTTCCGCTCGCACAACAGCTTCCAGAACGCCTCGGCGTCAGGCGCCCCTGGGAAGCGGCACGCCAGCCCCACCACCGCGATGGGCTCCGCCTCTCGACCGCCCTGCCCCGCCCGGGTCTCGTCGCTCAACTCCTGCTCCGACCTGTCCGAGGAGCGGGCTCCGACTCCCAGCTGGATATCGCTTTCCGTCATGGTGATGCCTTCCTGTATCCGTCAAAGGTCCACTGCGCGCTTGGCGAGTGTCAACCAGCCCGACTGTCAATGAGTTACGCCCATCACGGGTTTCGCTGGGTTTACGTGCCCAGTCTGTGGATTCCTCTCACGGACGCTCATTCCCCCTCCTTGCTGCCGAACGGTCATGCCCGGAGACATGCGTGACCCCAAATGGGTCCGCTTGAAAATCGCATGTCTTTGTTTTCCTGGGGAGCGGGTAAAGGCAGACCCCCATCCTTTGCGGGAGTTCCGGGGTTGGTGACGCACCGGGACCTCCCACCCACACTCCCCGCTAATTCCTGCCACTACTCAGCTGACTAGTTTTTCAATTTCTTCCGGACTAAAGCCTGCCTCGGCGAGAATTTTGTGATTGTGCTGTCCCAGGGACGGAGGCGGACGCAAAGGCGTTTCACCCAAACGCAGAGGCGTCAGCAGGTGGGTCACCTTTCGCCCACGTTGGGTGTCTTTCGACTCCACGAAGAGTCCACGGGCGCGGAGTTGGGGATCTTCCAACACCTCGTCGCCTTCGAGCACCGGCTCCACGCACAGGTCCTTGCCCGCGAAGCGCTCCTTCCAGTGCGCCAGCGGGTGCTCGGCGAAGAGGCGCGCGAACTCCGCCTTCGCCCGCGCGCCGGCCTCGCCCGTGTCGTACGCGTCCGCGAGCAGGTCCGGTCGCCCCAGCACCTCGCACACGCCGGCGAGGAACTTGGGCTCCAGCGCACCCACCGACAGGTAGCGGTCGTCCTGGGTGCGGTAGAGGCCGTAGCAGGCGTAGCCGCCGTTGAGCGCCTCGCGGCCGCGCCGCAGCGGCGGGCCCTGCTCGCCCATCACCAGCCGCGCCGCCAGGTGCATGTGGAGGAAGGCCACGGCGCCGTCCGTCATGGACACGTCCACGAAGCGGCCCTGCCCGGTGCGCTCGCGCTCGTGGAGCGCCGCGAGGATGCCCACCAGCGCGAAGAGGCTGCCACCGCCGATGTCCCCCAGCTGCACGCCCGGGAAGGCCGGGGCACCGCCCGCCTCGCCGCCGTAGGCCAGCACGCCCGCGCGCGCCGCGTAGTTGAGGTCATGCCCGGCCTTGAGCCGGTCCGGCCCCGTCTGCCCGTAGCCGGAGATGGCGCAGTAGATGAGCCGCGGGTTCTCCTGGTGCAGCACGGACCAGCCCACGCCCAGCTTGTCCATCACGCCGGGGCGGAAGCTCTCCACCAGCACGTCGTAGCCGCGCGCCAGCCGCTTGAGGGCCTCGCGTCCCTCGGGGGACTTGAGGTCCAACACCAGCGAGCGCTTGTTGCGGTTGAGCCCGTAGTAGAGCGCGCTCTCGTCGTCGCGCAGGGGCGGCATCTGGCGGATGTAGTCGCCGCCGTGGGGGTCCTCGACCTTGTCCACCGTGGCGCCCAGGTCGGCGAGCACCAGCGTGGCGTAGGGGCCCGGCAGCAGGCGTGACAGGTCCAGGACCTTCAGTCCGGAGAGGGGGAGCGTATTCATGGAGGGGGGAGTCTCAGGGGGGAGGTAAAAAAGAAGCGGCGCGGCCCCGGAGAGGAGCACGCGCCGCCCGAGGAGCACGCGCCCGAGGGCGCGTCTCCGACGATACTAGCCCAGCAGCTTCGCCAGCTTCATGGCGAGGCCCATGTCCATCGGCTTGAACTTCAGCTTGCCCTGCATGGCGGCCATCTGCGCGTTGAGCTGCTTGGCGCGGATCTTCACGAAGTCGTCGTTGCTGACGGTGATGGTCATCTTCGGGGTGCCCTCGGCGCCCTTGGAGACCCAGTTGTCCGTCTTCGTGCAGTCCAGCGTCCAGGTGCCGCCGTTGTCGCCGGTGACGATGAAGTGGATGACCGAGTTGATGTCCTTGGCCAGCTCCGGCTTCTGCTGCAGCGTCGCCGGGATGTCCTTCTCGAGGATCTCCTGCGAATTCGCCATGGCACTCTCCTTTTGATGGATTGACTGGTGAATCAACTGTCGGACGGGACCGTAGTGACGAGGCCTGGGCAGGTCAAGCGCGCGGAGACCTCACCGCCCGGTAGTGACCGCGCCCTGGCTCAACGCGCGCCGGACCATGTCCAACAGATCATTCAACTCGAAGGGCTTGGCCAGGTGTCCCACCGCGCCGATGTCCGTGGCCTTGCTGCCCACGTTGCGATCCGCGCTCAGGACGATGATCGGGATGGTCGCCACGGGGGGCCGCTGCCGCATCCGCTGGGCGAACTCCCAGCCGTCCATCACCGGCATCATCAGGTCCAACAGGATGAGCTGCGGGGGATGGGGCTCGAGGCGCTCCAGCGCCTCCTTCCCGTTGCGTGCGCGCCGGATCTCGAAGCCCTCGGCCTCGAGAATCTCGGAAAGGGCCTCGAGGATGTCGGGGTCGTCATCGACCACCAACACCACGTGTGAACCCGAATCCTGGAAATTGGCTGAGGACAGATTTTTCTCCTGAGGTTGCGCGCCCCCGATTTTCACTCAAGGAGCGGGAGGTGTGCGGAAGAAATCAACCGGCTCGCGGAGCAGCGCGGCGGGCTCGTTGCAAAATCGACAGTGCCTCCCCACCCTTCTCCTAACCCATGGACGAGGAGACGGCAGGCGTGAGGGACGAGGGTCTGCGAGGACTGGGGGCGGGCTGGGAGGCACAAGCGCCCGGACTGGCCATGCTCTCGCGCCGGGGGCACCTGAGCGAGCTGGACGGTCGGCTGCACGTCCACCTGGGGGTCGAGCACCTGCCCGAGAGCGTGGGTTCGGTGGAGGAGCTGCTGCTGGCGGCGGGCTTCCAGCGCAGGCCGGG
>NZ_DASVSO010000068.1:0-2430 GCF_036388035.1 Archangium sp.
GCTGGGGCTGCCCCCGCTATTCCCAGAGCAGCCCGCGCTGGTTGTGGAGCCGGGGGTTGTCGGGGGCCGCGGGGGCGGCCACGTCCAGGTGGGCCTCGGCCCGATCCAGGTCGGTTCCCAATTTCAACAACAGGCGCGCCGCCTCCAGCCGGGGAAGGGCCTCGGCGGGCCAGGCGCGGACAATGGCCTCCACGGCCTCCAGGGCCCCGGCGCTGTCGCCCTCGGCCTCTCGGGACAGGGCCGGTGTCAGGTCCCCGGACGGTGGGACGTCCATGGCCGCCGCGAGCGTCCCCGCTACCAGTAGCCAGAGCATGGCCGGCTGATACCAGAGCCGTCTCCGGCTGTCACAACCCACACTTCCTCTTGACGGCCGCCCGGCCGCGCATGAAACCCATGACCGTGCAGATCGCTCAGAGAACGCTCGAAGACCTTGGCTTCGCGGATGTGCTCCGCGCATTGGCCCACCGTTGTCGGACTGAACCGGGGAGGGAGCGCGCGCTCGCCCGGCCGTTCCTCGATTCCGAGGAGCAGGTAGCGGACGCCCTGGAGCTCGTCGCCGAGGCGCGGCGGTTGGGCCAGGAGCAGTTCTCCCTGCCGCTCGGCGGGGTGACGGACCTGCGCAACGCGATGGAGCTGGCCTCGAAGGGAGGCCTGCTGGAGCCCCGGCAGCTCATCGCGGGCGCGCAGCTGCTCTTCGCCTTCGTCCGCACCCGTGAGGCGCTGGAGGAGCGGCAGCACGTGGTGCCGCGGCTGGCGGCCATCTCCCGGCGGCTGCCGCTGCTGGAGTCGCTGGCGATGAAGATCGACCGGAGCTTCGAGGCCGACGGGGAGCTGTCCGATCGGGCCAGCCCCGAGCTGCGTGAGGCGCGAGACCGGGTGCGGGGGCTGCACCGGCGCATCAAGGGCCAGCTCGAGGAGATGCTCCACGACGAGAACTTCCTGCCGAAGCTGCGGGAGAACTACTACACCATCCGCAATGGGCGGTACGTGGTGCCGGTCGTCTCCAACTACCGGGGCGAGGTGCCGGGCATCGTCCACAACGCGAGCCAGACGGGGCAGACGCTCTTCGTCGAGCCCGAGCGGATGGTGGGCCTGGGCAACGACCTGGCCATCGCGCAGTCGGTGGTGGCGGAGGAGGAGCGGCGCATCCTCCAGGAGCTGACGAACCAGCTCGGGCGCGAGTCGGACAAGGTGCTCGAGGGCATTGCCGCGGTGGCCGAGCTGGACGAGGTGGAGGCGTCGGCGGTGCTCGCGGGAGACCTGCGGGCGCACACCCCCGAGTTCATCGGGGTGGAGAGCATGACGCTGCTGCGGCTGCGCCACCCGCGGCTGGTGCTCAAGGACATCGAGGTGGTGCCCAACGACGTGGAGATGCAGGGCGAGGCGCGGGCGCTGGTGGTGTCCGGCCCCAACGCGGGCGGCAAGACGGTGACGCTGACGGCGGTGGGCTTGTGCGCGCTGATGCTGCGGGCGGGCCTGCCGATTCCGGCGGGCGAGGGCTCGCGGATGCCGCTCTACCGCTCGGTGCACTCCACGGTGGGCGACGCGCAGGACCTGTCGCAGGGCCTGTCCACGTTCAGCGCGCACGTGGTGATGCTGCGCGACATCTCCCTGACGGTGGGCAAGAACTCGCTGGTGCTCATCGACGAGATCGCCGCGGACACGGATCCTCGCGAGGGCGCGGCCATCGCCATCGCCGTGCTGGAGGAGATGCTCACCAAGGGGGCGGTGGTGCTGGTGACCACGCACCTGGAGGAGCTCAAGGCGCTGGCGCACCTGGATCCGCGCTTCCTCAACGCGCGGGTGGGCTTCGACGTGAAGAAGATGGCGCCCACGTACAAGCTGCAGCTGGGCGCGGCGGGAGCGTCATCGGCCATCGAGGTGGCGGCGCGGATGGGGCTGCCGGCGCACATCTGCGAGCGAGCGCGAGACCTGGCGATGAACGCGGGAGGCGCGCTGGCCAAGGCGCTGGCGGCGACGGAGGAGGACCGCAGGAAGCTGCAGGAGGAGCTGGACCGGGCGAAGGTGGCGGCGGCGGAGGCCGAGCGGCTGCGCGCGCAGTTGGACGAGCAGAAGCAGCAGTTCGAGCGGGAGCGCAAGGCGCGGCTGATGCGTTTCAACGAAGAGGTGGCGGCGGCGAGCGACCAGGCGGCGACGGAGGTGCAGGAGCTGCTGAAGGTGCTGCGGTCGCAGTCGAACGAGAAGGCGGCGGCGGAGGCGCGGGCGCAGCTGCTGCAGCGGGCGGAGGAGGCCAACCAGCGCGCGAAGGCGGCGCGAGCGGAGCTGTTCCAGGTGGAAGCGCCACCGCCGCCCGAGCTGAAGGTGGGCGCGTGGGTGCGGCACTCGGGGTTGAACAAGGACGTGGAGATCCTCGAGGTGACGGGGGAGCAGGTGCTGGTGGCGGCGGGCATCATGAAGATGCGCGTGCCG
>NZ_DASVSO010000069.1:0-11883 GCF_036388035.1 Archangium sp.
CTTGTGACCGCGCGGGAGGAGGCGACTACAGGGCGATGAAGTGGAAGGAGGCGCCGAGGTAGCGCGTCTCCGAGGCGGCGACGTCCCGTGGATCCATCGCCTCCACCAGATCGGCCCGGCTCAGGGAGAGCAGCCGCTCCCGGTTGGCCTCGACCAGCCTGTCCTTGAAGGTCCGCTCGTCCAGGCCCCGGGCCTGCTTCTGGAGGATGCGCCAGACGTGGGAGATGAAGACCTTGTCCTCGCCGAAGTGCCCCGTCGTCGAGGCCTTCGCCGCCTCCTTCACCCGCTCGGCGAAGGTGCGGAGCTCCTCCCGGCGGGGAGGGGCGTCGAAGAAGGTGGGATCCACCGGGCCGGCCAGCGCGTTGCGCCTCGGGGTCGAGGCAGCCGGCTGCACGGGCTCGGCTCGCGGGGCCGGGGTGACGGACTCCGAGGTGGGGACGAGCCAGGAGCGCAGGGCCGCCAGCCGGAGGCTGTCCGCGTCCGCGCGCCGGGCCCCCACGCTCTTCGCCGCGAGCTGCCGCATGGCCCGGGGGGGCTCGGCCTCGCGCGAGGCCTGGAGGGCCCGGGCGAGCAGCACCGCCTGCACGGCGGCCAGGGTGAAGGGCTTGTCCGACTCGACGCCGAGCTGCTTCCAGCACAGCGCGTCGCGCACCTGGGTAAGACTCCTGGAGCCCGGGGATTCGATGCCGAGGTGCTTCTGCACGAGCACCGCGCGCATGCCATCGGCGGTGCCCAGCCGGGCCAGGTTGCCGGTGGACGGAGGCAGCTCCAGCACCCGTGCCAGGAGGTGCGTGTGCTTGAGCTTCTTCCAGGAGGTGCCCTCGGGCAGGCGCTTCACCCCGAGCCACGCCAGGACGTGCGCGCGTCCCTGGGAGGTGAGCTCCAGGCCCTTGCGCGCCGTGCGCCGGGCGAGCCCGCCCGCCTCCAGCGCCGCGAGCGACTCGTCGAGTCGGGTGTTCCACTCGCTGGGGCTCCACCGGTGGTCGGCGAAGGACTTGAGCGAGCGAGACAGCTCACTCCGCGCACCCCTCCCCTCCCCTCGCGTCAGCAGCCACGCGAGCGTCAGCTCACCGAGACGAGAAATGTCCTGTCCCTCCATGTTCGGCCTCCCCCGGCGAGGACCCCTGGGAGAGGGCCTCGCGTCGTTGCGAGATGACTTCCGAGATAGTGTCGAGGATTTCCTCGAGCCGCGCCACCACGTCCTGGGCGAGGAAGCGCAGCACCACATACCCATGCCGTTGCAGCGCCAGGTCCTTGCGCCGGTCGCGCCGGTACGCCTCGGGATCCTGGAAGTGATGGTAGCCGTCGAGCTCGATGGCGATGAAGAGCCGCCGAGCGAGCAGGTCCACCTCGACCTGCCTGTCCGCCAGGCGGAAGCCCGGGGAGGCGTTGAGCTCGAAGAGCCCCTGGGTGGAGGGGAGCGATTCGAGGAGCGCGAAGAGGAAGCGCTCCTCGGCGCTGCGTGCCCGGTCCTGGGCTCCGTCCTCTGGGGCCGATCGGCTCACTCCGAGTGCTTCCAGTGTCCGCTCCAGGTCCTCGGCGGAGGGCGCGGCGAGCTCGATGAGTCCCTCGCGCACCATGGCGAGTGCCTGGGACTCACCGCCATGCAGGTACGCGTCGAGAGAAGGCCGGTCCGTGGTCAGCGCGATGACGAGGGACGGGAGGGAGACACACAGGCGCGCGGCCACCCGGGCCGCACGAGCCACCCCGTCCTCGCCGAAGCCGGTGAGCAACAGGGCGGGAGCCCTGCCCGGTGGGACGAGCCCATGCAGGGCCGCGAGGGCTCGGAGGAAGTCTCCCCCGAGGGCCCCGAGCACCGCGTCGAGGGGGCCCCCTGAATTGTGGGTAACTTGTGGTTGGAGCAGACCCCGGCACGCGGCGGTGGAGTCCCCATCCGGAGCCAGGGGGAAGAACTCCTGGAGGAGGACCTCGCGCTCGTGAGCTGTCTTTCCCTGGAGCCGGGAGGGTAGCTCACCCGGAGCGAGGCCCGCGGCTCCACCGAGGAAGTCCGCCGCATCCGCTTCGAGACTCCTGAGGCGTGCGAGCGTCTCCATCCACGCGCGGGCGACTTCGCCTTCGCGCGCGGCGAGGGCCGTACAGGTGGGCCGGTGGAGCGAGTCGAGCCAGCGCCGCCAGAGGGACGCCGCGGCGGCGGGAGGACCGGCGAGCACGGTGAGCGTGGGGATGCCCTGCTCGCGCCGACGCTGATGCCGCTCCAGCTCGTGGAGGGCGAAGGCATCGCTCCGGCTGTCCGGTCTGGCGAGAGGCACGGCCACGAGCGTCCTTGAAGTCGAGGCGCGGCATCAAGCTCCCCTCCCCCCGTGCGGTGTCCGGCAGTGGTCACCCGGAGTTGATGGCGCACCGCTTCACGTCAGGGGCCCTCCGAGCCTTGAGGCAACATCCCATCAGGGGGCTTCATGTCTCAACGCGCGATGCTCGCAGCTGCCGTGTGGATCTTGGCTCTGGGGACGGGGTGCCCACATACCTATCGGAAAGGCGGCAAGCTCGACCAGGCCTTCGAGAAGGACCTGAACGACAACTTTCGGGAGCGCAAGGAAGAGTTCAGGAACGTGAGACAGCCGGACGACGAGGATGAAGAGGAAGATGAGGAGAGGTACTGCCCTGACGACAAGGTGGAGGATTGGGACTGTAGAACCCTGCCTTGTCAGGTGACATGCAAGTGAAGCGGAGCACCTTCCTCGCCCTCCTTCTCGGTTTCCTGCTTCCCTTGCCATTCGTGCTCTTCATGGGCCTGGCGTGGAAGTCCTGGTCCGAGGAACGCGCGAGGATGTTCAAGGAGAGTCCTCGGCTCGAGTTGGAGGAGACGTGGGGACTCCAGACCTATTCGAAGAAGTGCTGGAAGGGCACCGACTGTGAGTCTCCACTCGGGTGCTTGAGCTTTTCCGCCTATGAGCGTGAGGGGCTCTGCAGCGACAGTTGGTGCAGGACGGACCTGCAATGCCGCGAGGGACAGACCTGCCAGACATTGCGCACCTTGGATGAGGGGCCGCTGGTGCGTGTGTGCGTCGATCCAGGAGGGCGGAAGGAAGGCGAGGCCTGCGTACCCGCCATGGGCCCAGAGAAGAGTACCTGTGCGCAGGGGCTTCGTTGCAATGACGGGTGGTGTGGTCGTCCCTGTGAGATGGATGAGCCCGAGAGCTGCCCGGAGGGTTTCTTCTGTCGGGACGGGCTGAACGGACCCTCCTGCCTCCCCACCTGTGAAGGCCGTACCTGCCTTGAGGGCCAGCAGTGCGTTCCCATGGAGGAGGGCGTCTCGGTGTGCGTGAAGGTGCTGGGGGAGAACTGTCGACGGACTCCCTGTCCCGAGGGCCAGCAATGCAACTTCGGACCCTTCCGCTACACGAAGTCGGGCGTTGCGAAGCTGAAGATGGCCTGCACTCAGCCCCGCGCTGGCAACGAGGTCGCCTGCCCGGACGCCGGGCCCGCGGCGTGTCAACCGCGTCCTCCGTGACCCTTCCCCCGCTCCGCGTGCTTTTTCTCTCGCGCGCTCGCCTCCGGGCGTCTACTCACCGGGTATCATTCCCCGCCCTCAAGGAGACGCTCGCACCATGGCCGCTCTCACCATCGGCTTCCTCATGGATCCGCTCGAGACGGTCCGGGTGGACCATGACTCCACCTTCGCCCTCATGCTCGAGGCCCAGCGGCGCGGCCATGAGGTGCGCTACTTCGAGCAGCCCTGGCTGCGCTTCAACGGCTCCTGCGCCGAGTCCCGCATGCGCACCGTCACCGTGCGCCGCGAGCCCGGCCGCCACTACGACGTCCTCGACGAGCAGGTCCGCCCCCTCTCCAGCCTCGACGTCCTCTTCCTGCGCAAGGATCCGCCCGTCGACGCCGACTTCATCCTGGCCACCCAGCTCGTCGAGCTGTGCGGCGACAAGGGGCCCGTCTTCCTCAACAACCCCACCGGCATCCGCGACGCCAACGAGAAGCTCTTCGGCCTGCGCTTCCCCGACCTGATGCCCGAGACGCTCATCGCCCGGGAGCTCGCCGCGCTCGCCGAGTTCATCACCCGCCACCCCCAGGGCACCATCCTCAAGCCCGTCGAGGGCTTCGGCGGCCAGGGCATCGTCTTCCTCCAGCCCGGCGACCGGAACATGCGCTCGCTGCTGGAGGTCCTCACCCTCGGCGGCCGCAAGGCGATCGTCGCCCAGGCCTACCTCCCCGAGAGCCGCCAGGGCGACAAGCGCATCATCGTCGTCGATGGCGAGCCCGCTGGCGCCGTGCTCCGCGTCCCCGCCGCGGACGACCACCGCGGCAACATGGCCGCTGGCGGCACTCCCGTGAAGACGTCCCTCACCCCACGTGAGCGGGAGATCTGCGCCCGACTCAAGCCCTCGCTCCAGGAGCGCGGCCTGTACTTCGTGGGCATCGACGTGATTGGGGACTGGCTCACCGAGGTCAACGTCACCAGCCCCACCGGCATCGCGGAGATCGACAAGCTGGACCACACGAACGTCGAGGCGAAGGTGCTCGACGTCGCCGAGCGCCTCGCGGGCAACCGCTCCTGAGTCAGGCGACGGCGTCCGAGGACGCCGTCAACCGGGGCACGAAGACCTCCACCGGCTGCGTCTTCCCCTTCACCGTCACCGTGCCCGCCGACCTGTAGGTGAAGACCTCGCCCGCCTGCGAGCGGGTGGCCTCGGTGATGAGGATCTCCACCTCGTGCGCCTTGGTCAGCCCCTCCACCCGCGAGGCCAGGTTCACCGCGTCGCCGATGATGGTGAACTCCTTGCGCTCCTCGGTGCCCACGTCCCCCATCACCACGCGGCCCGTGTGCAGCCCCACCCCGATCCGCAGCGGCACCTGGCCCCTCCCGGTGCGCACCCGGTTGAGGGACTCGAGCGCCTCCAGCATCGCCAGCCCGCACCGCACCCCCGCCTCCGCGTGGCGCGGCTGCGACAGCGGCGCGCCGAAGTACGCCAGCAGCCCGTCCCCGATGAACTTGTCCAGCGTTCCCCCGTGGGCGAAGACCACCCGCGTCATCGCCGCGAGGTACTCGTTGAGCTGCTCCACCACCTCGGGCCCGGTGAGCTGCTCGGACATCGTGGTGAAGCCGCGCACGTCCGCGAAGAGGATCGTCACCTCGCGCTCCTCCCCGCGCGCCTCGCCCTCCCCCAGCCGCATGATGTGCTCGGCCACCGCGGGCGCGAAGTAGCGCGACAGCCGCGTCTGGGCCACCTGCTCGTGCAACACCACCCGGATGAGTCGCCGCATCCGCGCGGTGGCCAGGGCCGCCCCCGCCGCGCCCAGCAGGGGCAGCACGAGGAATGCCACCGACATGAGGCCGTCCGCCTGGATGCGCACCAGGAAGAGCGCCTGGATGGCCAGGGCCACGGCCGCCCCCGCCAGCACCACCCGCACCTGCAGGGTGAGGACCGAGAAGAGGATGACCATCAGGAAGAAGGCCACGTTGAAGGCCACCACCCCGCCCGGTGCCGTCGAGTACGAGGCTCGCACCCACTGGAGGTAGGCGATGAAGGGCAGATCCACCAGCGCGGGGCCGTAGGCCAGCAGCCGCACCGACACCCGCTGGAAGCGGAACAGCAGCGCGAGCACCCCGCCGATCACGAACCAGAGGGACAAGGGGACCAACGAGTCCGCCCAGTCCTGACCTCCACTCCGGGCCCCCTGCAGCGCGAGCAGCAGCCAGATGGCGACCCCCACCACGCGCAGGACGTTGAGGGCTCGCACCACGGGCCGTTGCTCGGCCGCGAGGGCGCGTTCGAAGGTCTGGGTGAGCCTCGGCTCTGGCTGCGGCTGGGTCTTCAAGATGGGCCGGCACTCTTAGCAGGGCCGGCCCACCCCGGGAAATGCCACCCCGTGTCAGTGGGGGCTGGTGCCACCCGTGCTTCCACTGCCCGCGCCGCTTCCCTTCTCGGCGCCACCGCCACCCTTGCCGCTCCCGGGGGCCGGCGTCACCTCGCGCTCGTTGGGGGCCACGGCGGCCGTGGTGCTCGGGAAGAGGGCGGGGACGAAGTCAGGCTGGCGCACCGCGAGCTGCCCCTGCCTCGCCATGTCCATCGCGATGCCGAGGATGCGCGCGGCCTCCTCCGGCGCGTGGAAGCCCATCGAGTTCTCCGCCTCCACGAAGTCCACCATGAACTGGGCCCGGCGCTGCAGCTCCATCGCCGTCTTCAGGTCCGCGTCCGTCTTGCCCGCGGCCCTCGCCGCCTTCATGTCCCCGATGAGCGCCACCATCGCGTCCAGCGCCCGGTTGCGCAGCTCGAAGGTGCGGTCCTGGATGGTGTACACGCGCTGGGTCAGCTCCTGCTCGGACCAGTTGTGGCACGTCTGGCAGGCGTTGTTCACGTTGAGCAGCGGGCTGCGCACGTGGTGATCGCTGATCTTCAGCGCCCCTTCCCGCGTGTAGGGCATGTGGCAGTCCGCGCACGCCACCCCCGAGCGGGCGTGGATGCCCTGGTTGTACATCTCGAACTCGGGGTGCTGCGCCTTGAGCACCGGCGCGCCCGTCTCCGCGTGCGTCCAGTCCTTGTGCGGGTTCTGCGTGTAGTACGTGAGGATGTTCTCGATCTTGATGCCGTTGGCCCACGGGTACGTCAGCCGCTTCTCCGGGCCCTTGAAGTAGTACTCGACGTGGCACTGCCCGCACACGTACGTGCGCATCTCCTGGCGCGTGGCCTGCTTGTTCACGTCGTAGTCCTTCACGCCCTGGCTCGCCTTGAGCGCGCGGATGCCCTCCAGGAAGCCCGGCCGCGTCACCCGCAGCTGCATCGTCTGGGAGTCATGGCAGTCGATGCACGCCACCGGGTGCGTCACCAGCTTGCGCGCCTCGGCATAGGGCATCGGGTTGGCCTTCTCGAAGCCCTTCATGATGTCGCCCTCGCCCAGCTTCTTGTAGGGCACGTACACCGAGGCGTGGCAGTGGATGCACGCACCCGGCTGCTTGGTGACGTGCTGGCGCTCGGTGAAGAGCTGGTCCTCCAGCACGTAGGCGTGGCCGCGCTCCTCGCGGAAGTCCGCCGCGAAGGCGTAGCCCGCCCAGAAGGTCTTCAGCCGCGGATCCTCCTCGAGGCGCGACTGGGCCGTCACCTGGCGCGGATCGTTCTCGGTGGGCGCGCGAGGCACCGCCTCGCTGCCGCCGTACTTCGTGCGCACCATGTCCACCGTGCGCTTGTAGCCGTCGTACTGGAGCGGGAAGTTCTTCCCCCAGATGGCCGGATCCTCGGTGTCGTCGGTGAGCTCGACGACGCGGTAGAAGGGATTCCGGGCCTCCTGCTTGCGCTCCATGATGTTCACGGCCAGCGCGGCGGCGGCCACCGCGGCGATGGAGGCGAGGACCATCGCGCCGATGAGGAGGAAGACGCGTCGACGGGTTCTATGGGTGTCCATACAGATCGGGTCTTTGGGGAGGGAGGGAGATGACTAGCGACCGTGTCCGACGTCGCTGTGGCAGCGGATGCAGGAGAGCTGCTCGCCGCTGTCGGCCGGCGCGTGCGCGTCGATCGCCTGGACGATGGGCTGGTGGCAGGTGCGGCAGCGCTGCTCGGTGACCGCCCGGTTGCGCGGACCGATTTGAATGGGCTCGTGGAAGTCGCCCGTGGTGAAGGCCACCGAGTGGTGCCAGCCATTGAGCGCCTTGGCGGTGTACTTGCCGACGAAGCCGTGCGGCGTATGGCAGTCATTGCAGACGGCCACGGTGTGATGGCTGGATTTGAGCCACCCGCTGTACTGCTCGTTCATGACGTGGCAGTTGGCGCACGCCGCGGGGTCATCCGTCATGTACGAGGCCCCCTTCGCGTAGGCGAAGGTGAAGCCACCGATGCCGACCGCCACCCCGATGGCCACGCTCACACCCAGGCTGAGCCAGGCGAAGGGGGTGAGCCCTCGGCGCCGCCGCGGGGCCGGGTTGGATTCGGGTTGCGAGCCCTGCATCTCCACGTCTTCAGCTCCCTTCACCCAGGATGGACAGTGTGACGGCGCAGCTCTGGCTGGAGGCCACGTCCGTCGTCGTCAGCGTCGCCGACAGCATCCGGCGGTTGTCGCGCAGGAATACCGAGCCCGAGGCCTTCACGTCCAGCGTTACCCTGCCCCCCGAGGACTGGGTGGCGGAGCGGACCGTGCGCGCGGTCATCTGGAAGGAGCCGAGCTGCTCGGGCTCGGCCTTGGGCCCGGGGGCGTAGACGTCGCCCGTCAGCGGCACCTCGAGCTGCGTGGACGGATCGATGACCTGGAGGATGACGCGCCGCCCGTTGTCGCTCTGGAGGAGCTGTACGGTGGGGCCCAGCAGGTAGGGACTGAAGGAGCACTCCCCCACGGGCGTGCTGTGCTCGATGGCATACACCCCGGAGATGTCGGGGCAGCCGTCGGTGCAGGGCTCCTGGTCGGCGCCGCAGCCGCTGGAGGCGAGGGCCAGGAGCAGGACAGGAAGGGAGGCGTGACGGGTCATGGGGCACGCACGCTGTGCATCCCAGCGGGGGAGGCCACCTCTCGGGAGTGGAAAAAACCACCCACGTCCCATGGGTGTGAACCGGCGGATAGAGGGAGGGCCGTCTGTCCGACAGTCGCGGAGTCGTTTCGGTGGTGATCAGATGAGGCCCGCACGGCTCAGCGGGTCTCCAGCTCCTTGAAGACGACGCCATCCAGCTCCAGGCGGCGCACCGCGTCCACCAGACGCTCATTGGCGATGAGGAGCGTCGAGGCGTCGGCCAGTCGGAAGAGGTCCACGTGCTCCGGTAGCGAGGTGGCGTCGAGCCAATACGGGTCCGGGACGCTGTAGTCCCTGACGGCACCACAGGTGGGACACGGAGGCGCCCGGGTCGGCAGGCAGTCCGGGTGGAATCGCCCGTGGACTTCGAGCTGGATGTCTCGCAACTCGGGCGCGTGTTTGGTGCGGAACCGCACCTGGGTGGGACAGCCGAGAAGGCCGCGCACGCCCGTGCTCTGCAATCGCTCCAAGGCCTCGCGGCGCATGCAGAGGGACCAGGGGTTCTGCATGATGAGCTGGCCGAAGAAGCCCAGACCCGTTCCCCTCAGGGGGCCAAACGTCGCTCCCGGTTTCAGATCGGCGCCTGGAGGCGCCAGCGGGCGCACCAATTCGCACCGCCGGATGAACTCCTCGCGCGGGACGGGCCAGGCACTGGACAGCTTCTTCTGGTCCTCGGAGGTCAGACCCGAGAGGTCCACGCACGGGTATTGGGCCGCTGTTCCCCCGTCTGAATGCAAATCACAGACAGGGCAGGTCTCCACACCGGGCAGCACCCACGTATGCTTTGCATTCAGGTTACCCGTGTAGCGCGGTGACGGATCTCGTCCGAGTTGGTAGAACTTCATGAGTTCGTGTCTCCGTCCCTGGGAGTCAAGGAGCGAGAAGCAGAGGACCGGGCGGAGGCACCGGAGGGTAACAGCCTGAGGGGACCGGCGATGTCGAAGCGCAGGGCCAGCTCGAAGGCCTTGCGGATCAGTACCTCCCGCGGCAGCTCCGTCTCCTCCCATGTGTGCGAGGCAGGTGAGGAGGTGGCGCACGCGGCCAGCAGCAACGCCGCGAGCAACAGCGCCTGGTGTGGGAGGGCTCGGGTCATGGGACCCGGACTCTAGAGCAACACCGTGGCGAGCGAACGTTGAGCCCGAGCCCTGGAGACCGTGACCACCGGCCTCGTATGCCTCTCCCCTGCCCGTGCAGGATGGGTTCAGCGGGTCTCCAGTTCCTTGAAGACGACGCCATCCAGCTCCAGGCGGCGCACCGCGTCCACCAAGCGCTCGTTGGCGATGATGAGGGTCGAGGCGTCGGCCAGTCGGAAGAGGTCCACGTGCTCCGGCAGCGAGGTGGCGTCGAGCCAATACGGGTCCGGGACGCTGTAGCCCTTGTCGGCACCACACGTGGGACACGGGGGCTCTCCGGGCGGCAGGCAGTCCGGGTGGAATCGCCCGTGGACTTCGAGCTGGATGTCCCGCAACTCGGGTGCGTGTTTGGTGCGGAAGCGCACCTGGGTGGGGCAGTCGAGAAGGCCACGCACGCCCGCGCTCTGCAATCGCTCCAGGGCCTCGCGGCGCATGCAGAGGGACCAGGAGTTCTGCATGATGAGCTGACCGAAGTAGCCCAGGCCTGTCCCCTGAAGCGGGCCGAACACCGCTCCTGTTTTCAGCACGGCGCCTGGAGGCGCCAGCGGGCGCACCAACTCACGCCGCCGGATGAACTCCTCGCGCGGGACAGGCCAGGAATCCAACAGCTTTTCCTGCTCGTCGGGTGGCAGAACGGACAAATCCACGCATGGATATTGGGCGGATGTCCGCCCCTCGGGGTACAAATCACAGACAGGGCACGGCTCGATACCGGGTAGCCCCCACTTGTGCGAGGCGTTCAGATTGCCCGTGTACCGCGGCGACGGGTCTCGTCTGAGTTGGTAGAACTTCATGCGTTCGGTTCTCCGTCCTGGAGGTCAAGGAGCGAGAAGCTGGGGTCCGGGCGGAGGCACCGGAGGGTAGTACGGCCTAAGGGGACCGGCGATGTCGAAGCGCAGGGCCAGCTCGAAGGCCTTGCGAATCAGCTCTTCCCGCGGCACCAGGCGGTCTCGATTGGCCTCGTAGAATTGTCGCCACGCCTCGTTCCACAGTCCGCCATTCGCACCGCGGTGGATGCGCAAATGCACGTGCTCCGGGAGGAGCATGGTCCACTCGTGGATGTTGATGCTGCGTTCCGTGAACCATTTCCTGAACTCCTGCGCCTGGGGAAAGAGGTGGTGCTTGATCAGCTTGCCCTCGAGTCGGGGGAAGGCGGGGAGGAAGCCCTGGCGGTAGCGAAAGTGGAACGTCAACCGGGGCCGGGCGTCCTCCCGCAGCCCCGCGCGCCTCCAGTTGCGCTGAGTCCCGGGGCCGCGAGAGGGCGGGCGAGGGAAGCGTGCCAGCTCCGCGCCATACGCCAGGGGCCCCGGCGTGAGCGCCTCCACGTCCGCGCAGTCGAAGAAGGCGCATTCGCCCTCGTCACAGGCCAGCACGACGCACTGGTCGGCGTCCGCGTCGTCGCAGGCGGTGGTGTCGGCAGGCCTCGCTTCCTCCCCTGTCCGCAGGGCAGGTGAGGAGGTAGCGCACGCGGCCAGCAGCAACGCCGCGAGCAACAGCGCTTGGTGTGGGATGGCTCGGGTCATGAGATCCCAGAGTCTAGGGCAACACCACTGCGGGGGACGTTGAGCGGGAGTCTTGGAGACCGGGACACCGGCCACGTACGGCTCTCCCGAGCCCATGCAGAACGAGCAGGGAAGCATCAGGGCTTTCGCGCCAAAGCCGCTCACCTCCACCTGGGATCGCCGTTAGCTTCTCCCTCAAGGGAGCGCTCATGCTCACGGAACGCGACATCCTTCGGCAGATGGCCGTGCGCGATGAGGCCGGGGTCTATGTCCTCGGGTGTTTCGAGCGGCGCATCACCCTCTACACGCAGCAGGTGCGTGCACTCAACCTCGTCCACTCCCTCTTCACCGAGGAGCGGCTGAAGCCGGGCTCGAAGCTGGCGGTCATCGGCGGAGGAGCGGCCGGGCTCACGGCCGCCGCGGGGGCCGCAACCCGTGGCGCGAGGGTCACGGTGTTCGAGCAAGCGAGCGACTTGCTGCCTATGTTCCGCAACAACCGGCAGCGTTGGCTCCACCCCCACCTCTACGATTGGCCCGAGGAGGGCTCGGAGGAAGAGCAGGCGAACCTCCCCGTGCTCGATTGGCAGGCGGACCTCGCCGGGAACGTGGCGGAGCGGATCCTTACGCAGTGGCAACCGCTGGCGCAACAGTATGGCATCGAAGTCCATACGCGCGTTCAGCGGCTCCAGCTCGTTCCCGGGTCCGATGCCCCACGTCGGATCACATGGAACACGGCGTCCTTCGATGAGGGGGAGTTCGAGGTCGTCATCCTGGCAGTGGG
>NZ_DASVSO010000070.1:0-2359 GCF_036388035.1 Archangium sp.
CTGCCCGTCATGCAGGCCCAGGGCAACGACGAGGAGGAGGCCGCCCTGTCGCTCGGCGCGAGCGGCTGGCGCACCTTCCTGCGCGTGACGCTGCCCAAGGTGAAGTGGGGCGTGCTCTACGGCGTGCTGCTGTGCAACGCGCGGGCGATGGGCGAGTTCGGCGCCGTCTCGGTCGTCTCCGGGCACGTGCGCGGCGTCACCAACACGCTGCCGCTGCACGCCGAGATTCTCTACAACGAATACAACCTCGCCGGTGCCTTCGCCGTGGCCTCGCTGCTCACGCTGCTCGCACTGGTGACCCTGGCCGTGAAGAAGTACGTCGAGTGGAGGGCCGAGGCCCCATGAGCGTCATCGTCGAGCAGCTCACCAAGCGCTTCACCACCGGGGGCACGCCCGCCGTCTCCGAGGTGTCGTTCCACGCTCCGTCCGGAGCCATCACCACCCTGCTGGGGCCCTCGGGGGCGGGTAAGTCCACCCTGCTGCGCCTCATCGCCGGGCTGGAGCATCCGGACGCGGGCTCCGTCCACATCGAGGGCGTGGACTGTACGCACCTGCCCGTGCAGAAGCGTGGCATCGGCGTCGTCTTCCAGAGCTACGCGCTCTTCAAGCACATGACGGTGCGGCAGAACGTGGCCTTCGGGCTGGAGACGCGCCGGCAGCCTCGCGCCGAGGTGGAGGCGCGCGTGGACGAGATGCTTCGCCTGGTGCAGCTCGAGGAGCTGGGCCAGCGCTACCCCGGGCAGCTCTCCGGCGGCCAGCGGCAGCGCGTGGCCTTCGCCCGGGCGCTCGCCATCCGGCCCAAGCTGCTGCTGCTCGACGAGCCCTTTGGCGCGCTCGACAGCCGCGTGCGCGTGGAGCTGCGCGAGTGGCTCCAGTCCCTCCACGAGCAGACGGGCGTCACCACCCTGCTCGTCACCCATGACCAGGAGGAGGCGCTGGAGATCTCCCAGCACGTGGTGGTGATGTCCGAGGGGCGCGTGGCCCAGGCCGGGCCGCCCGAGGACATCTACGACAAGCCGTCCACGCCGTTCGTCGCCTCCTTCGTGGGTGGCACCAGCGTCCTGCGCGGGCGCGTCCAGTCGGGCCGGGCCCAGATGGGCACTCTCGTGGTGGCGGCGCCCCACAGTGCCCGCGAGGGCGAGGCCGTCCACGCATTCGTCCGTCCGCACGACATCAAGATCGCCAAGCCCGCCAACGGCTCCAACGAGCTGACCACGGGCCGCGTCGAGCGGCTGAAGTCCGTGGGGGGCTACGTGAAGGTGCTGCTCAAGCTGCCCTCCGGTGAGACGGTCGCCGTCGAGGTGCCCCGCGCCGAGTTCGACGAGATGGGCGTCGTCGAGGGCGACCACGTCCACGCCGACGTGCGCATGGCCAAGGTGTTCCTGGGCGACTTCGCCATCTGAGCCCTTGGCAGCCCCCCCTCCTCGCCCCCGGTAGTCCGCCGCCATGACCACCGCCCTGCCTCGGCCCGCCCGGGCGGCGAGGCCCTGCCCGTCAGGGTGGTGAGCTGGCAGGCCAGCTTCTCCCGCTTTCCGAGACTCCCTCTCGGCTCCATCTTCACGCCCAGCAGCGCTTGGCTGGACGCCGCCGCTCCCCCATTCGGCTCGCTCAGGCCGGACAGGAGGGAACGGTACGAGGGCCCGCGGGCTCTCTGGGGCACGAGCCCGGCGCTCTGCGTGAACCTGTCCCGCCAGACAATGGGTTTCCCACCCAGGTAGGACCCACACATACTATGTGTCCAAAGTTGAGACGGGCGACAGGGAGGTAGAATTTGGAGGACACTGTAGAAATGAAGCCACTCGATGAGGCCGGCGATCCGTCCTCCACGGAAAAAAACAAGGGGCCCCCGCTTGGTGAAGTGCTGGAGTTCATGCGTCTGCTGTGGGCGGTGGATCACGGCCTGCAGTCCACCTCCAAGCGCATGGAGTCCTCGCTCGGCCTGACGGGCCCGCAGCGGCTCGTGCTGCGCCTCGTGGGCCGCTTCCCCGGCATCACCGCGGGCCGGCTCGCGCAGATCATGCACGTGCACCCGAGTACCCTCACCGGCGTGCTCAAGCGCATGGAGAAGCGCGGCCTGCTGGAGCGCAAGTCGGATCCGCTCGACGGGCGCAAGGCCCTCTTCGCCCTCACCGAGGCGGGTCGCACGCTCGACGTGCCCTCCCCCGGCACCGTGGAGGCCGCCGTGCAGCGGGCCATCTCCCGCATGTCCCGCGCCCGCATCGTCGGCGCCCAGGACGTGCTCACCGCGCTCGCCGAGGAGCTGGGCTCCGGAGACCCGAGCGACCACCCTAACGGCAACGGCCCCAAGGAAGGCGTGGACGAGCCCGTGGTGCTCAAGGCGGACGACGACGAGGCGGGC
>NZ_DASVSO010000071.1:0-30376 GCF_036388035.1 Archangium sp.
CGAGGAGAAAGGCCGTGGAGGCCCACCTACATGGTCACCTCGCCAGAAGGTGGGGGCTCACGTCCCTCATGCGGATTCCACGGCGGCGTTGGAACGGGCGCCGCGCGAGCTGAGCCTCCCGGTCACACCCGTCGGGAGGACCACTCCGAAGAAGAAGCCCTCTTCGAAGGGTTCCGTCGAGTCGACGTGGACTTTCGCACGCGCGGCGATCGTCGCGAGCGCCGTCTGCAGGTACACCATCGTGAAGGCTCCCCCCACGCACGCTCGCGGGCCACGGCCGAACGGGAAGAAGTGACCGCTCCCGAGGGGATCTCGCGCCACGCCGCCGTCGAGCCATCGGGCGGGCTCGAAGGTCTCCGGGTTGGGCCAGTGGGCGGGGTCCCGGTGCAGGTGCTGATTCGAGATCATGATCATCGCCCCCGCGGGCAGCCGGACTCCGGCGAGCTGCGTGTCGACGGCCGGCGTGCGGGTGAAGACGCGAACCGCCGGAAGAATCCTCAGCGCCTCGTACGCGACGGCCTCGACCCAGCGCGCGTCGCGCAGTCGCTCGAAGGTCAGCTTCCCCTCGGCCAGCGAGGCGGCCTCGGCCGCGAGCCGCTCCTCGGCGGCGGGGTACTTCTGGAGCTGGTGGAACGCGCCCACCAGCGTGGTACTCGCCGAGAAGACGCCGCCATAGAAGAACTGCCCGAGGATGCGTGCCAGCCTCTGGTCGTCGATGCCGGGCTCCTCGCGCAGCGTGCGTGCCATCAGGTCGACCGCGTTCAGGTTCGGGGCCCGGCGCGCCGCGCTGACCCGTTCGGCGAAGTGCCCGTAGAAGCGCTCCCGGGCGGCCTCGAAGCCCTTGGGCGCGGAGACGAACCTCAAGGGGATGTTCGCCTTGACTCGAGCGTCAGCCCCCTTCGCCATCAGCATGAAGTCGTCGAATACCGAGGACGGAAGCCGCTCGCCGACCGTGACGACCGCGAAGGCGTCGAAGGTCAGCCGGCGCAGCGCCGGCGTGAGATCGATGGAGGCTTCCTCGAGGAGGGCCTCCACGGATTGCGTGACCGTCGCCTGCATCGGGCCCACCTGAGCGGCCAGCCAGTCCGCGGACCACGGTTGCTCGAGGGGGTCGGTCTTGCGCTTGGGGGCCCAGTCCTCGCTCTGCTTCGCGATGAAGACCGAGTCCAGCACGGTGGGCCGGACCTGCTCGCTGATCGAGCCCTTCTCGAACTCGGTCCGGCGGGTTTCGAGCACCTCCTCGATGAGCGCGGGGTCGTTGAGCACCAGGCCCGGGTTGGGACCCATCCAGATCAGGGTGACGCCTCCATACTCGCGTCCATACCGTGCGCAGACGTCCCAGGGCTGTTGGCCGATGAAGTCTCCGAGGGTGCCGAGCACGCCGGGTTGCGGCCCGCGCAGGGACGCCATGGCTTTGCGTCTGGCCCCGAAGAAGAGATTGAAGAGGCTACGAGAGAGCAGGTTGGGCAAGGGAGCGTTCCTCGGGACGCGTCAGACGGTGATCCCGCAGGGGATTTTGTCGGGCTGCAGGACGGTGTAGGGCATGTCGCTCTTCGCGTTGCGGGCCTTCACCGCTTCGAGCTGGGTGCGCAGGCGGCCGTGGAAGCGCTCGAGGATCGCGGCCAGCTCGGGCTCCTTGAAGTAGTTCTCGCGCCATCCCCCCTCGTTGAGCAGGTACTCCTCATCCTCTCCGAAGCTGGAGAGCGCTCGTCCAATGGAGATCTGCCAGAGCGTCTGGGACTGGGTCGGGATCATCTCCGCGATGTCGCCCGGCCCGAGCGTCCCCTTCTGGCGCGGTGGCGCCTTGCGCATGCACAGGGGCGCGTTCGGCACGAAACCGTAGTGCTCGTACTGGAGGTAGTTCACCGCGGCGTGCTGAACGCTGACCGTGAAGAGGACGGTGGCGAGGATGTCCACGAGGTCCGCGACACGCGTCAGCTTCGCGCAGGGGAGCTTGTCGACGGGCAGCCCCCGCTCGGTGAGATCCGTCCACCAGGCCTGCATCTCGGTGTCGCCGACGAGGTCGGCGTCGGACTTGTAGAAGTGCCCGAGCACGCCGCCGACGTACTCCTCGATCGCGTCCCACAGCGGCAGCGCGTCGTCCCGGTAGGGGTAGTAGGGGAGGACCGCCGGATCCAGGACGCCGCGGCGCTCGAGGTCCGGCCGAGGCTTGTTGTCCGTCAGCTTCCAGTGCTGGTAGCCCTTCTTGCCCAGCCGCACGTGACCCTTGTCAGGGCCCCCGGTGGCGATGAGGTCGTCGAACACGCCGCCCTCGGCGAGCAGGCCCTGGCGCGCGCCCTCGTTGATGGCGAGCGTGTAGCGGAAGTGGCGACGCAGCAGCTTGTAGACGGGGTGCGGCGCCGGGAGGTTGCGCATCGTCGCCAGGACGAAGGGCTCCGCCACGAAGTGTGTCCGCAGCGCGTGCCCCACCATCTGGTGGGTGTTGCCCTCGCTGCAGCGGACGTAGATCTTCGCGGCGAGCCAGTCGTGCTCGCTGTCATTCGGCGTGAACACCGGATCCCTCTCGGGATCGCGGCCGAGCTGGATGGCGATCGGCCGGAGCTGACGGGTGTCGTCGAGGTACAGCAGGCACCGGGATGGTGGCGCCCAGCGTTGCTCCTCGACCCCGTCCTCGTCGGTCTTCCGGAACATCGGAATGTCCTCGAGGACCTCGAAGTCGATCAGGAAGACCCGCTTCGCCGCGAGGGCCTGCGCCAGGGTGCTGCCCGGCGAGAGGAGGCCACGGAGGTCGCCATCCGAGAGCGGGAGCCCCTTCGGCAGGGCGGTGATGGACTGGATGTGGACGGGGCTGATCCCCTGGACGGCCTGTCGCGCGAACTCGTGGTCGTCCTGCCACCGCTGGGCGATTTTGGGAATCTCGAGGCTCTTGAGGAGGTCGAAGGTGTCCACCAGCCCATTCCACGCGTTGGTCAGCACGGGCATGTGCAGCTTGAGCGTCGCCAGGGTCCTGGCGATGACGACCTCGTAGCTGCCATCGGTCAGGCCCCGGTAGAGCTCGTCTTTCGGGAGCGGTCGCTCCTCGCTGATGTCGAGCGCGCCGGGCAGGCCCGCGGTCGCCTCCGCGGAGCGCCAGGGATACATCCGCCGCCGGCCCTCGAGCTGCGCGAGACGGGCCGTCGCCTCGCGCTCGTCGTGCACGTGCTGCGGCAGCCGCGCCTTGCCCTCGAGGATCTCGGCCGTCTGGCCGCTCAGGATCCACCGGAAGTGGGGGAAGTACCAGCTCCGCTCGCCCGTGGTGACCCGGGCGGAATCGAGGAGCCAGTCGCTCGCGACGCCACCGTCGTCGTTGGTGAACCGAAGCATGAGCAGCTCGCCGAGATCCTGGGCCTGGAGCGTGTAGGTGCCCTCCGCCCCGGCCTCGAAGTCGTCGTGGCAGTGCTTGTCCAGCGTGTGCCGCGGGCTCTCGCCGTGCGTGCCGACCAGGACGACGGAGATCGTGGCGTTCGTCCCCGCCCCGAACCGTGTGCTCGTGCGAATCTTGAGCGTGTACTCGATAGTCATGGATTCCCTCAGAATGCCGGGTCCAGACCGTAGGACGGCGCGAGCGCTACCTGCAACCGTGCTACTTTCCCCACACATCTACAGGGCCGAGGGTCTCGGATGATGCCTGCTTCACTGCGCCGCCTGCTGTCGTCGTGGGGTTTCAAAACCCAAGACGTCGAGACGGACCTCCTCGAGGCCGAGGAGCTGGCCAGGTGGTACTCGAGTCTGGGCTCCGAGGAGCGCAGGGCTGTCAGCCGCGAGCTGGCCCCGCGCGTGCGCCGCTCCCGGGCCATCCGGGACCCCGCGACGCTGCCCGCCGTCGCGACCGGTCGTCTGCTCTTCGAGCAGGAGGGCCCCCGGGGTGCCCTCCCGTTGCACCACCTTCGGGTCGAGTTGTGGGACCGGGACCCCGGTGCTCCGGATGACTTCCTGGGCGAGGGCTTCACGGACGGCGAGGGATTCTTCGAACTCCGC
This sequence comes from Archangium sp., assembly GCF_036388035.1. Taxonomy (GTDB): domain Bacteria; phylum Myxococcota; class Myxococcia; order Myxococcales; family Myxococcaceae; genus Archangium. The sequence goes on from NZ_DASVSO010000071.1 coordinate 3,979, forward strand.
TACGATCCCGCCGACGCGGGGCTGGGGGATGTGCCGGATCTGGAGCTTCGCCTCTTCGAGCCCCAGCACACCTTCCGCAAGGACGGGCGGGTGGTGGAGACTTGGCGGCGCATCGGCACGCAGCGAGCTCCCGACGACCACGGCGGGTTGCACTACGACTTCGGCACCCTCCGGTTGCCCTACTGGGAGTATGATCCGACGACGCCCCTGGCGCGGCTGCTCGTGACCGAGGAGGGCACTCCACCAACGGCCTACGCACCGGGGCGTTCCCTGGCGATGCTGAAGGCCGTTGCGCCCATCGAGCTCGTCAAACGCCAGCACCTCGCGCAGATCCGCATGGGTCTGGCCCCGAGTCTGGCCAGGATGCAGGCCGACTACCCCGAGTCGATGACGGTCCGCATGGAGCGGCAGGCGCCGGGATCCTCCCGCGGCGATGCCTTCTTCGGCGAACGCCTGCTCAACGGCATGTTCGCGACCCTCCTGGACCGAGACCCCGAGCTGCCCGGCGATCCTCATGCCTTCCGGCTCTATTTCCCCTGGAACGCGTATGAACAGGATGGTGTCCACTGCCTCCCGGATGTGGACGTGCGACTGCGGCTGGTGGACGGCCGGGTACTGCCCATGCGCATCAGCCTGGGGCTGAGGGAGCCCGGGGTGACGGCACCCGGCGCGCCCGTAACGCGCCGATCCTTCACGCCAGCGGATGGCGCCGACTGGGAGGCCGCCAAGCGCATGGCCCGGGTGAGCGCGACGTTGGACACCGAGCTGGGCAACCACCTCGGGCAGTGCCACCTCAACGTCGAGCAGTACGCCATCGCCGCGCACCGCCACCTGAGGCACAGTCCCCTCCGCTGGCTGCTCATGCCCCACCTGCGGGAGGTGGTGCTGATCAACCATTCCGCCAATGGGTTTCTGGTCGGCCCGAACGGTTACATCACCCGCGCCAGTGCGTTGACCCAGCGAGGCATCGAGACGCGGCTGCAGCACCTGCTGGGCAGCTACGACTGGCGGGGCTTCGCGCCCGCGGAGCCGGTGTGCGAAGGGCACCGCTACGCGCGGGCCGCGCAGCTCTTCTGGCGGTTGCTCGGGGAGCATGTCGACGCCTTCTTCGCCGAGCACGGCGCCGAGGTGGAGGCGCGGTGGCTGGAAGTGCGCCGCTTCTCGGACGACCTGGTGGCCCACTCGGTGCCCGCCTTCGTGTGCCGCTATCTGCGAGCGCGGGTGGCGGGGAAGGACGCTCCGTGGTTCGTGCGCTCCGAGCGCATGGACCTGGACGAGAAGGCCGCCGAGCCGCCGCCGCGGGCCGTCAGCGCGGTGACCCATACCGACGTCCCCCAACCCGGCGAGCTGGACGCGCTCAAGCAGCTGTGCCGCTACGTCATCTTCTTCGCGACCTTCCGTCACGCCTGGGCCAACAACCTCCAATGGGAAGACGCCGGCGAGGTCCTGTACTCCTGCCTGGGGTTGCGCTGGGGGAAGGGGGGCTCCCTGGGGACCGAGGAGGACCTGGACGTCGCCCCGTCGCCGGACGAGGCCACCGAGATGCTCTGGATCTCCTGGATGCTGTCCAAGACCCACTACGGCTTCATCCTGGCCAACGAGGAGGATGACGTGCATCCCCGGCTCGTGGCGTTGCTGCGCGCCCACGCGGCCGAGTTCGCCGCGTTGGGCTTGGACATCCGGACCGTCAGCTCCCGCATCAACATCTAGAAGAGGGGCTCTCCCCGCGCCGAGGGCCCGCGGAGGCGCGGCAGGGCTAATTGATGATGAAGTCCTCGGAGACGGTGACCTTGGCCTCCTGGCCCGACGACCGGAGCTTCACGGCCACGGCGACGCGGTAGATGGCCCAGCCGTTGTCGGCGGTGTTCTCGATGTATTCGAGGTAGGGCTTCGTGCCGGAGGTGGTCTGGAGGGAGCAAGAGGTTCCGTTCCACACGCCCTTCATGGAGCTGTAGCCCAGCGAGTCCCAGGTGTTGGAGGCGTTCTTCTTGTAGAAGATCTGGGACTGCCGGTAGGCGGCGCAGTCGATGGCGTTGCCCGGCAGCTCGCCACCCACGGACGTCGAGCTGGGCAGGTCATGCGCGGCCGGTGTGAACTTCAGCAGGTACGAGGGGGACGGCAGCGGGGGCTTGGTGTCACCGACGTAGATGTCCACCACGTAGCGGCCGCAGCCCTTGTAGTAGTACGCGCCGTTGCCGCTCTTGCTCGAGTAGGGCAGCGCGGTGAACGGGATGCTGTACCCGTTCCCCACGTACAGGACCGCGTTCGGGGCCACGTCATCGCAGGTGATGAAGGCAATGGGCTCGAACTCGAGGCCGCTCTGGGCCTGGGCCTCCTCGGCGCCAGGCACGGGCTCGGCTCCGGACGGCTCGGCGCCTCCGCAGGCGGCCTGGGCGAGGACGGCGAAAGCCAGGGTTGCGAGCTTCAGCTTGTGCACGAACATGTCGTTCTCCTCTCGGGTTACATCGGGAGAACGACGCCCTTCGCCAATATTCCCGGAGGAGGTGTCGAAGAATTCCATGGTTGTCTATTGAACCGTGACGGAGAGCGCCGCGGACGTGGTGCTCGGTGCGAAGCTGGTATGAGGTGGGTCGAAACATTCGAGAAAATCGACATGCTCTCCGACCCCGGAACGCCGACCCTTGACCAGTTGCGAGTATTCCTGACGGTGGTGGAGGTGGGCAGCTTCGCCGGGGCGGCGCGCCAGCTGGGGCGGGCGACGTCGGTCATCAGCTATTCGATCGCCAACCTGGAGGCGCAGCTCGGCGTCTCACTCTTCGACCGCGAGTCCACCCGGAAGCCGCAGCTGACAGAGGCGGGGCGTACGGTGCTGGCGGAGGCGCGCACTGTCTCCAATGGCGTCGATGGGCTGCGCGCCAAGGTGAAGGGACTGCTCCAGGGCCTCGAGGCGGAGCTCCGCGTCGCGCTCGACGTGATGCTGCCGGCATCGCGCGTGGTCGACGCGCTCAAGTCCTTCCGGGCGGAGTTTCCGACGGTGTCGCTGCACCTGCACGTCGAGGCGCTCGGCGCGGTGACGCAGCGGGTGCTCGAACGCTCGGCCACGCTCGGCGTCAGCGGACCGCTCAACGCGGGGCTCTCCGGGGTCGAGCGGATCGGGATCGGCAGTGTCGAGCTGATTCCAGTCGCGGCCCCCGAGCACCCGCTGGCGCGGGCAAGGCGGAATCGCCCCGGTGCGGGACGCGAGCATGTTCAACTCGTGCTGACGGACCGCTCGCCGCTCACTCAAGGCAAGGAGTTCGCCGTCCTGGGCACCCGGACGTGGCGGCTGGCCGATCTCGGCTCCAAGCACATGCTGCTGAGAGAGGGGATCGGGTGGGGCAACATGCCGATGCCGATGGTGCGCGAGGACCTCGAATCCGGACGCCTCGTCCACCTCGACATGCCCGACTGCAGGGGAGGGGACTACAGCTTCGACGCCATCTACCGGACGGACAGCCCGCCGGGGCCGGCCGCCTCCTGGCTCATCTCCCGCTTTCAGGGTCAGGTTTCACGGTAGGCGCTCGGCCCCAGTGCGCTCGGAGCACATGCCGATTTTCTCGAACGTTTCGAACCACATTATGCCAGTTTCGTCGTAACGACAGCCGCTGTACATCTTCCTCATCAAACACCGACCCGAGGTCGGGTGGTCCCGAGAGAAAGCCTTTCACTGACACACCTCGAGGTGCGTCGTGGAACGCCGTCGGAGCGGTGTGTTCCACCTGTCGTCGCACTCACGTTGATGGAGGAAGTTCCCCATGCGCAAAACCCTGTTCATTGCCCTGTTGTCGCTCGCTCTCAATGCCTGTGGAGAAGACACCACGGACCTCTCCACGCCCACGGCCCTGCCCTCGGTGGAGAGCCTCGTCACGCACGAGGACGGTGTGCTGACGCTCAAGACCGCGACCTTCGACGCGACGTACAGGGTGCCCGGCTGCGCCGAGGTGGGCCCGAACTGTGACTCGGGCTCGCTGCTCAACGGGCGCTCCGACTCGGTCCCCGAGGTGAACAGGCCCAATACGCTCAACGCGAGCTGCGCGGACGGCACCTGGAGTGGCTACTTCGCGAACCGGGCCATCGAGCGCCTCACGGTGAGTACCACGGACGGGTCGAACCTGGCCGCGGGCAAGACGGTGAAGCTCGAGGCGACCGTGTATGCCTACTCCCTCGTGCAGGACAAGCTGGACCTGTACTACTCGGCGAGCGTCGAGAACCCTTCGTGGACGTTCCTCGGCACGTACTCCCCGAGCCGCAGCGGTCTCAACACCCTCTCCGCCACGTACACCCTGCCCGCGGGCGGCGTGCAGGCCGTGCGCGCGAACTTCCGCTTCGTCGACTCCTCCAACACCAACAGCCCCGCCTCCGTCTGCAGCAGCGGCAATTTCGACGACCACGACGACCTGATCTTCACGGTGCAGGCGTCCCCGAAGGCTTTGCACTGACACACGGCCGTGGGAGCCCTCCTGGCAGGTTCTCGGAGGTGGTTTTTCGGGCCCTTCCGGCCAGGACCCGACAGGTCCTGGGCTCCGGCCACCCCCGGCGGTTCCAACCCAACCTCCGTGGTCGCGCCACCCCTCGGTGTCTTCGCCCCTCGTCTCCATTGACCCGTGCGGTTCAACAGGGTTGAAATGGAGGGCATGAGCGACACCGAGGACACCCAGCGATACAAGGTGGTGGTCAACCACGAGGAGCAGTACTCCATCTGGCCCGCGGATCGTGAGAACGCCCTCGGCTGGAAGGACGCGGGCAAGGAGGGCACCAAGGCCGAGTGCCTCGACTACATCAAGCAGGTGTGGACGGACATGCGCCCGCTCAGCCTGCGCAAGAAGATGGAGGAGGCGGGCAAGCCGTGAGGCGCCGGGCCCGGCTCACCCTGGCGGGGCGCTCGTCGCGGACATGACGAAGGCGCGCATCCGCTCCGGCGGGCAGGGCTTGAGCAGTACGGTGACGTCAGGGGGGATGATGTCGCGCGCGGGGCACTGGGTGGTGTGGAGGGCACAGCGCAGACCCGGTGAGCGAGCACGCAGGGCCGACAGCAACGACAGCCCGTCCATACCCGGCAGGATGTACGCCGCGATGACGACCGAAGGCGGCTCCTGCTCCGCCATCTGCAGGGCCTCTTCTCCGCTGGTGGCCGAGCGTTTGGTGCCGGGAAGATCGCGGAAAAGGCGTCGCATGGCCGAGAGTTGCAGCGGGTCCTCGTCGACGAAAAGATAGGAGGGCAGGGCGTCCGCGGTCATCCGGGACCTCCAGGACCAGGCATGTAACGTGACGGGTCCTCGGTCGGAGATACTACCCCAGTCGTCCTGGGAAACCAACCTCCCGAGTCATATTGCCACCGGTGAACCACTCGGGTCCCGGGACAATGGCAAAAAAGCTCGCAACGAGGCTGGGGGAATGCGCACGCGCAGCCCGCCAGCGCCTCAACCTCACACAGGAAGATGTGGCGGAGCGCATCGGCATCGCCACCGAGGTGTACGGGCGGCTCGAGCGGGGCAACATGCTTCCGAGCGTCCCGACCTTCCGCAAGCTGTGTGCGGTGCTGGCCCTGTCCGCGGACGAGGCCCTGGGGCTGGCCACCGAGAACCCCGTCCCGTGGACCCCTCCGCCCCCGCCGCCCGAGGCCAGTGAGCCCGCGGAGCTGCGCCGCCTGCTGCGCCGGGCCCGCCAGTTGGATCGCAACTCGCTCCGGGTGCTCAGCCTCGTGGCCGCGCACCTGGGACAGAAGAACGGTTAGGGAGGGTGTCTGTCTCACGGTGAGAGCCTCGCGCGTAGCCGCTTCGCCGATGGGAATCCATGGAAGAGCACCACCTGAGGGTGTGCCTCCAGCTCCGCGCGCTCCTGGGTGCCCTTCGCCAGCGCCCGATCCACTCCCAACAACAACCCCTCATCCGGTCGCGAGCGCAGCTCCTCCAGCCGCCGCGCCAGTGGGCCCGCATGCCAGGCGTGGAACAGCTCCAGTGCCACCTGTCTGCCTGACTCCCGGTGACGGAAGGTCAGGTCCGGCACACACAACCCGGCGGCTCCCATGTGCCGCGGCAGAGGCAGCAGGTCCAGCTCCCAGTCCGCGTCGTCGAAGCCCTGCGCCAGCGTGGCCACCTCGGGCGGGATGTGGCCCAGCGCCGTGCCGTGCGGTGACACCAGGGGATCCTTCTCGTCCAGCACCAGCGTCACCCGGCGCCGGGGGCTCTCGATCGCCGCCGTGAGGTGCCAGCGCTCCAGCACGGGCACCACTGACAGGAAGCTGGCGAGCTGCAGCCCGTACTTCTTCTGCAGCGCGAGCATGGCCCCCGGGCCCTCCACCTCGAGCACCCAGTCCTCGCCGTCGCGTCGCACCTCCGCCACCAGCCGGCAGAACTTCAGCCAGCGCAGCACCTTGCGCACCCGCAGCAGCTCCGGCGCCCGCGCCCGCAGCGTCAGCCGGCGCGCGTCGAACAGCGGCCCCTGCGCCAGCGCGAGGTTGTAGCGATCCATCAACTCCGCGGGCGAGAGCGCCTCCCACTCCAGCAGCTTCCGGTGACCTGGCAGGTCGGCATACAAGGCCTCGCGCAGCTCGGGCAGCGGGCGGGGGAAGGCCTCGGCCAGCCGCGCCTCGTAGCCCTCCACCGTCGCGTCCGCGGGCAGGGCGCGCAGCACCCGCGCCGCCTCGCGGAAGGTCGCCGCGCGTGCCTCGGAGATGCCCTCCGCGGGCTCCTCGAAGCACATCCGATCCACCAGCAGCTTCACCAGCCCCCGCGCCACCTTGGGCCGTGCGTAGGCGCCGGCTCGCAGGCCCAGCGTCTCCTCCACCTCGTCGCGCGAGTGCCCGAGCCCCGCCTCCACCTCGGCGATGAGCTCGCCCGCCAGCGCGAGCAGTCCCGGGTCGTCCCGCTTCACGAAGGTGGGGCGCAGCTTGCCGTCGCGCACCCGGAAGAGGAGCAGCTCGCGCGTCAGCATAGCTCGCCCTCCTCCTGGTAGGCCCGGTGCTGGCGCCGCCGCTCGCTCATGGAGGCCTCGGCCGTCTGCGCCGAGCACACCTCATACAGGAGGGCCCGCTTCCCGGGGCGCTGGCGGAGGATGCGGCCCAGGCGCTGCACGTGCTCGCGCACGCTGCCACTGCCGCTGAGCACCACGCCCACGCGCGCCTCCGGCACGTCCACGCCCTCGTTGAGGACCCGCGAGGTGAGCAGCACCGGCAGCTCCCCACTGGCGAAGGCGGCCAGCAGCGCCTTGCGCTCGGGCACGGGCGTGTGGTGCGTCAGCGCCGGCAGCAGCAGCCGCCGCGCCAGCGTGTACACCGTCTCGTTGTCGTCGGTGAAGACGATGGCCCGGTCCTCCCGGTGCTCCAGGAGGATGCGCCACAGCACGTCCACCTTCGCGCTGGAGGTGAGGGCGATGCGCCGCTGCTCCCGGTAGCCCCGGTACGCCGCGCGCCCCTCTTCCGTGCGCTGGCTCTCCGCGAGGAAGCGCGCCCAGCCCTCCGGCACGTCGAAGCGGATGCCCTTCTGGCGGATGAAGGCCAGGTAGCGCCCCCGCGCCTCGTCGTGCCGCGCCTGCTCCTCGGGCGTCAGCGGCACCTCGATGTGGCGCACCTCGTACGGAGCCAGGTAGCGCCCCTGCAGCTCGCGGATGTCCGTGCGGTGCACCAGCGGCCCCAGCAGCTCCTCGCACACGCGCTCGCCACCGTCCGTGCGCTCCAGCGTGGCGGTGAGGCCCAGCCGGTACGGCGCCAGCGAGCCCTCGGCGATGAAGCGGTAGCTGGGCGCCGGCAGGTGGTGGCACTCGTCGCAGATGAGGAAGCCGAAGCGGTTTCCGTGGAACTCCGTCTGCATCGCCGCCGAGTCGTACGTCGTCACCGTCAGCGGCTGCCTGTCGCTCACCCCTCCGCCCAGCATCCCCACCGGCACGCCCAGGTGCCGCGACAGCACCCCCTGCCACTGCGCCATCAGGTCCAGCGTGGGCACGACCACCAAGGTGGGACGCTTCACCCGGGCGATGGCCAGCACCGCCAGCAGTGTCTTGCCCGCGCCCGTGGGCAGCTCCACCAGCCCACGCCCCCCCGCGCCGCTCCACGCCTCCAGCGCGGCCTGCTGGTGGGGGAAGGGCTCGATGGGGCTGGCCAGCGCCACCTCCAGGGGCTCGAAACGCCTGGCCCGGTCCTCGTAGGGCAGGCCCCGCTCGCGCAGCCGCAGCACCACCTCCCGGTAGTGGCGCGCCGCGGCCCGATACACCCCCGTGCGCGTGTCCTTCTGGAAGAGCGCGCGCAGGGCCTCGTCGTCCGGCAGCGAGGGCGCCACCAGCGTGCCGCAATCGAAGTGGAGCTCGGTGGCCATCGGGTGAGAGACGGGAGTAACCCGATATTCGCGCCAGCGCCAGAGCATGACTTTTGAGGTGGGTTTTTCGACGGCCGGCAGGCTGTTCAGGGAGGAAACTTGCAGGGGCCTTATATCTGGAAAGCCTGGATTTGTTTGTAAATTAACACTTATGGGTCATCCCCGTATGGGCTGGATTCCAGGCTTCTCCATTCGGGAGTCAGGCGGAGGTGGAGCTGGGGAGGGCTCGGCCGCCGGCTCGCTGGGGCGAGGGAAAGACTCGGGGGCCTATCCTCTTCGCGCCTCAAAGGGCCTACCCTTCCTTCATCCTCATGATGCGTCGCATCGTCATCCTCAGCCCGCACCGCCCCTCCCGGGAGCTGCTCTCGCGCCTCCTGGCGGAGCCGGACCTCTCCGTCGTCGCCATGGCGGACGCCGACGAGGCCCTGGACTCCATCGCCGAGGACGAGCCGGCCCTGGTGGTGGTGGACGCGCGCCGGCCGGACGAGGACCACCCCTTGCTGCTGGGGCTGCTCAAGCGGCGCTACCCGCGCCAGCCCCTCATCACCCTGGTGCCCGGGCGCCTGCGCGTCTTCGACGGCAACGAGGAGCGGGTGCGGGATGTGCGGGACGGCTCGGCCGAGGGGCTGCACATGCTCCTGGGCGAACTGCAGCGGGCCACGCGAGACCTGCTCGCCCAGCACCTGCTGCGCATGTTGCGCCCGCCCATCGGCGAGGCCTGAGCAGACGCTCCCCCGAGGTCCCAGCCGAACCGACAGGCCGCGTCAGTGGACGAAGGTGTCCCTCTTCGCGGGCAGGTGCGTGCCGAGCGCGTGGCGGGTGCGGTACAGCCCGCGGGGGGGAAGGCTGGCCATGGACGCGGTTGTAGCGCGAGTGGGCAAGATTTTTCCCTCCTGCCCGAGGTGGTTTCCCGCCATCCACGTCCAACCGGGAGTTTTTTCCGGGCGTGGACTCCCCACCTCCTGCCCTCCAGGGCGATATCGCTTCCAACCCCTTGGAATCACGAAGGCCTTGCCTGGGCCGAAGCTTCGGCACGACTTGTGCTCATGCCTCAGTGCGCAGGACGGGGCGGGACCGCGGGATGGGGTGGGACGGGGAAGGTGAGCGGTAACGCAGGGCGCCTCGCGGCGGGGCGACGGGGATGGGGTTGGGGGCGGATGGGTCGCCCGCCGCGGGGTGGTGGGGTGGGTAGGGGCAGCAAAGGGGAGCCCGTGCGGAGCCCGGCCGGTTCACACCGGTCGGGCGTCCGCATTGCGGGTGGAGAGGAAGGCCAGCATCTGCGCCTCGCCCCAGAAGGAGGGGCTGAAGGCCTTGCCGGCGACGAAGCCCACGTGCCCTCCGTGCTCGGTGACGACGAGGGTGAGGTGGGGGTTGGCCGCCACGTCCCGAGGGTGGGTGGAGGCGGGAATCATCGGGTCGTCCTTGGCGCTCAGCAGCAGGGTGGGGCGGCGGATGGCGTGGAGGCGCGGACCCGAGGAGGCCTCGGCGTAGTAGTGGGTGGCGTCGCGGAAGCCGTGGAGCGGGGCGGTGACGGCGTCGTCGAAGCCGCGGATGGTGCTCGCGCGCTCCATGGCCTGGCCGTCGAAGACGCCGGGGAAGCGGCGGAGCTTCTCGCGCGCCTTGTGCTTGAGGGTGCGCAGGAAGCGCGCGCGGTAGAGGCGCTGGAAGGGGCCGGGCCCATCGAGCGTGTCCGCGCAGGCGCCCAGGTCATAGGGCGCGCTCATGGCGGCGGCGGCGTCCACCGGCGAGTGGTCCCCCGTCTCCTCCATCAGCCGCAGCAGCACGTTGGCGCCCAGCGAGAAGCCCACCGCGTAGAGGGGGCCGGTGAGGCGCGCGCGCAGGTGCTTCATCACCGAGAGCGCATCGCCGATGTCTCCCGAGTGGTAGGAGCGGGCGAGCCGGTTGGGCTCCCCGCTGCAAGAGCGGAAGTTGATGGCGGTGGCGCCCCAGCCGCGCTCGGCGGCGCCGCGGAGGATGGCGGTGATGTAGCCGGCGCGCGAGGAGCCCTCCAGCCCATGGAGGGTCACCACGTGGGGAGCGCCCGGGGTGCCATCGAAGGAGTCGAGGTCGACGAAGTCCCCGTCGGGCAGCTCCCAGCGCTCGCGCTTCAGGGAGGGCGCGTGCGTGGGGCGTACGAGCGAGGCGTAGATGGTCTGCGCGTGAGGCGAGGCGAGGCCGTGCGCGGGGGCGAAGGGCTCGGTGGGGAGGAAGGGCACGGGCGGGGGGATATCACCCGCGGCGGGCCTGTCGCATGGAGGAACAGCCGTGCTGGCGGATGGCGTCGGCCTCGTCCGTCAGCCCGAAGAGGGCGAGGTACTTCTGGACGCGCTCCTCGACGGTGGGGGCCTCGATGAGGCGGCAGAAGTCATCGGCCTGGTAGTCGCGGCAGACCTGGGGCCGCCGGTCATACACCCCGCACAGGTTGTCGGCGGTGAGGTGGGGACAGCGCAGGCCGAGGGGCTTGTCGAGGGCGGCGATGTCGGGCGCCACGCAGCAGGCGCCACAGCGGGTGCATTCCATGGGGGAGCCTCACCCTCTCACGGCGCGTGCGCCACGTCGCTCACGGTGCCGAGGTTGCTCACCTGGAGGGAGACCGACTGGCCGTTCTTCCAGGAGAGGAACTCGGCCTCGCTCTTGGGCTCGAGCTCGTGCTTCTGCACGCCGTCGTCCTCGTATTGGATGCGGACGAGGTACTTCTCCTCGCGGCGCAGCCGATCGTTGCGTCCCACGGGGAGCTCGGGCCAGCGGGGCGAGCTGTCGTTGCCGGACTGCTCGCGGACGTCCACTTCCTTCCAGGCGTAGGTGTCGTAGGTGCAGCTCAAGTCGTAGACGGGCTCGGAGCGGTAGCGCGTCTGGGTACGGCAGTCCTCGTAGGACTCGTCGCAGTACTTGGGCACGTCCTCGCAGACTTCCTTCATGTAGCCGTTGCCCAGCTTCTGGCGTGTGCACTTCTCCTCGGTGCCGCACTGCACCTCGCGCGTCTTGGTGCTGCACACGCGCTCGGTGCCGTCGGCCACCTGGCGGGTGCCGCGCTGGCGGCGGGTGCAGTCGCGGATGTTCTCCACGCCGGGCACCTCGCCCTGGCCATTGACGGGCATGCGCGGCGAGGTGGTGGACAGCTCATCGCGCCAGCCCGTCTTGCTCACCCGCTGGAAGGACTCGCGGTGCACGGTGCGCGTCCACTCGGTGGCGACCACCTTCCCGGTGACGTCGTGGGTACGCGAGCCCCAGAAGAAGCACATGAAGACGGCGAGCAGGACCAGGCCCACGTAGAGCCACTTGCGGCTGGAGCCCTTCTTCGCGGGAGGTGGTGGCGGCGCGTCGGAGGGCTCGGGCTCGGCGACGAGGGCGCGCGAGGTGGCGGAGCGCTCGGCGCGGCAGTTGCGGCAGAGGGGCGTGTCGCCGCGGTTGGAGGCCCCGCAGTAGTCGCAGAACCAGTCCGCGCCCGCGCCGGAGGCGGAGAGGGCCTTCTCATCGGTGACGCCCTCGCGCTGGGCCTTGCCGGAGGCGGCATCGACGTCCCCGAACTCGAATTCGGACTCCTGGCCAGTCTCCTCGCGCGGGTTGTTGCACGAGGGGCAGTTGCGAAGCCGGGCGGGGATGTCCCGGGTGTCGCAGGAGGTGCAGTTCCAGGTGCCCTCGATGATGCGGGTGCGCTTGGCCATGCGCCCATCCTAGCGGGTCATCACACCCAGAGCCCACGTGGCACGGGCGGAAGGGGGGCGGGGGGCAGGTCCGGGCGGAGGGGCCGCACCATGGGCAGCGAGCCCTGCCGGGCCACGCGGGTGGCGCCCTCCACGAGCGGCAGGAGCGGGGCGAGGCCGGGCTCCTCCCAGAGCACCACGCGGGAGAGGCCGGCGCGTGAGGCCTCGCGCCGGGCGGCCTTGAGGAGCGCGGTGGCCTCTCCAGGCGAGCGGGCATCGAGCATCAGCACCGTCAGCTCGGCGCTCCGGCCCACGAGCCCCCACAGGGCGGTGGCGTCGCCCACGGTGGCGCCACACGACGCGGGAGGCGAGCAGTCGAGGTGCTCCACGTAGATGCGGCCGCGCTCCAGGTGCCAGTCAAGCTGCGGGGGCGTGGGCCAGAAGAAGAAGGGGGCGTCGGGGCGGCGCAGGCGGGCGAGGCCCCGGGCCACGTCGGCTTCCCCCAGGAGCACGTCCACCGACTCACCGGGCGCACCGGGAGCGGGGGAGAGGTGCCAGTCCCAGGCGGGGAGCTCCCGGTAGCCCGAGCGCGCGTAGATGCGGGGGCCCACGTCGGAGAAGAGGAGGGCGGCGTGGGCGCGAGGCTGGCGCTCCAGCTCGGCGGCGAGCAGGTCCATCAACCGGGTGGCATACCCTCGGCCCCGGAGACGCTCCTCGGTGAAGACGCTGGCGATGGCGAAGCTGTCGCCCGGCAGGAGGCCGCCCCCGGGAGCGCGCAGGAAGCTGTCGGTGCGGAACGTCTCACAGGAGGCGAGCACGGCGCCCTCCTCGGAGCACAGCAGCCAGGTGCGCATGTCCGCGCGGGCCCAGGGGTGGGCGCGCAGGCGTTGCTCCCGGGCGGCGTAGCCCTCGACGGTGAGGAGCGGGCCCCACTCCGCGTAGGTGAGCGCATCGCGCTGGGCCTTCTGGTCGTCACTGGCGGGAACGAGGTGCATGGCCGTGGCCCCCAAAAGAAAAGCGGCGCCGGGGGTGAGCCTCGGCGCCGCGGGAAACCTCAGGGAAACGTGCTGACTACGGGTGGGTATCCGGCGCCTTCAGCCCGCCGCCGTAGCGGCCGCCAGACTGCTGCGTCTCCACCGGGAACTCGATCGGCGTCGAGCCCGAGGGCAGGGTCGGCCGGAAGCGGGTGCCGAGGTCGAAGAGCGTGAAGACCAGCAGCAGCACCACGAACAGCAGGGAGGTGGCGAACACCAGCCGGTTGGCACCCTTATGCTCGGACAGGTGCATGAAATAGAGCGCCACCAGCGCGCCCTTCACCGAGGCAATCACCAGGGCGAGCGCGAGCCCCCAGTCCGGCAGGTGCATGCGACCGGTGAGCACCGTGACGACGGTGAGCACCATGAGAGCACCCCAGATGAGCAGGTACTTGCCCGGTCCGGAGTGGTGCTCCTCGCGCATTTCCCGATCCTCCTTGAACGACTCATTGGCCATCGCGGACATGTGCGGAGGGCTCCCTTAGATGAGGTACAGCATGGGGAAGAGGAAGATCCACACCAGGTCCACGAGGTGCCAGTACATGCTGCCCAGCTCGACGGCGGTGTAGTTGTGGTAGCTGAACTCGTTCCTCATCGCCTTGGTAGTCACCCACGCCAGCACCGCCATACCGATGATGACGTGGAAGGCGTGCAGGCCGGTCGAGAGGAAGTAGATGGTGAAGTACAGCGACACCCCAGGCAGCTGGATGCCCTCGAAGCGGTAGTACGGGCCGGGCAGCTGACCCTCATGGAACTTGTGGGCGTACTCGAAGTACTTGATGACGAGGAAGCCGATGGCCATGAGGATGGTGAGCACGAACATCACCACCACCTTCTTGTTCTGCGCCTCCTTCGCGTAGTGCACCGCCATGGCGGCGGTGAACGAGGAGGTGATGAGCACCAGGGTGTTGATGGTGCCCATCAGCAGATCCAGCTGGCGGCTGGCCGCGGCGAACGCCTCCGGGAAGAGGAAGCGGTAGCACGCGTAGCAGACGAACAGGCCCGCGAAGAGCAGGATTTCCGTGGCGAGGAACAGCCACATGCCGAGCCGGGCCGCGTGGTTCTGCACCTCGAGCGAGGCGAAGTGCGCGGCCACCTGCGGCACGCGAGGAGCGCCGGCCGTACCGGCGACGGCGGGACTAGACTGCATCGGGCACCTCGGCCTTCTTGGGGTCCACGTAGAAGTGCGGCTCCTCCGAGTACGTGGGCTGCGGACCAATGAAGTTGTGGGTCGGAGGCGGAGACTCGGTCAGCCACTCGTAGCCGTGGCTGCGCCACGGGTTGGAGGCGGCGCGGCGGCCGTACACCAGCGCGTACGTCAGGTAGATGGCGCTGATGAGGAAGCCGAAGGCCAGCAGCGAGGCACCGGCCGTGGAGGCCACGTTGAGCGCCTGGAAGCGCTCGGGGTACTCGTAGTAGCGGCGCGGCATGCCCGCGTTGCCCAGGAGGAACTGGGGGATGAACGTGGCGTTGAAGCCCAGGATGATGAGCGCCGCGGACACCAGGCCCCACCCCTCGTGGTACATCTTCCCGAACATCTTCGGGAACCAGTAGTGGAGGGCGGCCATGAAGGCCATGATGGTCGCGCCCACCATGATGAAGTGGAAGTGCGCCACCACGAAGTAGGTGTCGTGCCAGGGCACGTCCAGCGACGCCGTGGCGAACGCCACGCCCGTCATGCCGCCGAACACGGTGAAGTAGAGGAAGCCGCAGAAGTAGGCGAAGGGCGTCTTGAAGTCGACCGCGCCCTTGTAGACGGTGCCCACCCAGTTGAAGACCTTGATGGCGGTGAACACGCCCACCAGCATCGTCAGCACCGCGAACACGCCCGCGTCGAACGTGGACTGGCCGGACACGAACATGTGGTGGCCCCACGCGAAGAAGCCCACGAAGGCGATGCCCAGCGAGGAGAACGCGATGGCGCGGTAGCCGTACGCGTTCTTGCGGCTGAAGGCGCACACCACCTCGGACATCACGCCGAAGGCGGGCAGCACCATGATGTACACGGCCGGGTGCGAGTAGAACCAGAACAGGTGCTGGAAGAGCACCGGGTCTCCGCCGCGGGCCGGGTCGAAGATGCCGAAGTGGAACAGGTTCTCACCCACCACCAGCATCAGCAGCAGACCGATGACGGGCGTGGCCAGCACCTGGATGCAGGCGGTGGAGTACATCGCCCACACGAACAGCGGCATCTTCCACCAGGTGATGCCCGGTGCGCGCATGGTGTGCGTGGTGACGATGAAGTTGATGCCCGTGGCGATGGAGCTGAAGCCGATGATGAACGCGCCGAAGAGGATGGGCGCCACCGTCGTCGTCGTGTGCGTGCTGTACGGGGTGTAGAACGTCCAGCCCGTGTCCATGCCGCCGTTGATCATTCCCCAGATGGCGAGCGTCGCACCGGCCAGCAGCAGGTAGAGCGACAGCAGGTTGAGCTTGGGGAAGGCCACGTCCTTGGCACCCAGCATCAGCGGCAGCATGAAGTTGCCGAAGGCGCCCGGGATGGCGGGAATCATGAACAGGAAGATCATCACCACGCCATGCATGGTGAAGGCGCGGTTGTACGTCATCGCGTCGATGATGGTCGGACCCGGCGTGAGCAGCTCCAGGCGGACGATCAGCGCGTAGATGCCACCGACGAGGAAGAAGAGCAGGACCGCGATGAGGTACATCACCCCGATGCGCTTGTGGTCCAGCGTCAGCAGCCACGACTTCAGCGTGGTGCCGTCGGTGAGGTAGCTCGGGTGGTGCTCGTGGTGCTCATCCGGCACGGGCACGGCGCCCGGCTCGGCTGCGATGCTACTGGATGGGCTCATAGACAGGTCCTTGAGAGGAAGCGCCCGTGCGGATGTCCGGGGTGCGCAAGGTCTTGATGTACTCGACGATGGCCGCCGTCTGGGGCCCCGTCAGCTTGCCCTGGAAGGTGGGCATGACGTTGGGGAAGCCCGCAGCCAGGTGGGCCCCCGGGTCCATCATGGACTGGGTGATGTAGGCCTCGTCCACCCGCAGGCTCAGGCCGTCCTGCATGGTCTGCTGCTTGCCGTAGAGGCCCACGAAGGTGGGGCCGATGTGCGGCTCGCCATTGACGGTGTGGCACTTGAAGCAGCCCACCTCGGCGGCCACCTTCTGGCCCTGCTCCGCCATGCGGGCGGTGTGGGGCACCAGGCTCAGGTCCGCCAGGGCGTCCTGACGGTTCTGCAGGTTGCCCTTGCGCTGCTCCTTCACCCACGCGTCCCACTCCTCGGGGGCGAGCACGACGACCTCGCCCAGCATCTTGGAGTGCGACAGGCCGCAGTACTCGGTGCACAGAATCTGGTACGTGCCCGGCTTGGTGGCCTCGAACCACGTCTGCGTGTAGCGGCCCGGCACCGCATCCATCTTGATGCGGAAGGCCGGCACGAAGAAGGAGTGGATGACGTCACGCGAGGTGAGGAGCAGGCGCACCGGGCGGTTGGCCGGCACGTGCAGCACGTTCACCCCGTTGGGGCCCTCCGGGTAGGAGAACTTCCACATCCACTGCTTGCCCATGACGTAGACGTCCATCGCGTCCTTGGGCGGCGTCATGACGAAGACGAAGTCCCGGAAGCCGATGACGAACCAGGTGAGGAAGAAGAGCAGCGGCAGCGCGACGAAGATGAACTCCGCCTTCACCGTCGGCACCACGTACTCAGTCGTCTGGGCGGGCGTGCGCCGCCGATAGCGGAAGAAGAAGAAGACCGCCGCGGTGCCGATGACGAGCGAGCTCAGCATCGTCACGCCGACGACGAAGTAGTGCAGCTGATCCACCCGCTCCGCGAATGTCGACGCGCTCTCCGGGAGGAACAGGAATTTGTTCATCAACTCGTTCATGCTGCGGCGCCTTTCTTCAGCTCACGCCTCCAGTAGTAGGCGAGCATGGTCGCGAGCGCGCAGAACACCATGAGCGCGCCCAGCCGGAGGAATCCAAAGATGTAGAAGCCGTACCGCCGGGTGGCGGTGTCATACTTGAAGCACGTCAGGACGACACGATCGAAACTCGTGCCCACCCTGCCACCCGCCGCCTCCACCAGGGCCAGCTTCATGTCCTGGGGCCGGAACGACGTCCCATAGAGGTAGCGCGACATGGCGCCCTCCGGGGTGACGACGTGCACCACGGCGGGGTGCACGTACTGGCGGGTGCTCGCGTCGTAGGAGTACTTGAAGCCCACCGCCTCGGCGACCCGGCGGATGTTCTCCTCCGTCCCGGTGAGGAAGTGCCAGGGGGCCGTCTCCGGCTTGCCCATGGACTGCAGGTGCCGCCGCCGCCGCTCGAGGCTCTGCGCCGGCGTGTCCTTCGGGTCGATGCTGATGGCGACCGCCTCGTAGTCCTTGCCCAGCTCCAGCCCCAGCTCGCGCATGGTGCGGATCTGCTCGTTGATGACGAGGTTACAGAGCAGCGGGCAGTTGTAATACACGAGCGTCAGCAGCACCGGCTTGGTCCGCGGCAGCACGTCGCGCAGGCGCACGGGCTTGCCGAAGGCGTCGGTGAACTGCGCCTCCAGCGGGACCAGCTCACCGAGGTGCTCCTCCACGTCCACGCCGCGCACCTGCGGTGGGGCGTCGGACTGCGCCTCGATGATGCTCCTGGGCGTCTTGCCCCCGCCCGGGAGGGCTTGGGCGGGCATCCCGGCGACGAGCGCCAGGAGCAGTGCGGCCATCCCGGCGCGCGAGGTGAACGGAGAGGGGGGGTGGGTGTACATCGCGCTTCTTCTCTACCGCGGAACTACTGCCGCTGGGGGGCCGGCTGCTGCGGCGCGTTGGTGGGGGGAGTGGCGGGGGCGGGAGCCTGCTGCGGCTGCCGGGTGCTCGCCTGGGCGGCGATGACGTCGTCCATGGCCTTGGAGATGGTGGGCCGGGCCACCACGCCCGGCTCGTCCGCCCAGCCGTTCTGCAGGGCCTGCTGCTGGGCGCTGATCTTCTGCTCGGCGTGCGTGTCCAGCTCGAAGAGGCGCTGGTTCACGATGCCGATCTCATAGGCCGTCTTGTGATCCTTGTCCGGCGTGATGAGGGCCGGGATGGGGGCCGGCCCGTCGGGCACCATGTCCTTGGTGACGGCGATCTGCAGCCGCCAGGCCCAGATGCCGCCGACGAGGAAGATGGCCAGGGCGATGACGCCCACCTGGACGACCTTGCCGGTGAGGACATGGTCCTCTTCCGCGGCCACGCCATGCGCGCCACGGATGACGCGCGACTCGAGCTCCGACTCGGTCTTCTTCATGGCTGCACGTACCTCAGTGCCTCAGAGATGTAGGGGTCCTTCACCGGCAGCGTGTAGCGACCGCGCGCCAGGAAGATGGCTCCGGCCACCGACAGCCCGCCCACGCCCGCGAAGGCCGTCAGCAGCGTCCAGTGGAACGAGGGGCCCTGCGGGGAGTACGCCGGCCAGATGAGCCAGTACAGGTCCACCGCGTGCATGACGAGCAGGTAGACGGCGACGATCGCCAGCAGGCGCGGCTTGAGCTTCAGGTTGCGCGACAGCAGGGTGAAGAAGGGCACCACGAAGCCCATGAGGAAGAGCCCGATGGACAGCGGCTTCCAGGCGCCCTCGATGCGCAGCTTGAACCAGCCGGCCTCCTCCGGGATGTTGGCGATCCAGATGAGGAGGAACTGGGAGAAGGCGATGTAGGCCCAGAAGGCCGTGAAGGCCAGCATGAGCTTGCCCAGGTTGTGGTAGTGCGCCGTCGTCACCAAGGTGCCGTACTCGTCCTTGCCCTGCGCGTTGACCGTGGCGATCGTCAGCACGCAGAAGGCCGCCAGGAAGCTGCCGGCGAAGTAATAGACGCCGAAGATGGTGGACTGCCAGAGCGGCGTGAGCGTCATCAGCCAGTCGAAACCAGCAAAAGTAATGGTCAGCGCAAGGAACGGGAGCGCCCCGGGGGAGAAGCGCCGCTGCTTGACGGTCAGCTCCAGCGCCCCGCTGGTGTCCTGCTCGGTGCTCCACCCGCGCAGCCGCCAGGCCACGAAGCTCCACACCGCGAAGTAGATGGCCTGACGGATGTAGAAGAACGTCAGGTTGAGGTAGGGGTGCTTGTGGTGCAGGTGGTGCAGCTCCACCTCGGTGAACTTCATGCCCTCGGTGCCGGGGAACACCCAGGCCGCCGGGTCCACCCACGGGAAGATGTGCCTGGCCCCGAAGACGATGGGCAGCAGCAGGGGGATGAAGATGACCACGCTCATGCCCATGGTCTCCATGGAGCGGCGGACCACCGTCACCCACTTGGCCTTGGCCGTGTGGAAGATGGCCACCATGATGATGGAGGCCACCGAGACGCCCACCCAGTAGCAGAAGGCGAGCAGGTAGCTGAAGAGCGCCGGCTGGGGAGCGGTGAAGAAGCCCACGAGGGTCAGCACCAGGCCGATGACGCCCACGGCTCCAGCGAGCGTCATCGCCTTCTGGCCGCCGTTGAAACGATCCAAGGCAATCATCGGTTCTCCTGAGGAACAGGCTGCTGGCCACCCGCCTGCGAGTTGCGGGCGCGCTGCAGCGCACGGACGTAGGCCACCACGGCCCACCGCTCCTGGATGTTGAGCTCGCCGGCGAAGGACGGCATCACGCCGTAGCCCTCGGTGACGGCGGCGTAGAAGTGCCCGTCCGGCTTGTCCGACAGCTGCAGCAGCGAGGGCGGCAGGCGCAGGGCCATGTTCTCCGCCACCACGCTGTTGCCGTCGCCGAGCCGGCCGTGGCACTGCGCGCAGACGATGTTGTAGTGCTTCTGGCCATCCTCGAGCACCTGACGGTTGAGCTCGAGCGGGATGGAGGTGACGAGCGCGCCGTTGACGCGGCCCGTGGTGAGGCCGGGGTTGCCCACCGCGCGCTCACGCGGGACGGTGCCCGCGGGCGGGGTGCGCATGGCCTTGCCATCCGCCCAGAACTCGCTCGTCTCGTAGTACTCGTACTTGGCCTGAGCCTCCATGCGCTGGAGGAACTCGGACGGAACGTTGCAACCGACCAGGGCGAGCCCGGCGGCGGGGATGAGCCACCTCATTCCTTCTCTCCCGTGACGACGGTCACATGGGTCGCGCCCAGTGCCTTGAGCTGGTCCGTGATGTCTTCGGCCTTGGTCGTGGTGAGCCCCTTGGGGATGCTCAACCAGAAGCCGTGCGTGGAGGCGCTGCGGAACTCCTCGCTCTCGAAGACCGGGTGGTACGGCTGGGGCAGACGGCTGAGCCCCAGCAGACCGAAGAAGATGCCGAACGCCGTGAGCAGCACCGCGAGCTCGAAGGTGATGGGCACCCAGGCCGGCAGGCTCAGCGTCGGACGACCACCCACGTTGAGCGGGTAGTCGATGGTGTTCATGTACGTCTGGAAGGCCAGCGCGGTGACGATGCCCGTCAGCGCGCCCCCCAGGGCGATGAAGGGCACGCGCGAGGGAGGAAGACCCAGCGCCTCGGACCCGCCGTGCAGCGGGTAGGGCGAATAGGTGTCCATCCCCTCGTAGCCCTTCAGCCGCATCTGATTGGTGGCGGCCACCAGGGCGTCGGGCGTGGCGAACTCGGCGAGCACCCAGCTCTCCAGAACCTTGATTTCGGCGGACATGGTTCAGTGCGCTCCGTGGGTAAGGGTCCCGGCGGCGCCCGTGTCGGCACCATGGGCGGCGTGGTGCGCGGCGTGCTTGAGCTCCAGCTGGAGCTCCTTCACCTCGCTCACCGCGACCGCGGGGACGAACTTGAGGAAGAGCAGGAACAGGGTGCTGAACAGGCCCAGCGTGCCGATGTAGATGGACCAGTCCACCCAGGTCGGGCTGTACAGGTCCCACGAGGACGGCAGGAAGTCCTGCGTCAGCGACGTCACGATGATGATGAAGCGCTCGCACCACATGCCGATGTTCACCAGGATGGACGCCACCCACATGATGGGGATGCTGGTCCGGCACTTCTTGAACCAGAAGATGTTCGGCGTGATGACGTTGCAGGCGATCATCAGCCAGTAGACCCCGGCGTACGGACCGCGCGCGCGGTTCACGTAGAAGGTCCAGATCTCGTACTCGCTGCCGGAGTACCAGGCGATGAAGTGCTCCATCATGTACCCGTAGGACACGATGAGGCCCGTCGCCAGAATCACCTTGTTCATGTTCTCCAGGTGGCGGTCGGTGATGACGTCCCGGAGCTTGAGGTACTTGCGGGCGGGCACGATGAGGGTGATCACCATCGCGAAGCCGCTGAACACGGCGCCGGCCACGAAGTAGGGCGGGAAGATGGTGGCGTGCCAGCCGGGGATGAGCGAGGTGGCGAAGTCGAAGGAAACGATCGTGTGCACGCTGACCACGAGCGGGGTGGAGATACCCGCCAGCAGCAGGTAGCCAATCTTGTAGTTGTGCCAGTGACGGCCCGAGCCACGCCAGCCGAGGGCGAAGAGGCCGTAGATGGTGCGCTGCAGCTTGCCCTTGGACGAGTCACGCAGGGCCGCCAGGTCGGGGATGAGACCCACGTACCAGAAGAGGGCGGACACGGTGAGGTACGTGGAGATGGCGAACACGTCCCAGACGAGCGGCGAGCGGAACTGCGGCCAGGCGCCCAGGGTGGACGGGTAGGGGAAGAGCCAGAAGGCGAACCAGGGACGGCCCGTGTGCAGCAGCGGGAAGAGACCCGCGCAGCACACGGCGAAGAGCGTCATGGCCTCGGCGAAGCGGTTGATGCTCGTGCGCCACTTCTGCTGGAAGAGCAGGAGGATGGCGGAGATGAGCGTACCGGCGTGGCCGATACCGACCCACCAGACGAAGTTGATGATGTCGAAGGCCCAGCCGTTGGGCTGGTTGTTGCCCCACATGCCGACGCCGCGGGCCAGGGTGACGGTCACACCCAGCACCAGCAGGCCGAGGGCGGACAGCGCCAGGCCGAACAGCATGAACCAGCCCTTACCGGGCTTGGCCCACACGTGGTCGAGCAGGGTCTCGTTGAGCGACTTGTCGTCGTGGTGCGGCGCGACGAGGGGCCGGGGCTCGAGGGGATCGAGCGCGACGGCGTTGGCGGTCTCGGCCATGGCTTAGTGGCCTCCTTCCTTCTGCTCCGCGGCGGGCTGGGCGGAAGCGAGGGCGGGATTGGGGTTGCGCAGACGGATGAGGTGGGCGGTGCGCGGCTTGGTACCCAGCTCGTTGAGCAGCTTGTAGGCGCGCTCGTCGTTGTGGTGCTTCGTCACCTGGGCATTGGGGTCGCTCAGGGTGCCGAAGACGATGGCCTCGGTGGGGCACGCCTGGGCGCAGGCGGTCTGCAGCTCCTTCTCGAAGATGGGCCGCTTCTCCACGCGCGCCTTGATGCGGACGCGCTCGATGCGCTGCACGCAGTAGGTGCACTTCTCCATGACGCCGCGGTTGCGCACCGTGACGTCCGGGTTCATCTGCATCTTCTGCGTGGGCGTCTTGTCCGCGGTGTAGTGCAGGTAGTTGAAGCGGCGGACCTTGTACGGGCAGTTGTTGGAGCAGTACCGCGTGCCGACGCAGCGGTTGTACACCATGTCGTTGAGGCCCTCGTCCGAGTGGACGGTGGCGTTCACCGGGCACACGTACTCGCAGGGCGCCTTCTCGCAGTGCACGCAGGCCACCGGCTGCATGACCATCTCCGGGTTGTGGAGATCGTGACCGGTGAAGTAGCGGTCGATGCGCAGCCACTGCATCTCGCGGCTGCGGGAGACCTGCTCCTTGCCCACCACGGGGATGTTGTTCTCCGACTGGCAGGCCACCACGCACGCCGCGCAACCCGTGCAGCGGGCGATGTCGATCGCCATCGCCCACTTGTAGTCCTCATACTTGAAGTCCGGCAGGAGGTTGGCGTTCTCGTACTCGCCCCGGACGCGGGCGAGCAGAGGACTGGCGTGCTTCTTCTCCTGCGCCTGCTCGTGCTGGAACTGCGCCACCGACATGTCGAGCGCCAGCGGGCGGCCCTCCATGCGCCAGTGGCTCTGGCTGAGGGCGAACCTGTGGGTGCGGCGCGTCTTGGCCAGCGTGGCGCCACCGTCGAACCAGGGCGCGTTCACGCTGCGCACCAGGTTGGCGTTGAAGCCGATCTCCTTGGCCACCGTCTCGAAGAGGCCCGTGCGGCCGTAGCCCAGGGGCAGCACCACCACGTCGTCCGCGGTGCCGGGGATGATCCACACCGGCACGTCCAGCGTGCGACCACCGTAGGTCAGCGTGGCCACGTCACCCGGCTCGAGCTGCAGCCGCTCGGCGGTGGCCGGGCTGAGGTAGGCCGCGTTGTCCCACGTCATCTTCGAGATGGGATCCGGCAGCTCCTGCAGCCAGGACATGTTGGCGAAGATGCCGTCGTAGACCTTGTAGTCCGGGACGAAGTTCACCTCGAGCTCGCCCGTGGCGGGCGGGGTGTAGGCATCCACCAGCGCGCGGGCGCCTTCCACGGTGGGCGCGCCGGTGAGCGCGGCCGGGGCGGTGTCGGGGACGAGGCCCACGGACACCCACGTCTCCCACGCCGTCTCGAAGTCACCGCCAGCGGCGGCACGGCCGCGCCAGAAGTCCCGGAGGATCTGGTAGCTGGTGCGGTACGGCTCGCCCAGGAAGAGCGCGAACAGCTCCGGCAGGGGCACGCCGTTGAAGAGCGGCTGGATGAGCGGCTGCACGACGGACACCGTGCCGTCGATGGACCGGCCATCGCTCCAGAACTCCAGCTCGTGCGCGGCCGGGATGAACCAGTCGGCGTACGCGCTCGTCTCGTCCTCGAAGAGCGAGGTGTAGACGACGGTGAGCTTGTTGCGGTTGGGGTTCGTCTTCGGGTCCAGCACCTCCCGGAGTCCCAGGTCCACCGGCGCGCGGTAGATGGGGTTCCAGGCGGTGATGACCAGGGTGTCCACCGCGCCGCTCTTCAGCTCGTCCACCAGGGCGCGCAGGCCGGCGACCCCGGTGTTCTCGGTGGTGGTGGCGGGGATGTAGCGCACCGTCGTGCCCACGTTGCCGAGCGCCGCGTTGAGGGCGGCGGCCAGCGCGTGCACCGCGGCGGGCTGGCGCTCGCCAGCGACCACCACGCTGCGGCCAGCGGCGGCGCGCAGGTCGGCGGCGACGGCGTCCACCCACTTCTGGTGGGCCGCGTTGAGCTGCGCCTTCTGGGTGGCCGCACCGGCCAGGCCCTCTACCGCACCACCCACGCGCGAGGCGATGGCGGCGGCGATGGCGAAGATCTCCTGGGACTTCGCGCGCAGGCGGTGGTCCGCCATGCCGCCGGTGATGGTGAAGCGCGGCTCGGCGACGTAGAGGCGGTTGAGGTTGCCCTCGGCCGGGTCACGCCGCCTGGCGAAGGCGCGGGCGTAGGCGAGGTTGGAGGGGCGGCTCTCCAGGAAGTCCGCGTCCAGCGACAGGACGACGTCCGCCTTGGAGAAGTCGTACAGGGCGGTGGCCGGCTGGCCGAGCACCGCGCGGTTGCCCTCGCTGGCCGGGTCCTGGCTGACGGAGGTGTAGCTGTAGAAGCGGGCGCCGGGCATCCGCTGCGAGATGCGCGAGCGCAGCTCGCCGAGCACCGGCGAGCTGTTGGGCTCGGTGAGGAAGCGGATGCGACCGCCGCCGTTCTCCTGGGTCGCGCGCGCGGTCACGTTGGCGAGCTCCTCGCCGAACGAGCGCAGCGAGCGCGGATCCTTGCGATTGCGCAGCACGCGGGCGCGCTGCGGATCGTACAGGGAGAGCAGGAAGGCCTGCTCCATGGGGCCGGTGGCGCCCAGGTTCACCGGGTGCTGCGGGTTGCCCTCGACCTTGATGGGGCGACCCTCGCGGGCGGTGATGAGCAGGCCGGAGGTGTGGCCGCCGAACGTCATGCCCGAGGCGTAGTGCAGGGGGTTGCCCGGCACCATCTCGGGAGGCGTGCGGGTGTAGGGCACCATGCGCTCGTCCACCGGACGGGTGGAGCAGGCGGTGGCGCCGGCCAGCGCCAGCGAGGCGCCCAGCAGCTGCATGAACTCGCGGCGGGCCACGCCGGTGGGGGGCAGGTCCGCGCCCTCGGGGAACTCGGGGCGGCTCTCCTCGAGGTACTCGGCCTTGCCGAGCTTCTCCTCGAGGCTGCGCCAGTACGTGCGGCCGTAGGCGCCCTCGGACGTCACGCTGTGGGCAGCGGCGTGGTCGAGCGCCTCACCGACGACGTCGTGGTCGTGGTCGTGCGTGGAGGTGGCCTCGGCCTTGTCCGAGACGACCGGCAGCGCGAAGGAGTTAGGGGTGTCCTTCATGGGGGCTCCGTCGAGCTTGGGCTTCAGCGGTGGCATGTGGAGCAGCTCGTGCGCGAGTGAACGTCGTTCTGCTTCATCAGCTCATCCCCGAGCGCCTCGGCCGCCTTCGGGTCGGCCGGCGGCTGCCAGGTCAGGCTGGTGATGAACTCCTGCGGGCGCAGGTTGGGCTTGGGGTTGCGGTGGCAGTCCAGGCACCACTGCATGGTGAGCGGCGAGTACTGCTCGATGGCCGCCATCTGGTCCACGCGACCGTGACAGGTCACGCAGCCCACGCCCTTGCTCACATGGATGGCGTGGTTGAAGTAGACGAAGTCCGGCAGGTTGTGGACGCGAATCCACGGAATCGGCTGATCCGTGAAGTACGCCTGCCGCACCAGCGTCAGGTACGGGCTCTTGTTCCACACCTGGGCGTGGCAGGACATGCACACGGTGGTGGAAGGGATGCCCGCCGACGGCGACTTCTCCACGGAGAAGTGGCAGTAGCGGCAGTCGATCTGCTCGTCACCGGAGTGATGCCGGTGGTCGAATTCGATCGGCTGCTCGATCGGCATGTTTTGGTTGGTGACGAACGGAGAACGCACGTACGCCATCAAACCGCCAAGGGCGATCGCGGGGATCGCGAGGAGCGCCGCGGCAGAGGCCCGCGACACCGTGTTCGTCCAGCGTGGGAAGAGAGGACCGCTCATACCAGGACCGGGGGGTAGTCAGTGGGCTCCGGAGGACGAGACCGGGAGGACGGTTCGGCCGGACCGGAGACTGCACAGGGAGACTGGAACAAGAAGCTCATACACGGCGTTGCTGTGGCTGCGACGACTCCTGCCCTGGCAGGAGACATGCGGACACGCCCGACCCCAACCGACTCAAAGAGTTGCCGTGGGCGGGGTCCCTCCTCATCCCGTCCCAACGCGGCGCGGGACCATCGAGCATCGGTATCCAGGTGTCAACCTTTCTTGTATCCGCGTGCGGCGAGATACCACGACCCGGAGCGTTGTGGCACAGCTGAAAACTTGTCCGGATGATGTTCTCTTCTGGCAGGCGATAGGGGGGTTGAATCTCCTGGGGATCAGGCGTCGTCCGGATCGCGCCAGCGCTCGCGGCGGCGCTCCAACAGGCGCTCCACCATCTCTCGGACGCGGGCATCCCGGTGGTAGTTGCGATCGTGCCGGCTGCCCTTGCCCTGGTTGCAGCGCGCGCACGCCAGGCCGAGGTTCTCCAGCGCATCCGTCCCGCCGTGTACCCGGG
>NZ_DASVSO010000072.1:0-16854 GCF_036388035.1 Archangium sp.
TGGCGGAGATGGCGGTTTCCCCCGCCAGCTGCGCGTCCATGAAGCCACGCAGGTCCAGGTAGCCCACATTCCCCGCGAGCCGCTCCACCTTCTCGAAGCCGAAGTTCCGGGAGGCCATCTGGCCGCGCCGCTGCTCCTGGATGGCCGGATCGGGGGGCCCGCTGGAGTCCATGCCCGGAGGCGCCGCGGGCGCGTAGTGGATGCCCAGGTGCTTGTCCTTGCTCACCTCCCGGAGGTCACGGGTCAGCGCTTGCGCGAGCTCGGCGGAGTTGGCGAGCTTGTCGTAGGCGCCCGCCTTCAGCTTCTGCCGCAGGCTCGCCTCCATCTTCCTGGCCACCTCCGGGAAGACGTAGTGCTCGTTCAGCGCCGCCGAGACACTGTTCACGATCTTCGCGCGCAGCGCCGCGTCCACCGGCTCCCCCGCGCCCTGGGCCCGCGAGGCGCCCGGGAGCAGCAGGACCGCCGCGGACAACACCGCGCCCATCCACCCACGCCCCCTGCCGCGGGATACCCGCCGTACGCCGGTCCTGTGCCCACTTCCCGTCTTGCCGCTTGCCATCGTCATTGGAGCTCCTTCGGATTGAGCTGGGGGGAAACGATGCGGACGTTGAAGACGTACCGCACTGAAATGGGCTGACCCTGGGAGGTGACGGGCTTGTAGCGCGCGGTGAGCAGGGCCCGTCGCACCTCCGCCTCGAGCTCCGCGAGCTCCGGCCGGGGGACGATGACCTCGCAGTCCTCGACCAGGCCCTCGGCCGTCAGGGTGCACTCCACTTGCATCGGGATTTCGAAGGGGAAGGTGCCCGGTGGTGCCAGAGGAGGCAGCATCGAGTTGGGGATCCGCGGCACGTCTCCAGAGAGCTTCTCCGGACGCGTCATGTCCAGCTGGAAGCGGGGGAGCTGCTCATGCGAGGTAGAGGTGGCCGGCGCCTGCTGGGCAGGTGGCTCCGAGGTGGCTCCCGTTGCTTGGGCGAGCGGCGCGGCCCCGAGCACCACGAGGAGTGTCGCCGCGGCCAGAGTGCCCGCGAGCCGCCAGGGGTGCAGGGAGGTACCGCCCTGGGGCACGGCGAGCAGCCGCTGGATGCGCAGCAGCAGCGAACCCCCATTCGCCGCGACGGCGGGAACTGGGGCGCTCGCCCGGAGCTGCTCGAGCGTCGCCAGAGCACGCGAGTACAACAGCGCGTCGCCACAACTCTCCACGGCCACGTCATCCGCGCAGTGCTCACGCTCCTCGCGGATGCGCGCGGACAGCCACCACACCGCCGGATGGTAGAACAGCGCTGTCTCGACCAGCGCTTGCAGCAGGTTCACCAGGTAGTCGTGCCGGCGGATGTGGGCCAGCTCGTGCGCGAGGACGGCCTCCAGCTGCAACAGGGAGAGCCCCGTCAGCGTGCTGGCCGGCACGAGGATGAGCGGGCGCCACAGCCCCACCACCGTGGGCACCTCGATGGCCACCGACTCCAGCAGGCGCACCGGGCGGCTCACCCGGGTGCGCTTCATCATCCGCGCCAGCGCCGCCTGCGCCACGCTGCCCACGGGCCGCCACGTCCCCTCGTAGGCGAGCGCCAGTGCCTGCCTCCAGTCCCACACCGTGCGCACCGAGAGGAACAACACGCCGCACAGCCACGCGGACATCAGCCAGGGGCGAAGCGCCTCCAGCCAGGCGCCTACCCACGTGGCGAGTGCGACCTCCGTGGCCCCGATGAGGGCGCCCCCTCCCATCACCCCCGGCGCCTGGGAGGACTCGGAGGACGTCCGTGCCAGCTCGGACCCGAACGAGGCCACGGGAAGCCCCGCCATCACCAGCAGCCCGAAACAGGCCAGGGCATAGCGCTCGCGTGCCGGCCGGCGCCCCATGCACGCCAGGAGCGCTCGAACCCCGAGCGCGATGGCCGCGCCCTGCCACACGAACCGAGCCAGCGCTCCTCCCAGGGCCAGCGTCACCGGCTGCGTCCACAGCGCTTCGAGCATGCTCATTTCTTCCCCCCCTCGTTCTTGTCCAGCAGCTTGCGGATCTCCTCGAGCTCCTCGGGCGAGGCTCTCTTGACCGAGAGGGCCTGGATGACAAGGCTCGCCGTGGAGCCGCCGAAGGCTCGGTCCATCAGGTCTCGCAGCAGGTCACGCTGCGTCTTCCGCTCGGTGATGGCCGCCTCGTAGACATGGGTGCGCTCGCGCTCGTCGCGGCGCACCAGGCCCTTCTCCGCCATGTTCTGCAGCAGCTTGAGCACCGTGGTGTAGACGGTGTCCTGCTTCCGCGCCCCGTGGAGCGCTTCGTGCACCTGACGGACGGTGCAGCGGCCCTGCTTCCATAAGACTCGCAAGATGGCGAGCTCAGCCCGCGTGGGCTGGGGGAGTGGCGGTTTCATGATGCCAGGGTACGACGAACATCGTAGTTGTCAACGACGTTCGTCGTAGATGCCTGGGCACGCGTATAGCACCACGCCCAACCCCTTGTGAGGCGGGCGCTCCGAGCAGGGCCCGGAGCGCCTGTTCCAGCTTTCAGGGCACGAAGGTGAGCGCGCCGGCGGGCAGGGCGGTGCCCGCGGGCCACAGCACGTAGGCCGAGCGGCGCGAGTGGTCCCACGCCCGCTGCAGCTCCTGGCGCTTGTACGTCACGTTCACCCGCTCATCGTTCGGGAAGGCGGGGTCGTTGCAGATGACGTCCCCCTCCGGCGTGAAGCCCTTCACCACGATGAGGTGCCCGTCCGAGCGCGACACGGGCGCGCCCGTCAGCTCGTCCTTCTCGAAGGCGATGCTGATGCTCACGGGGATGCCCTCGGCGATGAGCCGCTCCACCTGCGCGAAGGAGTCGAAGCGCGCCACCAGCCCGTGCAGCGCGCCATCTCCCATGGCGGAGGCATAGGCGGTGTTGAAGGGCCAGTTGCCGGTGCCTTGGTACACCTTGTCGTAGGTGTACTCGGCGGCCACGGGCACCGGCACCACGAGGTCCTCGCGGCCCAGCTTCTTCGCCCAGTACGCGAGAATCATGGACGTGGACGTGGGGGAGCACCAGGCACCGCCATCCGGCGGGTAGAGCATCTGCGAGCGGCCGGGCACGTCCAGCACCTTGCCCCAGGCGAGCCGATCCGAGGGCTCGTCCGCGGGCTTGCGGCGCGTGTCCGTCATCGCCGCCGAGAGCGCGCGGACGCGCGGGCTCACGCCGGGCCTGGCGGAGAAGAGCCACACCGTCATCCGCAGCGCGTCCGCCTTCTTCTTCAGGGCGAGCGTGTCGGTGTGGACCTTGCCGCGCTCGTCCTCCTGCTTGTCCTTGCTGTGGCGCACCACGGTGCCCTGGTCGAAGGCCCAGACGCCGAAGTCGTAGTCCTTCGTCCACTGGCCGTCCACGCGCGCGGCGAGCGTCAGCCGCACCCACGTGCCGGGCGGGGTGAGCGCGTCGAAGGAGGGCACCACGTTGTCGAAGCCGCCCGCGACGGCGTGCTCCTCCGAGACGGCGCTGCCGAAGACGTAGCTGCCGGGAGCGACGGGCGTCGCCGCGTCGGGCGGGGCGTGGCTGGGGAAGGGGTCGGGCGTGGAGCGGGCCGAGGCGGCGTCGAGCTCGAGCGCCCCCTCCGTGGAGAGCGCGGTGCCCTGGCGGGTGAAGCGCTCGAAGTCCCGGGCTTGCGCGCTCTTCCTCCAGATTCTCGCCACCGGACCACTCTCCTCGGGTTGCTGGGGGCGGACCCCCCAGGTGCAGGCCGTCAACGTCGAGGCCAGCAGGACCAGATACAGCGGGACGCGTGCGTTCGTCGGGGTCTTCATGAGGCTCGCTCGGGTGCTGTGGGGGAAGGGAAACGGGGGCTCACTTCGCGAGCCCCGCCAGGAGTTGGTAGACGAACTCGGCGCCCGGCTGGAGCGAGGCCACGGGGATGCGCTCGTTGGGCGCATGGGCCGTGCGGGCGTCGTCCGGCGTGAGGGCGAAGAGGTCGATGCCGTAGGCGTGGATGCCCGCCCGGCGCAACGCGGTGGACTCGGTGGTGCCGGTGGACATGCGCGGGAAGACGGGGGCGCCCGGCCACACCTTGGCGGCGGCGGCGGTGGCGGCCCGGAACATTGCGTTGTCCCCCACCGGTGAGGCGGGCGAGTCCGGCCGCTTCATGTTCAGCTCCACCTGGATGTCTGGATCCCCCACCGCGGCGACGAGCCGGGCCCGGACGGCCTCGATGTCCTCGTCCGGGAGCAGCCGGCAGTTGACGGTGGCCTCGGCGGTGGCGGGGATGACGTTGGGGCGCGTGCCGGCGTTGAAGACGGTGGGCACGCAGGTGGTGCGCAGCACGGCGGCCAGCGCCGGCTCGAGTCGGGCGATGGTGTCCACCGCCTCCTGGGGCGGGCTGTCCGGTGAGGCCGCGAGGCGCTTCAGGGCCTCGCCCAGCTCGCCCTCCGTCACCTTCACGCGGCCCTGCACGTTCAGCCGGGTGACGGGGGTGAGCCGGGTGGGGAAGGTGAGCGCCCCGACGCGCGCCACCGCCGCCGCCAGCCGCACCATCGGGTTGGGCGCCGCCGGGGGCACCGAGGAGTGCCCGCCCGGCCCCGTGGCCTTCAGCACCACGTTGCGCGACACCCGCTCCGCCGCCTGGAGGTTGACGAAGCGCACGCGGCGGCGATCCTCGGACAGCTCCGTGAGGCCCCCTTCGTTGAGGGCGAGCTCCGCCTCGCGCAGCTCGGGGTGGTGCTCCAGCAGCCACTCGATGCCATGGCCGGAGCCCACCTCCTCGTCCGCGCTGAGCACGAGCACCACGTCGCGCGAGAGCTTCGCCCCCTCGCTCTTGAGCCGTCGCAGCGCCAGCACGCTGGCCGCGGCCATGCCCTTGTTGTCCTGGACGCCGCGCCCGTAGAGGAAGCCGTCGCGCTCGGTGAGCGTCCACGGGTCGGAGGCCCACTCCTCCCGCTTCGCGGGCACCGTGTCGAGGTGGGCGAGCACCAGCACGGGCCGCTGGCGGCCGTTGCCCTTCAGCCGGGCGAGGAGGTGGGCGCGTCCGGGCGCCGGCTCGGCGAGCTGGGACTCGATGCCGGCCTCGCGCAGCCAGCGCGCGGCCACCTGGGCGGCGGCGGCCTCGTTGCCGGGCGGGTTGGAGGTGTCCACCGCGATGAGCTCGGCGAGCAGCGTGCGCATCTCCTCGGCCGTGCGAGGCGGGGCGCTTCGCGTCGGGCTGGCGGCGTGGCCGCAACCCGGCACGGCCAGGAGGGCGAGGACGAAGAGCAGGGGGCGCATGCCGCCAGTCTATGGGAGTCCGGTGGGCCGTCCACGGCTGCCGTCCTGACGCGATGTTTTTCGTGGGAGAGGAAGAGGGACCAGGTGCGCCCGGCCTGTGGTAATGGCGGGCCGCGAGGCCCCCCGCATGCCCCTACCCTTGAACGTCCGAATCGTCGAGCTGCCCCTCCGCCACGCCTGGACCATCTCGCGTGGCACCAGTACCTCGAAGCGCAACGTGCTCGTCGAGCTGCGCGACGGGGACCTGGTTGGCCGGGGCGAGGCCGCCCCCAACGTGCGTTATGGCGAGTCCGCCGAGACGGTAACCGAGGCGCTCGGGAAGCTCGCCCCGGTGCTGGAGGGAGACCCGCGGCACTTCCGCGTCCTCTCGGAGCGTCTCGAGGAGGTCCTGCCGGGCAACCACGCGGCGAAGGCGGCGCTGGACATCGCGCTGCACGACCTGGCCGGCAAGCGGCTCGGGACGCCGCTCTACCGGATGCTGGGCCTGGACCCGTCGCGGATGCCCGTCACCTCGTTCTCCATCGGCATCGATGACCCGGAGTCCATGGCCCGCAAGGTGCGCGAGGCCGAGGCGTTCCCCAGCCTGAAGATCAAGCTCGGGGCGCAGTCGGTGCGCGAGATGTTCGGCGCGGTGCGCTCGGCCACCCCCAAGACGGTGCGGGTGGACGCCAACGAGGCCTGGACCCCCGAGGAGGCGCTCAAGCACATCGAGTGGATGGCGACGCAAGGCGTGGAGCTGGTGGAGCAGCCCCTGCCGGCCGCGGACGTCGAGGGGGCGAAGTGGCTGCGCCAGCGCTCGCCACTGCCGCTGGTGGCGGACGAGGCGCTGATGATGGCCTCGGACGTGCCGAGGCTGGCCGAGGGCTACCACGGCATCAACGTCAAGCTACAGAAGTGTGGCGGCATCCGCGAGGCGCTGCGCATCATCGAGACAGCGCGCTCGTGCGGCCTGAAGATCATGCTCGGGTGCATGGTGGAGACGTCGCTGGGGATCGCCGCGGCGGCGCACCTGGGGCCGCTGGTGGACTGGCTGGACCTGGACGGCAACCTGCTCATCTCGGCGGACCCCTTCCGCGGGCACCCGGTGGTGGAAGGGCGCATCCGCCTGGGTGATGGACCCGGGCTCGGCGTGGAGCCCCAGCCCTTCCCATGACGGAGCCGCTCATCCAGAGCCCCATGGCGGTGCTCACGGTGCTGCTCACCGTGCTGTCGCTGCTGTTCCTCGCCGAGCGACACCCGGTGGGCGCGCGCGTCTTCCGCGTCCTGCCCATGCTGGTGCTCGTCTATTTCGTGCCCACGCTGCTCTCCAACACGGGCGTCATCCCCACGAAGTCCGACCTCTACGGCTTCGTGTCGGCGTACCTGCTGCCGGCCAGCCTGGTGCTCCAGGTGCTCTCCATGGACCTGCCGGCCATCGCGCGGCTGGGGCGCAACGCGGTGGTGCTCTTCCTGGCGGGGACGGCGGGCATCATCCTCGGGGGGCCGCTCGCATACTTGGCGCTGGGCTGGCTGGTGCCGGCGGAGCTCGGAGAGCAGGCCTGGAAGGGACTGGCGGCGCTCAGCGGCTCGTGGATTGGCGGCAGCGCCAACTTCGTGGCCATCGGGCAGAGCATCGGCACGCACGACAACACCCTGAGCATGATGGTGGTGGTGGACGTGGGCGTGTCGAACATGTGGACGGCGGTGCTGCTCTACTTCGCGGGCCGGGAGCGCGAGATGGATGCCCGCATGGGCGCGGACCGGCGGGCCATCGACGTGGTGCGCGAGCAGGTGGAGCGCTTCCAGGCCTCGGTGCTCAGGCCCGCGAGCCTGATGGACCTGGTGTGGATCCTCACCATTGGCCTGGGCACCACGGTGGTGTGCACGGCGGTGGCGAAGCTCCTGCCGGACATCGGCACCATCATCACGGGCTTCACCTGGGTGGTCATCCTGGTGACGACGGTGGGAGTCGCGCTGTCCTTCACCCCGCTGCGCAAGCTGGAGGGGGCCGGGGCGAGCCGCGTGGGCATGCTCTTCCTCTATGTGCTGGTGATGACCATCGGCGCCAAGGCCGACTTCCGGCGGCTGATGGACGCGCCCGCGCTGGTGGCGGTGGGCATGGTGTGGATGGCGTTCCACGCGGGCACCATCCTGCTGACGCGGCGCCTGCTGCGCGCGCCCATCTTCTTCGCGGCGGTGGGCTCGCAGGCCAACGTGGGCGGAGCGGCCTCGGCCTCGGTGGTGGCGGCGGCTTTCCACCCGGCGCTCGCGCCCGTGGGCGTCATGCTGGCGGTGGCCGGCTACGTGCTGGGCACCTACGGCGGGCTGGTGTGCGCGGTGATGCTCGAGCAGGTGTACCGAATCCTCCACTGAGACTCGTGGAACAGGAGAAGCCGACGATGCGTCCGATGGCGATGGTCCTCCTCACCCTGGCCCTGGTGGGGTGTGCGGTGGCTCCTCGAGCGACTCCGGCTCCCGACATGGGGGAGCCCGCCACCCTGGTCATCCGCAATGCCCGGGTGTGGACCGGCAACCCGCGCCAGCCCTGGGCCGAGGCCGTGGCCGCTCGGGGCGAGCGCCTCCTCGCCGTGGGCTCCAACGCCGAGGTGGAGCGCTACCTGGGCGCTGGCACGCGCGTCATCGACGCGAAGGGGCAGATGCTCGTCCCCGGCTTCAACGACGCGCACGTGCACTTCGTCGATGGTGGCTTCCGGCTCGCCTCCGTGCAGCTCCGCGACGCGAAGACGCCGGACGAGTTCATCGCCCGCATCAAGGCCTTCGCCGCCTCCGTGCCCAAGGGGACGTGGATTACGGGCGGGGACTGGGACCATGAGCTGTGGGGCGGCGAGCTGCCGCGCCGCGAGTGGATCGACGCGGTGACGCCGGACCACCCGGTGTGGGTCAACCGCCTGGACGGGCACATGAGCCTGGCCAACAGCGCGGCGCTCCGAGTCGCGGGCGTGACGGCCGCGACGCCCGAGGTGGCCGGAGGCTCCATCGTCCGGGGCCCGGGGGGCGAGCCCTCTGGAATCCTCAAGGACAACGCCCAGCAGCTCGTGGACCGCGTGATGCCTCCGCCCTCGGCGGAGATGAGCGACCGCGCGCTGGAGGCCGCCATGCGCTACGTGGCCGAGCAGGGCGTCACCTCCGTGCAGCACATGGGCACGTGGGCGGAACTGGCCGTCTTCGAGCGCGCGCACGCGGCTGGCCGGCTGCGCACCCGCATCTATTCCGCCGTCCCGCTCGACACCTGGGAGCGCCTGCGCGACACCGTGGCGCGGCGCGGGCGGGGAGACCTGTGGCTGCGCATCGGGGGGCTCAAGGGGTACGTGGATGGCTCGCTCGGCTCGCACACCGCGGCCTTCCTCGCGCCCTTCACCGACGCACCCGAGGACCGGGGGCTGCTCGTCAACACGTCCGAGGATCTCTACAAGTGGACGTCGGGCGCGGACAAGGCGGGCCTGCACGTGATGGTGCACGCCATTGGAGACCGGGCCATCCGGCTCCAGCTCGACACCTTCGCCCGGGTGGCGGCGGAGAACGGGCCGCGTGACCGGCGCTTCCGCATCGAGCATGCGCAGCACATCGCCCCGGAGGACGTGAAGCGCTTCGCCGAGCAGGGCGTCATCGCGAGCATGCAGCCCTACCACGCCATCGATGACGGGCGCTGGGCGGATCGGGTCATCGGCCCCGAGCGGTCGAAGACCACCTATGCCTTCAAGTCCCTGCTGGACGCACGCGCGACGGTGGCCTTCGGCAGCGACTGGTTCGTGGCCCCGCCCACGCCACTGGAGGGCATCTACGCCGCGGTCACCCGGCGGACGTTGGATGACCGCAACCCCGGGGGCTGGGTCCCCGAGCAGCGCATCGGCGTGGAGGACGCGCTGCGGGCCTACACGGCCGCGGGTGCCTACGCCTCCTTCGAGGAGCGGGAGAAGGGCACGCTGGAGCCGGGCAAGCTGGCGGATCTCACCCTCATCGATCGGGACCTCACCCGCGTGCCGCCGGAGACGCTGCGCGATGCGCGGGTGGTGCTCACGGTGGTGGGCGGGCAGGTCGTCTTCGAGCGCTGAGCGCATGGACGGGCGGGCCCGTCAGGCTCCCTCGATGAGGCGCACCGCCGCATGGGCCCCGTTGACGTACGAGGGGGCCGCCCGCTCGCGGCGCAGCTCGGACGGAGTGGGGAGGAGCGCGCTCACCCGCGCGAGGGCCGCGTCGAACGTGGAGACCTGCTCTGAGGCGTGGAGCCGCAGCGCCTGCCGGTCATAGAGCCGGGGCCGGGCGAAGGCCACGAGGGGCGTCCCCGTGGCGCGTGCCTCCTGGACGGTGTTGTAGCCCCCCGCGCCCACGAGGACGTCGATGCCCCGCATGAGCGGGAGGGCGGGCCAGGGCCGCAGCCAGGTGAGGGGCTCGGGAACGGACGTGAGGGCACTCGGGGCCAGCAGCCGGACGGCGGCGCGTGCGCCCAGCTCCCGCTGGAGCATCGCCGCGAGTCCGATGCACTCGTCCACCTCTTCCGGCCGGCCACAGGCCAGGACGGCCACCACCGGCACCGCCTCCTCGCTGGTGGCCACCCCCAACGCCTGTCGAGCGGACGGGACGTCGAGCAGCTCCCCGACATCGCGGACGAGCCATGGCGGCGTGCTCACGGCGCGAGGGTGGTGGGCGAGGGGCGCGGGCTCGCCGGGAAGGAGGAGCCGGTCGTAGGTGTCGACGAAGCGCGCGAGCCCGAAGCGCTCCACGTAGTCCGGGTGGAGGTCGCGGTGGACGAGCACCTTGCGGACCTTCAGCTCCGGCAGGAGCGTCGCGAGCTCTCCGCCGAGTCCACGCGGGAAGGTGTCCACGACGAGCACCTCGGGGCTCACGCGGGCGAACAGCCTCTCGAAGGAAGCGCGCACGGTGTGCTTGCCGAGCTCCGGGGAGAGCCGGTGGACGAGGCCCTCGCCCAGCTCCGCCTCGAGCGCGAGCCCGGACGCGAAGGCGCTGTTCGTCACCACCTCCACGCGGTGGCCGCGCAGGCGGGCCGCGCGACCGAGGGCCACGGCGCGAGTGAGGTGCCCCAGGCCTCCGCCGAGCGCGTAGAGGAGCCAGCGTTCTCCCCTCATGGCTCAGCTCCCGCGCATGTCCTCCTCGAAGTCGCCGGGGGCCTGGGCGCGCAGGGACTCGCCATCGGCCTCGGTGAAGTCGTTGGGGTCGTGGAGCGCCTCGTTGCCCCACGAGCCATGCCCGTAGAAGCCGAAGCCCCGGTAGTAGTAGCTGGAGTACAGGAAGGGATCGAGCTCTCCGGGCTGACGCAGGTCCGTGGCTTCGCTGCGCTCCGCCTTGGCGCACTCGATGCAGAGCACGTCCTGGTCCGTGATGCGGCTGTGCTCGACGCAGATGGGCTTGGAGCACCGCGTGCACGACTGGGTGGCATGCCGGGGACAGTCATGCGCGAAGAGGAACCCGGCTCTCTCCAGGCAGGGGCCGAGCGACTGGGGGGGAGGGGACATGCGGGGTGACTTCCTGGGGGGCGTGGGGACTCAGCCCACGGGCGGGTGCACGGCCTTCTTGTCGAGGGCGCGCGAGAGGTTGAGGAGTTGGTAGAGGCTCAGCAGCGACATCGCCACCACCCGGGCGCCATTCACCGGAGGGGGCGCGTTCATGGGGAACGAGTCCTTCGGGGGCGGGGTCTCCCGGGGGGCCCACGGGGCTTCCAGGACGACCGTCAGGTCGATGCGCTCCTTGCCCACGTGGAGGCTCTTGAGCCGGGCCCCCGGCGGGAGCTGCACCGCGCCCTTCGCGCGTGGCCCGAGCCGCTGGAGGTGCTGGTACCGCGAGGGCTTCACCCGGAGGCGCACCCGGAGGAGTGCGTCCGACTCGCGCCGCGTCTTGGTCTTCGTCTTGCCCCGGGCGTTGCGCTTGCTGCGGCTGCGCATGTCGATGCGCTCGATCATCTTCAGGTTGAAGTGCGTCCCGTCCAGCAGCCGGCCCTCGAGGCTGAGCCACGGGTCGACGTAGTGCTTCACACTCCAGCCGCTGCGCGTCCTGCTCTCGCCCCGGAGCTTGCCCGCGTCCGTCTCCGGGCGCAGATCCATCTGGAGCCCCACCGGCTCGGTGGGGGAGATGTCGGCCCGGAGCAGCTCCAGCATCCGGGTGACCAGCTCATAGCGCCGGTTCTCCAGGTTGAGCCGCTTGTAGCGGGAGTGGCGCACGAAGGAGTAGATGCCCGTGCCGAGCAGGAGCACCGCGCAGCCGCCCAGGAACACGGGGATCGCGAAGACGTTCGTCACGAGGCTGCCCACGAAGCACAGGATCACTCCGGCGAAGAGCAGCGCGCCGCAGCCCATGGAGAACGCCCGGCCCTGCCGCTTCTCCTTGTCGACGTCGAAGTCGCGCAAGAAGCGGAGATCCGCGAGCAACTGGGCGCAGGAGGAGCGGCTCCGGTAGACGAGTTCCTCGCTGAAGCGTTTGACGTCGACGGCCAAGGTCTGGCGCCCTTTGGTCGGAGGGGGGAGGGGAGAGCGTAGGAGCCGGCCTTCCCGTCGGTCAATCCACTGTTGGAGCGGCGCACCCGAGGGGGGATACTGCGCAGCCCGTGTCGTCCTCCGGAATCGTCTACGCGTCCTTCGACCGCTTCCCCGCGCCCAAGGGAGCGGCGGTCCACATCCGCGCCTTCACCGAGGCGCTCGGGCAGGCCTTTGGCGGGGTGGACCTGCTGGCCATCGGTGGGGACACGGCGGAGCCGCCTCCGGAGGGCGTTCGCTTCCACCCCCTGCGAGCCGAGGGACCGGACCTCATCGCCCAGGCCATGGGCTTCCGAGCACAGCTCGCGTCCTGGTGGCAGGGGCGGAGCCGGGCATCGGTGGTCCACGTGCGCTCCATCTTCGAGGGCTACCCCATCGCCCGGCGCAAGGAGCGGCTGACCGAGCACCTCGTATTCGAGGTGAACGGCCTGCCGTCCATCGAGCTGAAGTACCACGCGCCGGCAGTCGCCGAGGACGACGAGCTGCTGCGCAAGCTGGTGGCGCAGGAGGACTTCTGCCTCGCGCGGGCGGACCTCCTCCTCACGCCGAGCGCGGTGACGGCGGACCACCTGGTGTCACGCGGGGCGGCGCCCGGACGCATCCGCGTCATTCCCAACGGGGTAGACACCGGACTCTTCTCCTTCCAGGCGCCGCGTCCCTGGGCGGAGCGGCCCGTGCGCCTGCTCTACAGCGGGACGATGACCTCCTGGCAGGGCGTCCACCACGCCATCGAGGCGTGCCGCCTGTTGCGCCGGGACGTGCCCGCGGTGCTCACCCTGGTGGGGCCCACGCGGAGGCAGCAGCGCCGCGAGCTGCTCGACCTGTGCGGCGAGCTGGTGGGCGCGGGCGGGGTGGAGCTCCTCGAGCCGCTGCCGCAGTCGGAGCTGGCGAGGCTCCACCAGGCGTGTGACGTGGTGCTGGTGCCGCTGCCGGCCAATGACCGCAACCTCGTGCAGGGGTGCTGCCCGCTGAAGCTGCTGGAGGCGATGGCCTCGGGCACGCCGGTGGTGGCGAGCGACCTGCCGGTGGTGCGCGTGGCGGCGGAACATGGAGTGCACGCGCTGCTCGTCCGCCCGGGCTCGCCGAAGGCCATCGCCGAGGCGGTGCGCGAGTTGAGGGCGGACCCGGCGCTCGGCCCCCGGTTGAGCCAACAGGCGCGGGCCCGCATCGAGCGGGACTTCACCTGGGCGCGAGCGCAGGAGGCCCTGGTGGTGGCCTACGAGGAGGCCTTCGGGATGGCGCGGGACAGCACGCGCTGGAGCACCTCGGCCTCGGCCTGTGCCTGAAAGTGCTCCTCGATGCGGGCGCGGGCCGCGGCGCCGAGGGCGGCCCTGCGCTCCTCGGGCAGACTCAGCACATCGAGCGTGGCCTGCCCCAGGTGGTTGAGGAGCGCCTTGGGGACGAGGAAGCCGTTGCGCTCGTGCGCGAGGGCCTCGGGGATGCCGCCCGCGTCACTGGCGATGACCACGCGGGCGCAGGCCATGGCCTCCAGCATCGCGTTGGGCATGCCGTCCCAGAGGGAGGGCTGGAGGTAGACGTCACACAGCCGCAGGTGGGCGGCCACGTCCTCGGGAGCGTCGAGCCGGCCGGATATAATGATGCGAGCGGCGTCCTCGGGGTGCTCGGCGCGGTAGACGGAGAGGTGCTCCAGCTCGCGCGAGCGCACCTCGCCGATGACGAGGAGACAGGCGGGCCGCACCTTGCGCACCGCGGAGAGCGCGGAGAGCAGGAAGGGCGTGCCCTTCTTGTGGCGCAGCTCCCCGGAGAAGCCGAGGACGAGCTCGTCGGGCTGGATGCCCAGGCGCTGGCGCAGCGCGGAGTCGGGGGGGCCGGGACGGAAGAGGGAGCTGTCCACGGCGTTGGGGATGACCTCGACGCCCGGGTCGTGCCCGAGAAGCATGCGCATCTTGCGCGCGAGGTCCCCCGAGGCGGCGGTGAGGACGGTGGCGCGCTGGAGGGTCCAGAGGAGGCGGGCGAAGTCCCCCGGGGGGAACATGGCCTGATCCACGTCATTGCCGCGAGCACTGACGGTGGAGGGGATGCCGGCGAGTCCGGCGAAGGTGACGGCCATGAAGCCCGGGGGCGAGAGGTAGTGCCCCCAGACGAGCTGGTAGCGACGCTGGGCGTGCAGGTAGTCGAGCACGTCGAGCGTGTGCTGCAGGGAAGTGTCCGTCTGCCCGAAGAGGCCGAGCCGGTGCAGCGTGGCCCCACGAGCGGCGACGGCGACCTCCCCCGCGGCGAGCGTCTGGAGGGCGCCGGGGGCAAGGCTCCGGGTCCAGGAGAGGACGTCCACCTGGGCACCGAGCCGGGCCAGCGCGCCCGCGGTGCGAGCGCCGCTGCGCGCGAGGCCCCCGAGGTCTGGAGGAAACCGTTCCGCGATGAGGAGGATGCGTGGGCCGCTCGACATGGAGGGCGGCATCCTATCCAACTCAGGCCGGAGGCGCGGCGGGCTCCACCTGCCGCTGCTCGGGCTTGCGCAGCACGGACGCGGCCACCCCGCTCAGGCCAATCACCCCCACGAGGTTGGGGAACACCTGCAGGCCGTTCATCAGGTCACCCCAGGCCCAGATGGTCTCCACCTTGCCCGTGGCGCCGAAGACGACGAGGCCGCAGTAGATCCATCGGTAGGGCTTGGTGACGCGCAGGCCGATGGCGTACTCGAGGAACTGCTCGCCGTAGTAGGCCCACCCAATCAGCGTCGTGTAGCCGAAGAGGAAGGCGCAGAAGGCGACGATCCACCCGCCCACCGTGGGCATGGCCGTGTTGAAGGCCTCGGCCACCACCGCCGTGCTGGTGAGCCCGGACTTCCACACGCCACTGGTGAGGATGACCAGCGCGCTGATGGTCGAGGTCACGCACGAGACGATGAACACCTCCATCACCGCCTGGAGGCCCTGCTGCACGGGCGCCTCCGTGCGCGCCGTGCCGTAGGCCACCGCCGCCGTGCCGTAGCCCGCCTCGTTGGCGTAGATGCCTCGGGCAATCCCGTAGCGCATGGCGACCATCATCCCCACTCCGGCGGCGCCACCCCCGGCGGCCTCGAAGGAGAACGCCTCGCGCACCACGAGCGCGAGCACCGCGGGCAGCTGCGCCGCATGCGTCAGGATGACGATGAGCCCTCCGACCAGGTAGAGCCCCACCTTCAGGGGCGCGAGCCGCTCGGCCGCGCGGCCGATGTTCTTCACGCCGCCAATCACCACCAGCCACGTGAGCACGGCGATGACCACTCCCGACACCCACGGCGGAATCGAGAACTGGCTCTGCAGCACCACGGCCATGGAGTTGGGCTGGGTGAAGGGCGTCGTCGTGAGGGCGGCCACGCCGGCGATGAGCGCATAGCTCCAGGCGAGCTTCGGCGAGCCGAGCCCCTTCTTCAGGTAGTGCATCGGGCCGGCGGAGACCCGGTCCCCCTCCGCGACGCGGTACTTGATGCCCAGCACGGCCTCGGCGAACTTGATGGTGGTGGCGAAGAAGCCATACACCCAGATCCAGAACAGCGCGCCCGGCCCACCGCTCACGATGGCCGTGGCCACGCCCGCGATGTTGCCCGTGCCGATGGAGGCGCCCAGCGCCGTCATGAACGCCTGGAAGGGGCTGAGGGCTCCGGCGCCGCTCGCACGGGCGGGCACCATGGCCCGCAGCCCATCCCCGAAGCGCGTCACCTGGACGAAGCGGAACCGGAGCGTCAGGAACACTCCAGTTCCCAACAGGAGGGCCATGGTCCAGGGGCCCCAGACGAAGTTGCTGGCGACGTCGATCGCGTTGCGGATGGATTCAGGCAGCATGGGTTGCCGTCATAATCCCTTCAGGCCACCCGGGGCACCACCCACCGGAAAGAGAGAATGCACGTGACCGCCCCCGCCACCCCGCGCGAGCTCTTCGACCTCTGGGCTGAAGTCCACCCCCAGGACCTGCCGCCGCCCGCCCTCGTCCGCCACCCCCATGTGGCCGCCCGGCTCCCGCGCCTCCGCGCGTCGGCGCCGGACCTCTTCCAGGTGGAAGAGGTAGGACTCTCCGTGGAAGGGCGCTCGCTCAACCTCGTCCACTTCGGCCACGGCCCCCGGCACGTCCTCCTCTGGTCCCAGATGCATGGGGACGAGCCCACCGCCACCACGGCGCTGTTCGACCTCTTCGAGTACGTCCTCCGCCACCGCGAGCACCCCCGGGTGGCCCGGCTGCTCTCCGCGCTCACCCTGCACGCCCTGCCGATGCTCAACCCCGACGGCGTGGAGCGCTTCCAACGACGCAACGCGCAAGGCATCGACATCAACCGCGACGCCCTGGCGCTCCAGACCCCCGAGGGGCGCACCCTCAAGGCCGTGAGGGACCGGCTCCAGCCCTCCCTCGGCTTCAACCTCCACAACCAGAGCTGGCGCACGGCGGTGGGGGGCACCGGGAAGCCCGCCTCCATCTCGCTCCTCGCCCCGCCCTTCGACGCGGCGCGCAGCGACAACCCGGGGCGGGTGCTCGCCAAGAAGGTGTGCGCCGTCATCCGCGACGCCCTCGAGCCGCTCGCCCCCGGGCAGCTCGGCCGCTATGACGACTCCTTCGAGGTCCG
Organism: Archangium sp.; assembly: GCF_036388035.1. GTDB lineage: Bacteria > Myxococcota > Myxococcia > Myxococcales > Myxococcaceae > Archangium. The sequence goes on from NZ_DASVSO010000072.1 coordinate 16,253, forward strand.
CGCCTTCGGCGACAACCTGGGCCGCTGGGGCACCCCCACCGTGCTCATCGAGACGGGCCCGTGGCCCTCGCCCGAGCCCGACGAGCCCCTGCTCCGGCTCAACTTCGTGGCCCTGGTGTCCGCTCTGGAGGCGCTCGCGAGCGGGGCGGTGGAGCACGCGGACGTGGCCCGCTACGAGTCCCTCCCCTTCAATGACAGCAAGGGCTTGCTGCACCTCGTCATCCGAGGGGCTCATATCTTCGGCGATGCGGGGGACGCCTTCCTCGCGGACGTCGGCGTGGCCGCGGCCCTGGCGTTGCGTGAGCGGAAGGGCGCCTCGCCGACCGTCGTCCTCACCGGCACCCTCGAGGAGCTGGGAGACCTGCGCGTCCTCGGGGCCGTGGAGGAGGTGGATGGCACCGGGCTCACCGTCGTGCCCCTGCCTCCCGCGCATATAAAGGAGGGGGACACGCTGCCCCTGCCGCCGCGGAGCGAGCTCGCGCTGCGGCCGGGCCTGCCCGCGGAGCTGGTGCTGCTACGGCCAGTGAAGTCCGCCGGGCCGTACCGGGTGGAGCGAATCATCCGCTACGAGCGTTGAATTCCCAACTTCGGTGAAAGTGTGA
>NZ_DASVSO010000073.1:0-1654 GCF_036388035.1 Archangium sp.
CGCCCGCGTGCTGCGCCTGGAGGCACTCGGAAGCACCCATTAGCAGTAGACTCCCGCCCATGAAAACCGGGGGCGACTGGAGTTCCCTGCGCTCGGCGGGGTGGGCCTTCCTCGTCTCCCGGGCCCTCGTGCTCGCGCTCGTGCTGGTGGGGCCGGTGCCCTCCAACCGCCCGCCCTGGCCCGGGTTGCGCAACGAGGGGCTGGCTCCCGGTGCGGGGCCCGCGCTCTCGGAGCTCGCGGTGCGCGGAGACGGCGAGTGGTACGTCGGCATCGCCGAGAAGGGCTACGAGGCCGTCCCCTTCGACGTGGCCCGGCAACACAACTGGGCCTTCTTCCCCTTGATGCCGCTGCTCATGCGCGCGGCGGGGCAGGTGACGGGGGAGGTGCGCGTCACGGGCATGGTGCTCTCGACGGTGCTGCTGCTGCTCGGGCTCGTGCTGCTCCATGAGCTGGCCCTGGCGCTCGGCCTGGAGGAAGCGGCGGCGCGCCGGGCCGTCCTGTACACGGCGCTGTGGCCGACGAGCATCTTCTTCTCGCTGCCCACGACCGAGTCGCTCTTCCTGCTCCTGTGCGTCGTGAGCTTCTGGGGGGCGGCCACGGGGCGGATGTGGCTCGCGGGCCTCGCGGGTGCGCTCGCCTCGGCCACGCGTCCCAACGGGCTGCTGCTGTTGCCAGCGCTCGCGCTGCTGTACCTCGAGCGCAAGCCGGGACGCCCTCGCCGCGATGCCCTCTGGCTGCTGCTCGTGCCGGTGGGGTTGCTGGCCTTCGCCGCGTTCCTGCACGCCCTCACGGGCAACGCGCTGGCGTTCAGTGACATCCAGGTCCGCTGGGGACGCGCTCCCGGGTTCTTCCTGAGCCCGCTGTGGAGCTACCTACGGCGACCCTGGGAGGTGGCCGTGCCCTGGAACTTCAAGCTGCTCAACTTCGCCGCCTCGCTGGTGGGGTTCTGGGCGGTGGGGTTCTGGGCCCGGCGCAGGCGATGGGCGCTCTCCGCCTACGTGCTGGTGGGCCTGCTCGTCCCGCTGTCCACCCAGTCCGTCCAGTCCCTCGCGCGCTTCGTGATGATTGCCTTTCCGGTGTGCCTGGCGCTCGGGCTCGTGGGGAAGCGCGAGCGCGTACACGAGGGACTCATGGTGGTACTCACGGCCCTGTTCGTCATCGTGACGCTCGGGCTCGTCGCGGGTTACACCTTCGCGCTCACGTGAGCCGAGGGGCCCTGTCAGCGGAGGCCCGAATCGACGACGTCACGACCCCGTCAGACATCACCTGTTCATGACGTCCGCATTCCTGAGTGCTCGTGAAGGACCGGGGCTTCGGCCTCGTTTCATCCCGGCCCAGGCCGGGTAACTCGTGCGCAGGGGGAACGATGTCTCCGATATCCGGCGTGAAACATTTCACGTGGGGCTCCACCTGGCTGCTTCTGGCGGCCGTGGGTCTCCTGGGAGTGCCGGCACTGGCGCAGAACACGCCCACCCCTCTGGCGACTCCCGCCCCGCAGGCCGCTCCGGCGTCCCCTCCTCCGCTCGACGCCAACGCGGAGCGGGTCCTCACGGACCTCCGAAACCAGCTTGCCGCGCACAGTGGGCGGCTCGAGAAGTTGCTCCGGGAGCGCACGGCTCTCACCGGGCAGCTCGGAAAGCTCTCCTCGCAGCTC
>NZ_DASVSO010000074.1:0-3729 GCF_036388035.1 Archangium sp.
AAGGGCACGGTCGGCGAGCGGCGGGAGGGCAATGCCCTGGCATGCGCGCGCATCACGGACCGGAGCTTCGCCGAGGGCTCCACGGCGGACTTCTACGTGCGCTTCGAGCTGCCCGAGGGGCGCTTCACGGGACTGGGCAAGTGCACCATGGTGAGCACGGGGGTGCCCCGCCCCGGCGTGGTGCTCACCAGCTGCGCGCGGAAGCGGACGGAGTTCCCCGCCGGTTACGTGGGGGGCTTCGCGACGAGCTCGAGCATCTTCAATCCGCGGGGACTGCCCGGCTACAACACCGGCTCCTTCTGGACGGTGCGCGTGTTCGAGCCCGAGCCGGCGGCGGCCCCCACCCAGGCCCCCCAGGACAAGAAGTAGGTTCGCGGCCTGGGGTAGCATGTCCGCGCGATGGCACATCCCTCCAGGGAGAGATTCGGGCGGTACGAGCTGGTATCGAAGCTGGGGCGCGGCGGCATGGCCGAGACCTGGCGCGCCCGCCTGTTGGGCGAGGCCGGCGTCACCAAGCCCGTCCTCATCAAGAAGGTGCTGACGGAGTACGCCAACGACGAGGCGTTCATCTCCATGTTCATCAGCGAGGCGCGCATCTCCGCCACGCTGTCCCACGGCAACATCGCCCAGGTCTTCGACTTCGGTCGCACGGAGGGCGAGTACTTCCTCGCCATGGAGTTCGTGGACGGCCAGCCGCTGCACCGGGTCATCAAGCGCGCGCTCAGGTCGGGGCTCCCTGGCATCCCCGTGCCCCTGGCCACCTTCATCGCGCTGGAGATGTGCCGGGGCCTGCACTACGCGCACACCCGCCGCGACGAGTCCGGAGCGCCCCTGGGCATCGTCCACCGCGACATCTCCCCGGACAACGTGCTCGTCAGCTACGAGGGGCAGATCAAGATCGTCGACTTCGGCATCGCCAAGGCGCGCGCGCTGCGTGGCTTCAACACCGAGCCCGGTGTGGTGAAGGGCAAGTACCTCTTCTTCTCGCCGGAGCAGGCCCGGGGCGAAGAGGTGGATGCGCGCACGGACGTGTGGGCCACCGGCATCGTGCTCTACGAGATGCTCTGCGGGCAGCTCCCGGTGTCGGGCCAGCAGTACACGGCCCTGCCCAAGTTGATGAAGGGTCGGTTTCCCCGGCCCCGCCAGTTGCGGCCCTCCCTGCCCGCCGAGCTGGACGACATCCTCATGCGGGCGCTCGCGGTGGACCCCGAGGAGCGCTACGCGTCCTGCCATGACTTCGGGGATGCGCTGGCCGGCTTCCTCTACTCGTCCGCGCCGCGCTTCTCGGGCATGTCCGTCGCGTATCTGCTCCAGGACCTCTTCCGCGAGGACCTGAAGGCCGAGGGCCGGGAGGTGCAGATTCCCCGCACCTTCCAGGAGGAGCTCTCGGTGTGGCGGGTGCCGGAGCCCCTGGCGGACGACACCTCACGCCCGTCTCCGAGCCAGCCGGACATCGGGAATGTCGAGACGCGGGAGGCCAAGGCCGTGGAGGCCTCGCGCTCGCGCATGGCGACGACCATCGCCCTGGGCCTTGGCGGGTTGCTGCTGTGCGTGCTGGTGGGGGCGTTCCTGGTTACCCCCTCGCAACCCGAGCCGCCGGAGCACCCGCCCGAGCCGCGTCCCCTCCTCCCCGAGCCGAAGGCGCAGCCCCCTCCGACCGAGGCACGTCGCTCCGCTCCAACGCCCGTGCCCGCCCTGGCGCCGTGGCCCGAGGCGCTGGAGCCGCGCTCTGCCACCTACCCGGTCGACTCCCTCCAACTGGACGCGCGCAGGGACCTCTTCCGGGTGTCCCCGGCGGTCGCGGAGGTCGCCCGGCTGGAGCCAGGGGAGACCTACACCCTCAGCGAGTTCGGCCGGCAGAAGGACGCTCCGCCGTTGTTCTTCCTGCTCGAGGGAGAGGGCTTGTTGGCGGAGGAGGCCGTGGGGACGGTCCCGGACGAGCCCGTGACGGTGCCTCGAGCGCGCGCCGCGATGTTCTTCACCGTGGGCCCGCCGGGGACTGACTCCTCGAGCCCTCGCCGCGTGGATGTGGTCAACGTGAAGACGAAGGAGACCTTGCGCGTCACCGTCCGAACGAGCCGCGCCCAGACCTCGCGGGAGCGGGCCTTCGAGCTGAAGGGGCTGGATGCGACGCACGCCTACCAGCTCACGCTGGCCTCCGTGGGCGAAGGGGCGCGCCTGCGCGGGGCGGATACGGGAGCGGTCCGGACGGTGGCCTGCGCGCGAGAGACCTCCAAGGATGTCGTCCTGACCGGGCGCGCGCTGGACGTCTTCGACAGCGAGCAGCAAGTCCTCGTGAGGGAGGGGACTCCCGTGCGGGTGCGAGGTGCGATCGCGCTGTGGTGCGGCTTCATCGACGACGCGGAGGCCTCGGACAACCAGGGAGGGATGGTGCTGCACATCACGTCCCTGGGGCTCGCCCCGGGGATGGAGGGCGTGGTTCCCGGAGGTGTCCGGGAGCGGGACCACCGGCTGGCGAGGGAGCTCCATGAGCGCGGCGCATCGCTCCTCCGACAGGGTCATCTTCGCGAGGCCGAGAGGCTCTACAAGCAGTGCCTCGCGGTCGATTCCTCCTACGCTCGCTGCTACCTGGCGATGGGGATCGTCGCCAACCGCCTCGGTCGTACCGCCGAGGCCGCGAAGTATTACCGGGACTTCCTGCGCCTCGCGCCGGACGATCACAACGCCCCCACGGTCCGGAGGCTCCTGGCGGATTACGACCGGCAGCGCCGGTAGCCCGTCCCCGCGGAAGGACCTGCGTTCATGACTGGTCACTCGCGGGCCCGGTGGACTGGCCCGATGGAAGTTGGCGTGGGGCCGGGAGGTATAAGGGGGTCCTTCAACCCAAGGAGCCTCGAATGCGCATGCGTTGGTGTGTCCTCCTGCTGGTTCCGTTGTTCGGCTGCGTCTCGCAGAAGCTGTTTGATTCGAAGTCGTTGGAGGCTCGCAACCTCAAGCAGCAGTACGAGGAGCAAGCGGAGCAGACGAAGGCCCTGGAGCAGAAGCTCGCCGAGGCCACGGCGGCCACCGAGACGGCGGAGAAGGAGCGGGCGGAGCTGGAGTCTTCGCTCGCCCAGAGCGACGCGGAGCGCCGTGCGCTGCGCAAGCGTGTGGACGAGCTGGCGGAGCTCAACCAGGAGCTGTCCCGGAGCACCGAGAAGCTCGCCGCGGCCAAGGAGGCGCTCGAGAAGAAGTCCACCGAGTACGAGAACCTCGCCCGGAGCCTCAAGGAGGAGATCAAGACGGGGAAGATCGAGCTGTCCGAGCTCAAGGGCCGGATGGTGGTGAAGATGAAGGACAAGATCCTCTTCTCCTCCGGCAGCACCCGGCTCAACAAGGAGGGCCAGGAGGCGCTGGAGAAGGTGGCGCAGGCGCTCAAGGACGTGCAGGGCAAGCTCATCCGGGTCGAGGGCCACACCGACAACGTGCCGTTGCCGGCGGACTCGAAGACGGAGTTCGCCTCGAACTGGGAGCTGTCCACCACCCGCGCGCTCGTCGTGGTGAAGCTCCTCCAGGAGCAGGGAGTGCCGCCCACGATGCTCTCCGCGCTGGGCTATGGCGAGTACCAACCCATCGCCTCCAACCAGACGGCGGAGGGACGGAGCCTGAACCGTCGCATCGAGATCGTCCTCGCCCCCGCCGAGCAGGCGCCGTCCGCGGTGGTGGCCGCCTCGGTGAAGAAGGCCCCGGTGCCGGCCCCCGCCCCCACCCCCACCGTCAAACCCGCCT
>NZ_DASVSO010000075.1:0-10369 GCF_036388035.1 Archangium sp.
CCACGCTGTTGGTGGTGCCCAGGTCGATGCCAATAATCTTGCCCACGGTGTGTAACCTCCGGAAATGATTGCGGAAAAGTACTTCGGGAACCGCCGGTACCCCCGATGTGTGACCAACGTAACCACCCACCCGGGGGTGTCAAACCGCGTCAAACCGCGTCACACGTTCGCCACCCGGACGCCATGGGTGCGTAACGCGCTCTCCACTTCCGCCACCGTTTGGTAGCAACCAGCCGAACGGGCGATCAGAAGCGAACGCGCCAACCCCTCGGAAATATTGGGGTGGGATACAGATAACGCCTCGCGTCAGCCATTGGCTGAGAAAGTGCACTGGACGGGAGACGCGTTGCCATCACGCGGCAACGCCATGCCCCTACCCCCCTTGGAGGCACCCCTCATGCTGGTCCAGCCGCTTCGGTCCGTGGATACCCGTCAGGTTCCATCCGTCTCCGGCTCCCCCGAGCACAAGGTCGCGGTCCTTTTGAACGCCAATGCGCGCCGGGTGGATGCCCGGGTCGTGAAGTCGCTTTCGCACGTGGTGCCGGAGCAGGACCTGTTCCTGTCGCGCTCGGAGCTGGACTGCCGGCGCATCGTCCAGACCGTGCTGGAGCGCAACTACCCGGTCGTGTTCACCGGCGGTGGCGACGGCACGTTCCAGTGCTTCGTGAACGAGTTCTTCCGCCAGCTCGAGCCGCGGGGTCGCTTCGCGGGCAAGCGGGCGCCGCGCTTCGGCGTGCTGAAGCTGGGCACGGGCAACGGCCTGGCCACGTACGTGAACGCGGGCTCGGGCGGCGATGGCATCCTCCAGGACGTGGTGCGCGCCCGCGCGGGCGAGGTGCCCGGCTACCAGCGGATGGATCTGCTGCAGGTGGACGGCCGGCGCGCGCCCTTCGCGGGCCTGGGCGTGGATGGGAAGGTGCTCAACGACTACATCTGGGTGAAGAGCACCCTGGGCAAGGGAATGCTCAAGCGGGTGCTGTCGGGCCCGGGCGGCTACTTCTCGGCGGTGGCCTTCAAGACGGTGCCGCACTACCTGACGAACTCGACGTGGGTGGACTGCGAGATCACCAACGGCTGGGCCGGTGAGGCGTACCGGGCGGGGCCAGATGGCAACCCGGTGGGCACGCCCATCGCTCCGGGACAGACGATCTTCAAGGGCCGGCTGATGATGGCGGCCGCGGCGACGATGCCCTTCTACGGGTACGGCTTCCGGATGTTCCCCTTCGCGGGGGAGCGCCGGGGGATGATGCAGCTGCGCCTGGGCCAGCTCCACGCGCCGACCATCCTGGCGAACCTGCCGAAGCTGTGGACGGGCCGCTGGTTCCCCGAGGGCCTCCAGGACTTCTACGCGCAGGAGGTCCACATCCGCTTCGCCAAGGCGATGCCGTTCCAGATTGGCGGCGACGCGGCCGGCTACCGCGAGGAAGTGAAGCTGAGCGTGGCCCCCGAGTCGGTGGAGCTGCTGAACTTCCACGGCGCCATGCACTGAGCGTCCGCCCCGTGCGGCCTCCCCTCTCCTCCGGGAGAGGGGCGAGGCCCACCGCCACGGGCGCGCCGACCTGAGGAACGACTCTACCCGCGGTCGCGCGTGGCCGGAGGCCGCTCCCCGGGCTCCTTGCGGCGGCCCACGAGGAAGGCGTAGCTCGCGGTGGCCTTGCCGTTCTCCCGGTGCAGGGCCATCTCCTCGCGCAACCAGCCACCCTGCTCGGGCGACGCCTTGGCGAGGTAGGGCTCGAGCTCCCGGTAGAAGGTGTCCAGCTCGGCGTCTTGAAGGGACTCGACGGACTCGGGCTCGAAGCCGGACTGCGCCAGGTGGTGGAGCAGCTCGCGGGGCAGCAGCAGCGGAGCGCCCAGGCGACGCTCCCAGAACTCGAGCACCGCGCGAGGTGTCACCCGTCCCACCCGTACCGGATAGGTAATGCCCACGCGGCCCTTGTGGGCCAGCAGGGGCCGCAGCGTGGCCAGCGTGTCGGAGAGGCCCATCAGCACCCGGCCCGGGCAGAGGATGGCGTCGAAATGGCCCTCGCGGAAGCCGGGCTTGGCGAAGTCCACGCGCCGCACCTCGACGCGTCCATCCAGCGCGAGTGAATAGACGCGCTCGCGCATGCGGGAGACCAACACCTCGTCCGAGTCCGCGGCCACCACCGAGCAGCCGAACTCCTGCGCCAGCAGCACGCTCGCCGAGCCAGAGGGCCCGCAGCCGAACTCCAGCACGCGCCCACCCTCCTCCAGTTGCGCCACCTTCGCGAAGCGCCGGATGGCCGCATCGGAGCTGAAGGGGCGCCGAGCATCACCAGGGAAGTAGAGCGGGAAGGGCTCGGCCAGACTCATGGGTAGCCTCTTCTACACCGCCCCCCCCGGGATCGCCAATTCCCCCGACGCCCCGGCGACCGTCCGGCGGTGGGCCGCCCTCAGAGGTAGTAGACGACCCGCTGCTCCTGCCGGAGCCGGGCATAGATGGAGCGGCGGTGCTCCTCGGACAGGAGGTACACCGAGACGCTCACGGAGACGTAGGTGCCCTTGCTGCTGGGCTGCTCCCGGATGGAATCCGGGGAGATCTCCGTCCCCATGAGCGTGCGGAACAGGGTCCGGACGTACTCCAGGAAGTCCGGCTCCTGCCGACCCATGACCTTGAAGGTGTAGACGGTAGGGTACTCGATGAGCGGCTTCTGCTCCTGGCCGGCACCGGTGCTGGTGGCGAGAACCTCTCCCTTACCGTCTCCACTCATGACTGCTTCCTCGGGCGGCGCAGGGGCCTAGAGCAGGTTGGCCGCGAGCTCGGCCAGGGCGCTGCGCTCGCCCTTCGCCATGGTGATGTGGCCCGCGATCTTCTCGTTCTTGAACCGGTTGACCACGTGGACGAGTCCGTTGTTGGTCGCGTCCACGTACGGGTTGTCTATCTGGAACGGGTCCCCGGTGAGAATGATTTTCGTGTTGTCGCCCACGCGGGTGATGATCGTCTTCACCTCGTGGGGCGTGAGGTTCTGCGCCTCGTCGATGATGATGTACTGGTTGGGGATGCTGCGCCCGCGGATGTAGGTGAGCGCCTCGATCTCCATCAGCCCCAGGTCGATGAGCTCGTGGTAGCCCCGGCCGGCCTTCTTGTCGGCGCGGCTGAGGTTCATCAGGAACTCCACGTTGTCGAAGATGGGCTGCATCCAGGGGTTCATCTTCTCTTCCATGGTGCCCGGCAGGTAGCCGATGTCCCGACCGAGCGGGAACACCGGCCGGCTGACGAGCAGCTTCTGGTAGGTGCCCTCCTCGGTCACCTTGTGGAGCCCCGCGGCGATGGCGAGCAGCGTCTTGCCCGTGCCCGCCTTGCCCACGATGGTGACGAGCTTGATCTCGTCATTCATCAGCAGGTCCAGGGCGAAGCTCTGCTCCATGTTGCGCGGGCGCACGCCCCACACGCCCTCGCTCTTCATGCCACGCAGCAGCGGCACCACCCGGCCCCGGGCGGCATTGAAGCGGCCCATGGCGGTGTGCGACGGGTTGGTCTCGTCCTTGAGTAGGATGAACTGGTGCGGCGCGAGCTTCTCCTGCCCGGAGATCTCCACCTCGGCGGCCGGCTTGTACATCTGGTCGACCATGTCGCGAGGGACCAGGCGCTCGGTGAAGCCCGTGTAGAGCTCGGTGATCTCCACCCGCTCGGCGTCGTAGTCCTCGGCCAACAGCCCCAGCGCGTCCGCGCGGATGCGGAGGTTGGTGTCCTTGGTGATGAAGACGGCCGGAGACTGCGGCTCGCGCTCCATCAGGTCGATGGCCACCGAGAGGATGCGGTTGTCCATCAGGTTGCTGTCCGCCATGGACAGCGGCAGGTCCCTCTCGGTGAAGCACACGCGCAGCACGCCGCCATGGGGCAGCTTCACGCCGTCCTTCAGTGACCCTTCCTCCCGGAACGCGTCCAGGTAGCGCGCCACCAGGCGCGCGTTGCGCCCCAGCTCGGAGAGATCGCGCTTGAACTGATCGATCTCCTCGATGACGTAGATGGGGATGATGACGTTGTGCTCTTTGAAGCCGTAGATCGAGCGCGGGTCGTGAAGAAGGACGTTGGTGTCGAGGATGAAGTTCTTTCGCATCGTGTGGAGCGCCACCTCGTAATGGGTGCGACCGCTGGAACCGACCGTGCGACGGGACTCCGACTGACGGACCGCTTCTGCGTCTGACTGCCAACCCGAATATAGGGCGGGCTTCCCATGCAGGCAGCCTTTCGGGCCGGATTGGGATGTAACGCACACGCTAACAAGCGGAGTCCTGAACGACTCCTGATCCGGAGATCACTGGACGGCGGCTCTTCAGGAGCTTCTCTAACGCCCCAGTGTCGCCAGAGCGACACTCCAGGGTGGCAAGGGTGCGGACCTTTGGAGGGCCCACCTGCGGCTACACGTAGCGGATCCGCACGATCGTGTACTCGATCTCGCCGCGAGGGCGCACCACCTCGACGGAGTCCCCCACCTTCTTGCGCAGCAGGGCGCGCGCGATGGGCGACTCCACGCTGATGCGGCCTCCCGCGGTGTCGATCTCGTCCGAGCCGACGATCTGATAGGTCACCCGCGCCCCATCCTCGTCCTCGAGCGTGACGGTGGCGCCGAAGTAGACGTGCCCGGTGTCGGTCTGCTCGGAGGGGGCGACGATGGTGGCGGTGTCCAGGCGCTTCTGGAGGAAGCGGATGCGCCGGTCGATCTCCCGCAGGCGCTTCTTGCCGTAGATGTACTCGGCGTTCTCCGAGCGGTCGCCCTGGGCGGCGGCGGCGGACACCTCGGCGGTGACCTTGGGCCGCTCCTCGTTGAGCAGGCGCAGCAGCTCCTTGTGCATGCGCTCGGCCCCCGTCCGGGTGAGGTAGCGGCGGTGGCCGGAGGAGCCTTTCTCCTCCTCCTCCTCGTCCCCACCCTCCAGTTCCAGCTCGTCGTTCTCCTGGGGGGCTTCCTCGGAATTCCGGACGTCTCGACCCATGGGCCTCTGTATAGCGCCTCCCCTGGGCGGCGGAAGGAAGGAGGCACGGGGGCGGGCCGTTGTCCGGTGGCCGTCAGGAACAGATGGGGACGATCGCCAGTAGAAGTCGGAAAGAAGTGCTGGTAGAGAGCGACCGGACGCCGGGGGTTGCGAAATCCGGTGGGCCACCAAAAAAGAATAGTGCGAGTCGCTAGCTCAGCTGGTAGAGCACCGGCCTTTTAAGCCGAGGGTCGGGGGTTCGAGCCCCCCGCGACTCACAGAGGTCCCCGTCGTCTAGAGGCCCAGGACGCTGGCCTTTCAAGCCGGTAACACGGGTTCGAATCCCGTCGGGGACACATAGAAGCAGAGGAAAACACGGGGTTGGACGGTCAAACCGTCCAGCCCCGTCCGTTTTCGTCCACCCAAGTTGCGTTAGAAGTGCGTTAGGCCGGAGCGGTGCAAGCGGTCCCCCCGGCGCGCTCGTTCGTGGCTATCGGGGCACGCGGCCATACTCCAAACGGCCTCGCCGGGACCCGCCAGGTCCTAGCTCCAACGGAGGGCCCGGCCATGCGTCTCCAAGCGTGCATCGCACTTCTGCTCTATGTCTCAGGCTGCGCCACGTCAGCACCCACCCCAACAGAGCCAGCGGCCCGGAACACGCGGCTTGCCAACCTCCAGCGAGCGGCGACGCTGCCCTGGACGGACGGAGGACGTTGCGCCGTCCAGGAGGCTTCCGAGTCCTGGCCCGTGCTGGCGGAGCGGTGCTTTCATGCCCTGGACCCTGACCGGATCGAGTTTCACGACCCCACGGGACGATGCGCGGTGGCCTCGACGGGTGCCGCTGCCGTGGGGCTCGGGGTCTGCGTGCTGGCAGCACCGGAGATCGTCGTGGGAGCGGTGGTCGTCGCGGGCGTGGTGGTGGTGGGCTTCGCCATCAAAGAGGCCCTGGATGCGTATGCGCTGGATATGGGTCGCCCCGAGGTAAGGCCCGTGCCTGAAACAACGCTCGCCCCACCGAAGCCCTCGCCGAAAAAAAGGCCCAAGCCGGAGCCCAAAGGGCCGGACTTCCCTCCCATTGGGCCAGCCGAAGTCACAGAACGCGATCGCCCCAGGTGCGAGCCCGTCCCAGTGCCGTATCACCTTGGTGGTAATACACTGCACGACACGTGCGCCGACAGAATTCCAAACAACAGCTTCCCCGGCGGGGATGTGTTCGTGAATGGGAAAAACTTCGACGCGCTGCAACTGGCCACGCGCACGCTGTGGGAGGTCAAGACCGACAACTTCGACACGTACACGGACGACCTTCGAGAAATTGTGGTCGTGAGTCAGGTGGAAAAGTTGCGGCATGAGCGCGCCCTCGCTCTGGCTTGTGGATTTGACTTCCGGGTCGGCGTGCGGAGCCCAGCGCACAAGGAGGCGCTGGAGTTCGCGGCCCGCGATCTTAACGGGCTCATCGTCGTCATGGAGTGGTGCTGAGATGCCGGCCACACAAAAAAATCAACTTGGCATGATCGTTTACGCGCCTGCACTCGTGGGCAATGATTGCCGCCCTTTGGCCGTTGTTCATGGAATGGAGCGCGCACTCCCCGGCTTGCGCTTGGAGTGGACGATTTCTAGCGAGGGGAAGCGCATCCCAGTGCCGCAGCGCGAGGCATTTCTCGCTCGAGGAAGGCCCAACGGGCGTGGATTTCCGCTCCTCCGCAACGGGGATGATGACTTCCGGGTCACGGTGACTGGATTGGAACTACCGGCAGACAGCTCGCCGGGTGGCCAGGCCCAGCTTGATATTCATGCGGTGTTGCCTCTGACCGTAGACGGCATCGCAGCGGCAGCGGAGGTGCTGGAAGCCATAGCGGAGGGCGCTCGCGCGTTCTGGGGGCACGCAACGCCCTTCAGCGCAGGGGTGGACATCGCGCGCCAGACGAAGAATCGGCCAGACGACCTGGAGCCTCCACCCCGAGGGCTGCCGGTGATCAAGTCCCCTGGTGCCATGCGCTCGCCTGAGATTCCGCATCACCTCGGGTGGCTCAACTACTGGTCGCCCGCTGCCTCAGAAGCCATCGGATTTCCGGACCCGGCCCGCGACGCGGAGTTGCTTTCACGCTCACGGCGTACCGCGACGGGTGGGTGGGTCGTGCAACTCACCGATGCGCCACTCGACCTGGACAACCCCACCCACCTGGACGCGCTCAAACGGGCCTACGAGCGCTTCCCGGAGATTGGCGGACGCTCCACCCCTTGAGGCTCGGCACGGCTCACCATGCAGCCAGGCGTTCAGCGGTTCGCTCGACGCATCGACTTCCTGAAGGGTTGGGCAACATGCTCCCAACGGCTGACGGCGCGGAGTCCCCAACTGGGGCTGAGTTAGGTTCCCCCTGGGCTTGGGCTCCTGGTATCGAGGACATCGCGTGGCTCCCGGAATGCGGGTAGACGAGGGGTGCTGACGCCGAGCGCCAGGGGACGTGAGGAAAAGCCATGGATTTTCGAGCTCGACTGGAGGCGCTCGCTGAGTTGCTCGGGCCCTGGTCCGAGCTCTGGTCTCGCTCCATCCTCCAGGACTGGCCGGAGTCCGGCGCCGCCTATCCCGACTCCTGGCTGTCCTATGCGGAATCCCTCGATGAAACGGGAGAGCGGAGGCTGGACCAGGGGGAGCTTCCCGGTGACCCGCCAGCGTCGCTGCATACGCTCCTGCTCGCGCTTCAGCGGCTGACCGGGCTGCCCTCGCACCAAGGTGCCCATGGGCTGACCACTACGGAGGCCCAGGGGCTCAACGCCAAGAAGACCCATGAGATCGAGCGGGTCCTCGCCCTCCTCGCGCCGAGGACGCGGGCCATCCGCCAGGCGGTCGACATCGGTGGCGGAGTGGGACATCTCGCTCGCCTCTGTGTGAGGACCTTCGACTGGACCTTCCACAGCATCGATCGGGATGCCGCGCTGCAGGAGAAGGGCCGGGACTGGCTGCGAAGAGCCCGGAGCCCGCAGGGGGACAAGCTGGGCTTCCTCCACGCCTCCGTCGAGGATGGGCCGCAGAGCGAGATCGACCCGCTCTTCCGCGGCCGGGACCGGGCCTCGATCGGCCTACATACCTGCGGGCCGCTCGCCCTCACGCAGATTCGCAAGAGCCAGGACGCGGGCTTCCTCCTGAACGTGGGCTGTTGCTACGACAAGCTGGACGCCGCACGGGACTACCCGGTCTCCCGCTTTGGGAAAACCCACCGCCTCCCCTTCACACGCTACGCCCTGGCGCTGGCGACACGGGAGCGGCACCACAAGAGCGAGGCCGAGTTCGCGCTGATGAAGCAGGTGTATGCGCACCGCTTCGCGTTCGCACTCCTCTCGAGGAGGGAGTTTCCCGAGCGCGGCTTCGCGCGGGCGGGGGATGCGCCCAGGGCGCTCTATGCGGGGAGCTTCGCCGTCTATGCGAGGAACCGGCTGGAGCGCCTGGGGCTCGAGACCGGCATGACGGACGCGGGGCTGGAGGCCTTCGAGGTGTCCGTCCGCTCCGAGACGAGGCGCATCCTCCTCTGTCATCTGCTGCGGGACCGGTTCGCGAGGGCACTGGAGGTCGTGCTCCTGCTCGACCGCGCGATCCTCCTGGAGGAGATGGGCTTCCGGGTCGAGCTCCTGCAGGTCTTCGACCCGCGCCTGTCCCCCCGCAACATCGCGCTCATCGCGTCCAACACATAGGGCGAAGAGGAGGCCCGTAGAATGATAAGGGTCCATTTCATGCGCACACTCACCCTGTTCGTGTCCCTGTTCCTCAGCTCCGTGCTGCCCGGTTGCATCCGGCGCGTCGCCGTTCCACCTTCGGCCGAGGAAGGACCTGTCCAGGATCCGCCGCCGGGCATGGTCGCGGTGAGCGTCGTCTCGGAATATGAAGAGCAGGCCTGGGACGTTTACGTCGGCAGGGACATGGTCTGCACCACGCCATGCACGCAGTGGGTCAGCCCGCGGCAGCAGCTGGTTTTGAAATCGCGGAATGGTGACAAGCTCTTCATCCCCGGTGTCGGCCTGGAAGCACTGAAGGCGCGCCACGCCATTCTGGTGGCAGAGGGCACTTCGTATGCGAAACAGGTGAATGGAATCGTCTTCACCACGTTTGGCGGCATGGGCGTGGTCACGGCCATCACGCTCACCGCGGTCGGGTGCAGCCAGGTGCAGGAGCGCGGAGGAATGTGCACGGCGGGGCTGATTACGGGCGGCGTCTCCGTCCCGGTCACTGCTTTTGCCCTGTGGATGCTGCTCGACTCTTCTCCGAAGGCGCACGTCCTCCCGGTCTTCCAAACCAAGGCTCACCATGGACAGCCGCCCGTGACGTTCTCTCTCGCGCCCAACGGAATCGCCGGGACGTTCTGATATGACCCTCGAAGACTGCCTCCCCCCGGACCTCAGGGGCCCCGCCACCACGATCACCCGGATCGCCGCCGGGCTCTCGGGCGCCGGCGTCTACCGCGTCGAGGCCGCCGGCAAGTCGTTCGTGCTGAAGATCGCCGCGGAGAGCGAGAATCCCGCCGACTGGCGCCGTGGGTTCCACGTCCAGCGCCTCGCCGCTGACGCGGGCCTGGCGCCTCGCATCGTCCACGCCGACGAGGCGCGGCGCGCCGTCCTCAGCGCCTTCGTCGCCGACCGTTCGTTCCTGGCCTTCTACATGGACCCGCGCACGCACGAGGCCGCGCTCACGCAGCTCGGCCGCACGGTGCGCCGCCTGCACGAGCTCCCGCCCCCCGTTGACGCGCGCCCGATCGATCCACGCGAGTTCCTCGTCCATACCTGGACCGCGCTCCAGACCGGCTTTTCCCTCCCGGACTTCGTCCGCGACGCCGTCCAGCGCGTGCTCGCCGAGGAGCCACCGGCCGACGGGCGCACTCCGGTCCTCGGACACAACGACCTCAACCCCACCAACCTCGTCTACGACGGCGAGAACATCCTGATCCTCGACTGGGCGACCGCCGGGCTGATGCACCCCTTCTACGATCTCGCGGCGATCTCGGTCTTCCTGCGCATGGACGAGGGAACCTGCCGGAGCTTGCTCGCGGCCCACGACGGCGAGCCGGTGGACACGCTCCCCGCCCGCTTCGCCTATACCCGGCGGCTGGTGGCGGTGTTCTGCGGCTCGACATTGCTGAACCTGGCCCGCCAGATGAAGCACCCGGGGGCCAGCGGAGCGGAGACGCTCGCCTCCACGCTCTCGCTCGCCGAGTTCTATCAGCGCCTTCGGACCGGCGCGCTGAACCTCGCCACGGCGGAGGGCCAGTGGGCGTTCGGTCTCGCCTTGCTCAAGGAGAGCCTCGCGCTTTGACGGCCAGGCCCGTCACTCCTCGCGGCCTCCCTGCCCGACGCGCTTTCCCGGCGGCTCCCCCAGGCCGGTGTCCTCCACGGCCAGGACGGCCGTGGCCTCCTCCTCGCTCCCCGAGTGCGTGGTGCCCGCGGTATC
>NZ_DASVSO010000076.1:0-2030 GCF_036388035.1 Archangium sp.
ACTCGGACAACAGCCGGAGCGCGCTGTTCCGTTCTACACCCAGGCCGCCGAGCAGCTCTTCGACCGGCATGATCTCCAAGGAGTGATGCGGTGCACGGACGCTGCCCTCTCGTGTGACATGAGTGGTGAGTTCCCGGCCCGGCTGCGCGCGCTCCAATCCATGGTCGCCTATTGGGGGGAGCGAGGGGAGCTGGCCCTGGAGCTCGGCGTGCCGGCTCTGGCGGGGCTGAAGGCTGGCAGCTCGTTGTGGTGCAAGCTGCTGGGCAGCTTGATTGTCGGGGGCCACTTCCGAAACCAGGAGCAGGTGGCCCGAATGATAGAGCTTTTGCTGAGCACCTCGCCGGAGCCCAAGGCGATTGCCGCTTATGTCGAGGCCCTCGGCCAGATAGGGGGCGCGAGGATCTATTCCGGCGCGCGCCAGCAGGTGGAGGGTCTGCTCGAACGGATCATGGAGGTCGGTGCTGACGCCATGCTCCACGATGCCCTGGTGCGTGGCTGGATGAGATTCTTGAAGGGCTTCTTCCTCCACTTCTTCGAGGCCAGGCCCTGGCAGGCCTTCATGACGGCCGATGTGGGCCTGCGCGACTTCCGCGACATGGGCGTGGAGCGGGACGAAAACGTCACGCGGGTCGTTTCAGGGATGGCCCTGGCCTCGTTGGGAGACCTGTCCGGTGCCGTGGAGCGTTTGCGAGAGGCCAAGGTCGCTGCCCTGCGTGCGGAGCACCGTATCTCGGTGCACTTCGCCCATCACTACCTGTTCCAGGCGTTGGCCTCCAGCCCCGAGCCAGCGCACCGTCAGGAGGCTCATGACCTTGCGCTCGAGTGGTTGGTCGACCCCGCCTGCTATTCATTTCAACGGGCGGTGGCGAGCGCCGCGCTGGCGCAAGTGATGCTGGCCAGCGGTGCTCTGAGCGAGGCCGAGGTGTACGCACGCACTGCGTGTGAGCTGCTGGCGCCCTTCAAGTGTTACTCGGTCTTCGGGAACAGGGCCCTCAGTGCTGTCCTGCTCGCCCAGGGACGCGCCGCGGAGGCTCGAGAGGTGGCGGAACTGGGAGTGCGGGAGCTGGAGCAGATGGGCAGCCAGGGCGTGTTCGCGGTGGTCGTGCGCCTGGCGCTGGCGGAAGCCTGCTTCGCGCAGGGGGATGCCAGCGCGGGGGAGGCCGCGCTCCGCGAGACCCTCCAGTGCGTGCGTGCCCGTGCCAACGACATTCCCGACGCCGCGGCCCGTGAGCGTTTCCTGCGGCAGGTGCCCGAGAATGCCCGCACCCTCGAGCTGGCTCGGCAGCTCTGGGGCGAACTCCAGGAGCCAGGCGACTCCGTGTAGCATGGCGTGAGCGGGCCGCGAGCCTCACCACGCCATGGACAACAGCCCAGACGACACTCTCACCACCCCATCTTCCGCCAAGGCATCTGCTGGGAGCCCGCCCCAGGAGACGCTCATCGGGGGGCGGTTCACCCTGGGAGCCCTGGCCGGGCGCGGAGGCATGGGCGCCGTCTACCGGGCCACCGACTCGCGCTCCGGCCAGCACGTCGCCCTCAAGTTGCTGCACGCCGTCACCTCGCCGGAGGTGGCCTATCGCTTCAAGCGCGAGGCCGTGCTGCTGAGTGAGCTGCGCCACCCCGCCATCGTCTCCTATGTCGACCATGGCACCACCCAAGCGGGCCAGCCCTATCTGGCCATGGAGTGGCTCGAAGGCGAGGATCTGGCCCAACGCCTCGCACGCCAGCCGCTCAGCCTGTCTGAAACCCTGAAGCTGCTGCGGCGTGCCACCGAGGCGCTCGCCATGGCCCACCAGCAGGGCATCGTCCACCGCGACATCAAGCCCTCCAACCTCTTCCTGCGCGGGGGGAGGCCCGAGGACGTGGTGCTCCTGGACTTCGGCCTGGCGCGCCAGGTGGTGTCCACCCTGGTGGGGGTGACGGGCAGCAACGTGGTGGTGGGGACCCCGGGCTACATGGCGCCCGAGCAGGCCTCCAGCCAGCACGACATCCGCGCCTGTGCCGACATCTTCTCGCTGGGCTGCGTGCTG
>NZ_DASVSO010000077.1:0-4207 GCF_036388035.1 Archangium sp.
GCCGGGGTGCCGGTGACGCCGGCCACCGAGGACGACTGGGGGCGGGAATTCCTGGACCTCATCCTGGCGGTGCGGGTGGTGGACGGGCTGGAGGCGGCCCTGGGGCACATCGCCCGGTACGGAAGCGAACACACCGAGGCCATCGTCACCGCCGACGCGGCGGTGGCGGGGCGCTTCACCCGAGAGGCGCAGGCGAGCGCGGTGGTGTGGAACGCCTCCACCCGCTTCAATGACGGGGGCGAGCTGGGCCTGGGGGCGGAGATTGGGATTTCCACCAGTCGATTGCACGCTTTCGGGCCGATGGGCTTGCGAGAGTTGACGAGTCAGAAGTACGTCATCCACGGGCAGGGGCAGGTGCGCTAGGGTGCCCCCCAGGACACGTATGGCGACCAAGAAAACGGCGACGAAGAAGAAGGCGGCGGCGAAGAAGAGCGCGACGAAGAAGGCGCCTGCCGCACGCAAGAAGCTGGCGACGAAGAAGACGGCGGCGAAGAAGCCGGCCGCCCGCAAGAAGATAACCAAGAAGAAGGCGTTGAGCCCCTCGGGCGCGCCTGCCGGAGCTCCGGCGGAGAACCCCCGCGCCCACGCGCTGGCGCGCAGGATTGCCAACCTGCTCTCGGACAAGAAGGGCCTGGACATCCTCATCCTCGACGTGCGCGGGATGACGTCCTACGCGGACTACTTCGTGGTGGGCTCGGGCGAGAGCGACCGGCAGGTGTCCGCCATGGCCGAGCACGTGCTCGGCCAGCTCAAGGAGAAGGACGGCCTGCGCCCCATCGGCCACGAGGGCATGGAGACGGGCCAGTGGGTGCTGCTGGACTTCGGCGAGGTGGTGGCGCACCTCTTCTTCGCCGAGATGCGCTCGCACTATGACCTCGAGGGTCTCTGGGCGGATGCGCCGCGGGAGAAGGTGGCCTGAAGGTCCGCCTCCTCTCCATCGGCCGGGACCGTTCGGGCCTCTACGAGCCCGCGGTCCAGGAGTACGCCTCGCGCCTGGCCCACTACACCCGCTTCGAGCTGATTGAGCTGCCCGAGGCGGGTGGGAAGAAGGGCAAGGCCGGGGACGCCAAGAGCACCGAGGCCGAGGCCATCCTCGCGCGCCGCAAGCCGCAGGACCTGCTGGTGGCGCTCGATGAGCGGGGCAAGCTGCTGGACTCGGTGGAGTTCAGCCGCTACGTGGGCCGCGCCCAGGACGGCGCGAAGGACCTGCTGCTCATCATCGGCGGGGACGAGGGGCTGGACGAGCGGGTGCGACAGGCCGCGGACCTGACCCTCTCGCTGTCGAAGATGACGCTGCCGCACCGGCTGGCGCGGGTGGTGCTGGTGGAGCAGCTCTACCGCGCCTTCACCATCCTCAAGGGCGAGCCGTACCACAAATAGGCGCCCCGGCGTCCCCGTCAGGCGGTGGGCGCCGCGCGCGTCCAAGGGAGCATGAATTCGCCCGCTCCCCACGTCCGTGTCATCGCCTCGCCCCAGTCCTGGGTGGAGGGTGAAGCCGTCCGCCAGCTCGAGGCCGCCTCCCGACTTCCCGGCATGCGCTCCGCGGTGGGCCTGCCCGACCTGCATCCAGGCAAGGGAGCACCGGTGGGCGCCGCGTTCGCCTCCGAGGGCCTCTTCTATCCCTTCCTCGTCGGCAACGACATTGGCTGTGGGATGGGGCTGTGGGAGTTGGACTTGCCGACGCGCAAGGCGAAGCCGGAGCGCTGGGCGGCGCGGCTGGATTTGGATGGACCGTGGGAGGGCGACACGGACGCGGCACTCGCCGAGATGGGCGTGAGGCCCTGCGGCTTCGAGGCGGCGCTCGGCACGGTGGGCGGCGGCAACCACTTCGCCGAGGTGCAGCGGGTGGATGCGGTCCACGACCCGAAGACCTTCACCGCGCTGGGGTTGAAGGGAGAGCGACTCCTGTTGCTCGTCCACTCCGGCTCTCGAGGCCTCGGCGAGGCCATCCTGCGCGCCCACGTGGACCGGCACGGCACCGGGGGACTCGCGGAGGACTCGGGCGAGGCACGCAACTACCTCACGCGGCATGACCACGCCGTGGCCTGGGCGCGGGCCAATCGCGCCACCATCGCCGGGCGCATGATGCAGGGCATTGGCGCGGCGGGGCGGCGGGTGCTCGACGTCTGCCACAACAGCGTCACCCCGAAGGATCTCCACGGGCACACGTGCTGGCTGCACCGCAAGGGCGCGGCGCCCTCGGACCAGGGGCCGGTGGTGATTCCCGGCAGCCGCGGCGCGCTGAGCTACCTGGTGCTGCCGCTGGGCGACGGCGCGGACCACGCCCACAGCCTCGCGCACGGGGCGGGCCGCAAGTGGACCCGCACCAGCGCCCGCGAGCGGATGCGCGAGCGCTTCACCGCCGAGGCCCTCACCCGCACCTCCTTCAAGAGCCACGTCATCTGCGAGGACCGGGACCTGCTCTTCGAGGAAGCACCTCCCGCGTACAAGGCCATCGACCGCGTGGTGCAGGACTTGGTGGATGCCGGGCTCGTCCGGGTGGTGGCGACGCTCGCCCCCGTGCTCACCTACAAGACGCGCGCCCGGCGAGAGTGAGTCCCCTCCAGCCGAGCAACCCTCCCCCCCTCCTCCCGTGGGAACCCACCCTTAGGTTTCCCGCATGAAGCCCGCACACAAGGTCCTGCTCTGCATCCTCGATGGCTGGGGCGTCCGTCAGGGGGGCGATGACAACGCCATCGCCCTCGCTGGCACCCCCCACCTCGACAAGCTCACGAATGGCTCGCCCTACACGGAGCTGCAGACGTCCGGACTGGCCGTCGGTCTCCCCGAGGGACAGATGGGCAACTCCGAGGTGGGCCACACCAACATCGGCGCCGGCCGCATCGTCTACCAGGACCTGGTGCGCATCAACCGGGCCAGCGAGTCCGGCGAGCTCGCCTCCAACCCCGTCATCCGCGCCGCGCTCGACAAGGCCAAGGCGGACGGCAAGGCCTTCCACCTGCTCGGCCTGGTGTCCCCCGGCGGCGTGCACTCGTCGATGGAGCACCTCTACGCCCTCCTCAAGGCCGCGCACGAGCGGGGCGTCGCCCACGTCTACGTCCACGCCTTCACCGATGGGCGCGACACCGCCCCCCAGAGCGGGCTCGGCTACGTGGAGGAGCTGGAGAAGTTCCTGCGCGAGACGCACACCGGGCAGATCGCCACCGTGGGCGGGCGCTACTACGGCATGGACCGCGACAAGCGGTGGGACCGGGTGCAGCTCGCCTACGAGGCCATCGTCCACGGGCAGGGCCCCAAGGCCCCCGATGCGCTCTCCGTCATCCGCGCCTCGTACGCGGAGAAGGTGACGGACGAGTTCATCAAGCCCACCGTCATCACCCACGGCGACGACACGCCCGTGGGCCGCATCCGCGACGGCGACGTGGTGATGTTCTTCAACTTCCGCGCGGACCGCGCCCGCGAGCTGACGCGCGCCATCGCCCTGGACGACTTCAAGGAGTTCGACCGGGGCGGCCTGCACGTGGGCCTCTACGTGTGCATGACCCGCTACGACGAGACGCTCGAGCTGCCGGTGGCCTTCGCGCCCGACCAGCCGAGCGAAATCTTCCCCGAGGCCATCGCCCACGCGGGCTGGCGCCAGTTCCGCACCGCGGAGACGGAGAAGTACGCGCACGTCACCTTCTTCTTCAACGGGGGCCGCGAGGTGGTGTACCCCGGCGAGGACAGGCACCTCGTCCCCTCACCGCGCGACGTGAAGACGTACGACCTCAAGCCGGAGATGAGCGCGCGAGAGGTGACGCTGGAGTTGGTGCGGCGCCTCGACTCGGGGGCCTACGACTTCGCGCTGGTGAACTTCGCCAACCCGGACATGGTGGGCCACACCGGCCTGCTGGAGCCGGCGAAGAAGGCCGTCCTCACGGTGGACGAGTGCCTCGGGCAACTGGGCCAGGCGTGTGCCCGCAACGGCTGGGCGATGGCCATCTCGGCGGACCACGGCAACTGCGAGCAGATGCGCGACCCGGAGACGGGGGAGCCCCACACGGCGCACACGCTCAACCCGGTGCCCTTCCACCTCATCCACCCGGACTTCCGGGGGCAGAAGCTGCGCCCCGGAATCCTGGCGGACATCGCCCCCACGCTGCTCCAGGTGATGGGGCTCCCCAAGCCCTCCGAGATGAACCGCCTGGGGTTGTTCGGCTGACGCGGGAGTGCTCGCGCGGGGCTGGCCCTACGGCTGGCAGACGAC
>NZ_DASVSO010000078.1:0-8245 GCF_036388035.1 Archangium sp.
CGCCCAAGGGTGATACGGGCGTGGTGGTGGACACCGAGCACGGGATGGAGGTGCGCGTCGGCTACGCCACCCGCGAGCCCGTCTCGGACGTGGGCTTCGCGGTGGACATCCGGCGCGAGGACGGCACGCGGGTGTACGGGACCAACACCTTCCTCGAGGCGGTGGTGCTGCCCAGCCCCCTGCCGGAGCGTGGGACGGTCCGGCTCGTCATCGACCGCGTGGGGCTGTGCTCGGGTCGCTACACCCTGGTCGTGTCGGCCCGCTCGTCCAGCGGCACCGTGCACGCCACCAGCGGGCAGCCGACGACCTTCGAGGTGCGCTCGGCCATCGCCGACGAGGGCATGGCGCGCCCGCCCCACCGGTGGGTCATCGAGCAGATGGAGCCCCTGCGCAACACGGCCTCGTGAGGCGCGCCAGGAGGAACGGGTGAAGCGGCATGCCGACGGCGTCCGCCTGGGCGTCGTGCTGTACCGAAACTCCCCCCGCGAGCTGTCGCGGCTGGTGGCCTCCTTCGGGCTCAACCGGCGCTCGCCGGGGGTGCCTCCGTTCGAGGTGATGTGGCTCGACAACTCGCCGGACGAGGCGCTGCGCGGGGTGATGGCGGAGCTGGAGCCGCGAGGCGACTACCAGCACTCCGGCGCCAACCTCGGCTTCGGCATCGCGCACAACCGGATGATGGCGCGGGCCTTCGCCGAGCCCGGGGTGGGCTCCTACGTGTGCGTCAACCCCGACGCGGTGCTGCACCCGGACTGTGTCCGGGAGCTGGTGGCCGAGGCGCGCCGCCACCCGCGCACGGGGCTGGTGGAGGCTCGCATGTTCCCGGACGAGCACCCCAAGCCCTATGACCCCGCCTCGCACGAGACGCCGTGGTGCTCGGGCTGCGTGCTGCTCATCACCCGGGAGCTGTACGAGACCGCGGGCGGCTTCGACGAGCGCTTCTTCATGTACTGCGAGGACGTGGACCTGTCCTGGCGGGCCCGGGCGGCGGGCTTCTCCACCCACGTGGCCCCCCTGGCGCTGGCCCACCACTACACGGTGACGCGCGAGGTGAGCCCCCGGCGGGAGCAGAGCGTGCGCCGCAGTGGCGCGCTGCTGGGCGCGAAGTACGGCAACGCGGCCTTCCTCGAAGTCTGCCTGAAGGCGTACGCCGAGGTGGGCGGGCCGCCGTTCCCCACGCCCCCCTTGGAGCGTCCCTCCCGTGCGCTCGCCCGGGTCGCGGACTTCTCCCATGGTTTCGATTTCACGGGGGCTCGCTGGTGAGCACCGACCTGGAGCAGGTGCCGCTGCACGCCTGGGTGCTCGAGCAGGCCGCGCCGGGCGCGCGTGTGCTGCTGCTCGCGCGCGACGCGGTGCTGGCGGAGCGGTTGGTGGCCGCCGGGTGCACCGTCCTCGACATGGCCGGGGCCACGGAGTTGGCGCCGACCCACGTGGTGCTGTCCGCGGAGGCGGGCCTGCCCGTCCTCGAGGAGACGCTGCGCACCGTCTCCGCGTCCGTGCCTTCCGCCACGCTGCTGGTGGGGGCGCGCAATGCCGCTTCCTCGACCGCGCTGCTGGAGGTGCTCTCCGGCAAGGCCCCGGGGGCACTCGGCGCCACCGAGGAGACCCTGACACGGTGCTTCTCCGCGCTCGGGCTGCGGGTGCTGGCGCGGCGCGCGGTGCCCTGTCAGCCTCGGACGACGCCGCTCGCCGCCGGGACGGAGGACGCGCTGAGGGGCCTCTTCGCGCAGCTCTCGCCGGCGACGGAGGCGGACGTGCTGCTCTATGCGCTCGCCCCTGCGGAGACGCGGGAGGAGGCCTCCGCGCCGGCCCACGTCCCCGGGTTGCTCAGCGTGGTGCTGTGGGCCGGTGAGCCCCAGGCACGCCCGCTGCTCGACGAGGCCCTGTTCTCGCTCGCGTGCCAGGAGTACCAGCCGCTGGAGCTCGTCCTCGTCACGCCCTCGCGGGACGAGGCCGCGCGTGAGCTGCTGGAGCGCTACCAGTCCATCGGCGGCTACTCGTTCCAGCTCGTCGAGGCGGACGCCCGAGCGGCGTTCTCCGAGGGGACCCGCCGCGCCCAGGGGCAGTACCTGGCGTTTCTCGATGCGGCGTGCGTCGTCTACCCGGACCACTACGTGAAGCTCGTCCAGGCACTGCGGGACGGCCCGGCCGCGTGGGCGGTGTCACGGGCGCGGCGGACTCCCATTCAGGGCGCGGATCGGTTCGTGACCCACAAGCGGCCGCTGCCCTTGGGGGAACACCTCGAGCCGGCGCACCTGCACCGCGAGCCGTCGCTGCTGTTCGCCCTGGCGGTGGACCGCTCGCGCCTGGGTCCGTTCCCGTTCGAGCAGGTCGCGGAGCGTGCCCCGGAGCTGCCCCTGCGCCTCGTGGCGCTCTTCGAGCCCGTGTTCCTGGGTGGCATCGCCTCCTTTGAGCAGCGCTTCACCGGCCCCGAGAAGGACGGGCCCTCGGGAGCGCTGCCGGAGCTGCGGATGCTCACGTCCCTGGGCTCCGTGGAGGAGCGGGTGGAGCGGGCTCGGGCCGAGGGTGCGAGCGCGAAGGGCATGCGTCACCGCGTCATCGATGAGCTGAACAACCGCTTCCGCGAGGGCGTGCCACGCTTGCACGGCGCACTGAAGTCCCTGGCGGGGCGGCTGGTGCGGTGAGCGGCGCGCCTTCCGCTACACGGGCGGCAGTGGTGCCCGGATGACGGTGGGCCGTGGTTGATTCTTGAGTGCCGCCCACCGGCCGGAGTAAGCCCTGCCTCACGGGGAGTCGAGGCCATGCCGTCGCTCCTCCCACGGGAAGTGGCCGGGCTTCTCCCTGAATCAGCGCTGGGTCGTCCGCCATGAACCTACGAATCCGCTTCTTCTCTCGCGGCCTCGCGAGCGTCCTCCTGCTGTGGTTGGGAGTGACAGTCCTCGCGTGCCGGACTCCCGACAAGCTCGACGCTCCTCGAGAGGTGCTCGCCACCGCCACCGAGGAGGTCATCACCGTGAGCTGGGCCCCGCCCAAGAGCGACGGCGGCCGTCCCATCACCCGCTACATCGTCACGGCCTCGCCCGGTGGAGCGGTCGTGACGACGGAGGGCGCCACGACCGCGGAGGTGAGGGGCGCGCGGCGAGGTGTCTCGTACTCCTTCACCGTGCGGGCCGCGAACGACAAGGAGGAGGGGCCCGACTCCGCGCCCTCCGCTCCGGTGTCGCTCGCGGATCCGCTTCCTCCGGACGTCGTGTCGCTGTCCAGATTCGACTGGGGGCAGTCGGGTTGCGTGCAGTTCACCTACACCGTGCGGCAGGCCTCGGCACACCGGGTGGACGTCCTGGTGGAGTTCGACCGTGACGGCACGGGGCACTTCCAGCGTGCCACGCAGGCGGGCAGCGAGGTCCACGAGGGCGTGAGGGGCGTCCCCAGCTCCAGTGACCCGGAGGGCGCGCGAAACGCGTTCCTCTGGGATGCCGTGCGAGATCTCCCGGGCGTCCTCGCCGAGGGCGTGCGAGTGCGTGTCACGGCCTCGGTGGAGGGCAGGGCGGGCGCCTCGCGGACGGAGACGTTCACCCTCGACACCCGGGGCCTGGGCCGGAGCCGGTGCGAGCCGGACTTCGTGGGCATGAAGAACTTCTCGGATGCACCGCGCACGGGCGTCTTCGAGGACTTCGATGGCGACGGGAAGCTGGATGTCGCCACGGTGAGCGCATTCGACACCCTGAGCATCTGGCGGGGCCTGGGCAATGGAGCCTTCCGACGGCAGGCGTCCCTGGAGGCCGGTCCTGGCCACTCGGCGATGGCAACGGGAGACTTCAACGGCGACGGTCGGATGGACCTCGCGACCAGCGGGCGCTACGCGTACTCCCCACCGCATTGGTACACCCAGCCCGCGTTGAATGTGCTGCTGGGTAAGGAGGAGGGCTTCTTCCATGCGCCGCTGCGTCAGCCCGTGGGCGCGCTGACCGCGACGTCGATGACGGCCGGGGATTTCAACGAGGATGGGCGCCTGGACCTCGTCACCACGAACGCCCTCCCCACTGGAGGCGGTGAAGGCCCGGCGCTCAGCCTGCTCCTGGGCAACGGGGATGGCACCTTCCAGTCCCCGCGGCACCTCCGTCAGGGCATTCAGCCGGGCTTCGAGACGCCCGCTTCAGTGCGAGCGGCCCATGTGGACGAGGATTTGAGCCTGGATCTGGTCGTCCTCGAGTTGAACAGGCTCAGCGTGCTGCTGGGTAACGGGGATGGCACCTTCCGGAGCTCCGAGCTCTCGGGGCCCGCCGCTTCCTCCTTCGAGCTCGGGGATCTCGATGCGGATGGAAAGCTGGATCTCGTCACGGTGGGCTCCGGCACCTCGCTCGTCTCCGTGCTGGTGGGCAAGGGCGACGGGACGTTCCAGGCTCCTGTCAGCCTCGAGGTCGGGCAACGAGGCAGGGCCGTGGCGCTCGGGGACCTGACGGGCGATGGAAAGCCCGACATCCTCGTGGCGGTTGGGACCCCCCCCAGCACGTCCACCGAGGCCTTGGAGTTCGGCGTCATCGTCGTGCTGGCCGGCAATGGGGATGGCACCTTCCAGGCCGCTCGCTCCACACCGCATGGGCTGGGACCTTTCTCGCTGAAGGTGGCGGATCTCGATGCGGATGGAAGGCAGGACGTCGCCACGCTGGACGCGGGCGTCGCATATGGAAGCACGGGGCTGAGCGTGCTTCGAGGCAAGGGAGACGGGACGTTCGCGGTGACGCCTCGCATCCAGGCGGGGACGCGTCCCGTGGCCCTGGTGACGACGGACCTGGACGGGGATGGGCGGCTGGACATCGCCTCCGCCGCCGAGGGGAGCCATGACGTGGGCGTGCTGCTGGGGAACGGAACGGGCAGCTTCCGGGGACCGACCTCCTTCGCGGTGGGGACGCGTCCCGTGGCCCTCGTGACGGCGGACGTGGACGTGGACGGCAAGCCGGACCTCGTCACCGCGAATGGGGGGAGCGGCGACGTGAGCGTGCTGCTGGGGAACAAGGATGGCACCTTCCGGGGACCGACCTCCTTCGCGGTGGGCGCGGAGCCCGTGTCCCTGGTGGCGGTCAACCTCGACGCCGACGGGAAGCCGGACCTCGTCACCCTGAGCCGTACCACCCACGATGTCCGCGTGCTGATGGGCAACGGCGATGGCTCCTTCAGGGCGGCGACGGCGTTCCCCGTGGGAAGCGAGCCCGGGGCCCTCGTGGCGGGTGATCTCGACTCGGATGGGAAGATCGATCTCGTGACCGCGCACAATGGCGAGGTGCGCGTGCTGCCGGGCAACGGGGATGGCACCTTCCAGGCCGCGAGGACCCTGGCCCTCGGGAACTCACCGGAGGTGCTCGTCCTGGGCGACTTCGATCGGGATGGGAAGCAGGATCTCCTCGTGAGGAAGTCCCTTTTCGCCCTCCTGCTCGTGCGCGGGAAGGGGGATGGCACCTTCGCGCCGCCATTCAGCATCGATGCCGATACGGGCATGCTCATCTCCCACCTGACGGCGACGGATCTGGATGGGGATGGGATTCTCGATCTCGTGGGCGCGAGAGGGCGCGGCTTCGGCTCCGGTCATCCGCGCGACCCACACCCCTCGGCTTTCGGGCACAACGACGTGGCCGTGTGGGTGGGCATCGGGGGTGGCTTGTTCCGGCCGGCGCTCGCGTACTTCACGGGGAATGACCCTCATGCCGTGAGCACGGGCGACTTCGACGGCGATGGGAGGTTGGACATCGTGGCCGCCAACGCCGCGAGCAATGACCTCAGCCTCCTGATGGCCCGGTAGCACCGCGCTCCTCCACGGCACCCAGGAGCGAGGCGTCGTGGAGGAGCCGCTGGAAGGCCGAGGAGGCATCGAAGGCCTCGCGCACCTTCTGCCAGGCGCGCACGCGCACCGCGTGGAAGGAGCCGGGCCTCCGGGTGAGCGCGTCCACCGCGCGCACCATGTCCTCGCCACCGCGCACGAGGAACTCGTCCTCCGGCTCCACGTACCAATCCGCGGGGAAGGGTGTGTCGGCGATCAGCAGCAGTCCTCGCGCGAGCGCCAGCATCGGCAGGGGATCGCTCCGGCCGAGCGGCTCACGGGAGCTGTAGAGCAGCACGCCCGCGCCCTCCAGCCGCTCCAGCAGCGCGGAGGGCTCCAGTCCCCTGGGGAGCAGCTCGACGGACGCCAGCTTCCGGAGGCTTTCGAGCACGGCGGCGGTGGGCGAGGCCCACTCCGGGACGAGGAGGTGGGTCCGTTGCAGCCGGGGGCCCTCGGTGAAGCGGCGCGTGTCCACCGGGAGGGGCAGCGTCTGCAGCCAGGGGAGCCCGGCGAGCTCGGAGGGGACGGGGGATTCCGGCCAGGTGAGCCACCGGAGCGCGTTCGTCCCCGGGCTCGTGAGCTCCTTCAGCTTCGCGAAGGCCTCGGTTCCATCGAGCGCGGTGGGGACGATGCCGATCTTCATCCCAGGGAGCCGTGAGAGCACGTCCCTTCCGAGCCGCTGCGGCTCGAAGAGGAGGTGGGTCTCGGCGCCCCAGGTGCGCGCCTCCTCCACCGCCGGGGCCCCACCGTCCTCGCCGAGGGCGAAGAAGCGGACCTCGGCCCACTCGGCGGTGCGCGGTGCGTGGGGCTCGAACGTGGAGCGCCCGAGGAACGCCACCTTCATCCGCGTCGACGGCGGGAGGACCCTCATTCCAGCCTCCGGGTGAGGAACGTGCGAACGGACTGCTTGAGTGAATCGGGCACCAGCCGCTTGAGGGTCTGGAGACCCGAGCCGCTCTTGAGCTTGCGGTAACGCTCGAGCAGCAGCCGCTCGCCAGGGCCGGCATCCAACGAGACCTCCTCCACGTGTCGGACCTCGTCGAGCCAGTGCTCCTTGAGGGTCGCCATCGCCTCGAGCGCGGGGCGGAGAGCGTCGTGGCGCAGGCCCTCGCGATGGAGCCGCCGCAACTCGCCCTCCAGCAGTCCGATGCTGGCCTCCCAGTCCGGAAAGG
Organism: Archangium sp.; assembly: GCF_036388035.1. GTDB lineage: Bacteria > Myxococcota > Myxococcia > Myxococcales > Myxococcaceae > Archangium. Next base: position 6,946 of record NZ_DASVSO010000078.1, read on the forward strand.
CGCGAGCGGTGCTCAAGGCCCCGGTGCGCATCCGCTCGAGGTACGCGGGCGAGGCCGAGAGCACCTCCAGGTAGCGCGGGAGCTGCCGCCGGTCATGCGGTGGCATCAGCAACGAGTTCTCGCCGTGCACCATGTACTCGTCCGAGCCCGTGACGGTGTAGGTGAGGGCCGTGCCGCCCTGCGAGAACATCTCCAGCGGTGGGCCGAACATGCCCTCGACGCGGGACAGCTTGAGGAGCACGTCGTACTGCTGGAACACCTCGCGGACCCGGTTGATGGGGATGCGCTCGTGGACCCGTACGGGCCGCCCGCCCACCACCGGCACCTGCCCGCCGCTGCTGGAGGAGAGCCAGCCCACCTCGAGCTCCACCCGGGCTCGGGCCTCCTCGAGCAGCTCGAACGTCTCGGCCACGCCCTTGAAGGGGATGCCCCAGGGGCCTTCCACGAGCACCCGGAGGGGACCCGTGCGCGGCGCGGGGGCCTCGACGCAGGGGAAGTGCTCGCGGCTCAGCCCGTTGCGCACGTAGAGCACCTGTCCCGACGGCTGCACGGTGCGGATGAACTCGGCGAGCCAGTTCGCCTCGGTGACGAAGAGCAGCGGCAGCGAGTAGGTGACGCGGTTGAGGTGCTTGAGGTGGGGCTCCGCGTGGAAGCGTGATTCGAGGCTCTGGTTCAGGTAGCCGTAGACGGCGCTGTCCACGCGCCACAGGTCGAACCAGGTGAGCCACCAGGTGGCGAAGGCGAAGTCGAAGCGCTCCCCGGCCGCCTCCCGGAAGGTCTGGAAGCGCAGCTCCGGCAGGCGCGGGTGCCAGGGCGGCGAGGCGAGCCGCACCGGCGCGTGGGTGACGAGTACCACCTCGTGGCCGAGCGCCTGCAACCGCCACGCGTACTCGATGATGACGTTGGCCCCACCCGAGATGTTGCCCACGTCACCGGCCAGGAAGGCGATCTTCATGCCGCCCCACCCGAGGGCTTCTTCGTCTTCCGGGAGGCTCGGGGTGCTTCACCCGAGGGCTTCGCGTCCGCGCCCCCGCGCTCCGCTTCGAGCCGGGCCATCCGGCGCTCCATCTCCTGGCGCCAGAGGGCCTGGGTGCGTGCTCCCTCCTGCTGGTGCTCGTAGATGGTGGCGAGCGATTCGAGGATGGCCTCGTTGAACTCCACCTGCCGGCGCATGACCTCGTTGATGAACGGCTGGAAGGCGAGCCGGAAGGCCCGCTTGGCGGCCACGAGCACCACGCCCACGCCAGGACGGTGGGAGGTGGGCGGGTCCGCGTAGCGGGTGTCCTTCTTGTTCCGGGGC
>NZ_DASVSO010000079.1:0-5105 GCF_036388035.1 Archangium sp.
CAATACGCAGGCGGACATCCTGGTGGATGCGCGCTACATCTACGGCAACCTGCTGTTCGTGGACCGCCAGGGCAAGCCGCTGGAGGGGATGTGCGGAGCGGAGGAGCTGCCGAGCGAGAGGGACCCGGACAGGCTGGGAGAGTACCAGTCCATAACGCCCCGGGACGTGGACACGACAGAGGTGCACTTCTTCCGGGAGGATGACCTCGAGCACCCGATAGCGACGTATGCGTTTGGGCGCAAGGACCCGAGCTATTGCGATGTGCGGCAGAACCCGGTGGACGGAGGCTCGCCGGCGACGCACGGAATGTTCGGGCGGCTGAGATTGGGACCGACGCACGGAATCCCGAGGTACGCCAGGGAGAGGTGCCGGGAGCTGGACCGCAAGGGGCAGGGCACGCAGGCGGACCGGGACTACTACGAGGCCAACTGCAAGGACAACCGGAGCAACTTCCTGAGCCTGAGCGCGGGGGACCGGCTGGTGGTATTCGCCGTCAACCACGCGACGGGCTACACGGGAATGAAGACGGTGACGGTGCCAGCCATCAACCGCTCGACGCGAGCGGAGGACGGCTCGTGCGCGGCGGATGAGGCGGCGGGTGGCCCGCTGAGCGTGGACGAGTACGGGGAGAACCACAGCCTGTCGCGCTGCACCCAGCAGGAGCTGGGTATCCCGGTGGGCGACGTGCTGCTCTACCCGCCGGAAATCGACGTGCGCGTCAACCGCAGGGTCCAGGCGGAAGGTGAGCCGAAGGAGAAGCTGGAGAGCCTGGTGCGGCACGGGGGGGCCGCCACCACGCGCGACGACTTCGTCTATGTGTCCACGCACTGGCGCGTGCGGGTGAAGCCGTACGGCGAGGACGCGTCGGCCGATGGCGGAACGGACGGCGGCCTTGATGCGGGCACGGCCAATGCTGGCGGCATGGATGGGGGCAGTGACGCGGGAACCTGCCAGCGCGGGCTGCTGCCGGATGGTGGCAACTGCTATCCGAAGCCGCTGGTGGACGAAGGGGATGCGGGTCTGCTGCTGGAGGTGTATTGCTCCGAGCTGTCGGAGGACGCCGGCTTCTCGATGCGCAAGGCGTGCATCAACAAGGAGCCGCCGCTGGTCGAGGTCCCGACGGGAGTGCCGCCGCTGGCGGGCCGCATCATCGGGGTGACGGGTACGGCGGTGGAGGGGCCCATGGTGGTCCCCTTCGCGGTGAAGCCGGGTGCACGCTACGTCGAGTCGGTGCAGTCGGCGCTGCGCTACCGCAAGCCTTCTGGCGAGGATGTGGTGCTCAACGCGCTGCCCCGCGCCAACTACTACCTGCACGTCGTCGGGCACGCCATCTACCCGCGCGACCGCAACGGGGATGGCTTCATCCAGTCGAACGAGAAGAACATCCCCCCGCCGGGCTTCTCCGAGGAGGAGGCACCCGTCGAAGGGGCCGAGGGTGGGCGGGTGCCCACGCGCGCCGTGGGCGTGAAGAACGTCTACCGGCACATCGAGCGGGATGGGGAGCGGCGCGAGCGCTTCGACCTGGGGCTCGAGCATGCCTTCCGCGTGCTGGAACTGAAGAACATCCAGATCACCGCCCAGGGCAAGACGCCAGCGCAGGACCGCGACCTGAAGAACGAGACGCCACCGCGCGCCACCGAGGACGACGTGGCGTACGACTTCCTCACCCACCTGCTGGAGCCGGACCAGGCGCTGAGGCCCGGCATGGTGAGCGGCGAGTTCGTGCTGCGGCTGGGCGGAGATGGCTTCGGCATGGAATGTCCCCTTACCTTCGAGGCAGGAGAGGGGGAACACGAGCAGGTGCTGACGGCCTCGTGTGGCGGGGCGTACCTGCCGGAGATCCTCACCGCCAACGACGTCCTGTACCTCGAGCTGTACCTGCGCGGGAACGCGGACAACGTCCTCTACCGCTTCAACTTCGAGGGACTCGCCGGGCGCACGGACTACCTGAGCGCTGGCCACAGCTACACGGTGGACGAGGCGGACAAGGCGGACGACGAGGAGGGCAATGCAGCTCCGGGTCGCGAGATCGCCGAGCCGCCCGTGGTCAACTTCTTCGTCAACCCGAAGGAGGTGGAGAAGGGCATCGTCCGGCTCTACCTGAACAAGGAGGATGGGACGCAGGAGCTGCTGAAGGAGGCCGACCTCGTCTTCTCCAGCGGCACCTGGCAGGTGACGGAGAAGCTGGAGGACGGCAAGCCCGTGGGGAGGGCGAAGGCGCGGCTGCGCCATCTCGAGCAGTCCTCGGATGAGGAGGGCGGACACTTCCAACTGCCGCTCCCGGCGGATGTCGCCGCCATGCAGTACGGCTCCAAGAAGCCGCCCTCCGTCTCCCTGATGCTGTATGCGGCCAAACCCCAGCTCAAGACGCTCACGCGCAACCTGGGCAAGGTCAAGGGCGCGTTCATGGGCATCAACGCCCGGGCGCGCGCCCAGGAGTCGGTGGCAGGAGTGAATGTGTCGGACGGACACCTGTCCTTCAGTCACACCGACTTCTCCGTGCCGCAGGGCTTGGGCACCGTCAGCTTCACCCGCTCCTACAACAACCAGAACAACCTGCCCTCGCACCTGGGCATCGGGTGGAGCCACGGCTACGACGGCTGGGTGCTGGAGGAGGAGTACCAGCGCCGCTACGTGGTGGTGGTGGGCGGCCAGGCCTATCCCTTCCCCAAGTGTGAGGCCCCGACCGCGCCCTCCACGACGACCACATGCTTGCCGGACACGTCGCACGACAACGTCCTCCTCGTGGACGCGCCGCTGCCGGACCCCGCGACGCCGGACGTGCCGCCCGCTACTCCCTTCATCGAGATGCGGTCCGCGCAGGGCTGGACGTACCGCTTCACCCAGGTGGCGCAGGGGCGGAGCAAGGAGGGGCGCCGCAAGTGGCTCCTCACCCGCTATGGCGAGGAGCTCAATGACTCGGGCCGGGAGCTGGAGGCGCCAGCGGGTACGGGCAACTGGGCCTACGTCAAGTACGAGGACGATTCCGATCGGATCGAGGCGGTGGACTGGCGTCCCGGCACCGTGAAGCTGGCGTTCACCTACAAGGACGTCGACCCGGAGAAGAGCCCGGGCCGGGTGCTGGCCCTCTCGCGCTCGCAGGGCTTCAAGTGGCTGTCGCGGGTGGAGCTGAAGCACAAGCCGACGGCGGACACGGTCCTCTACCAGCTCGACTTCGATCATGACGCCAACGGCAACCTGCTCCACGCGGTGCGCACGCAGTGGGAGGAGGGCAGCTCGACTGCCCCCGAGGGGCCGTATCCCGTCTGGACCTATGGGTACCACCCCATCCCCACGGGGCTTTCCGGTCCGGAGCGCTGGAACGCCGCCAACGAGCTGAAGGGGGCGACGCTCGGCTACAGCGCCGCGGTGGTGGAGCCTCCCCCGGAGCAGGGCCCGTGGAACGTGCCCGCCTCGCCGGTGCAGTGGTGGGCCAACTACTCCCGAGTCCCCGAGTCCAAGGCCACGGGCAAGTACAAGCACATGAAGGCCTACGAGATGGTGGCCTCCGTGGAGATGAGCGGCCAGCAGGGCAAGGCGGTGACGCTCGAGTACCCGGACGAACTGGAGCGGGTCGTCATCCGGCCGGACGGCGTGCGGGTGGCGTTCACGCTCAACGAGTATGGGAGCATCAAGGACAAGCTCCTGCCCCTCGCGGGCACCGGCTCGAACATGACGTGGCACAACGACACGTCGAAGCTTGCCCGGGTGATGCCCAAGTCCCAGAAGTCCGCGCTGGGGCTGGAGCTCGAGTACCATCCCAAGGCCAACCCCGCGCCCGCGCTCAGCCAGGCCGTCGACAGCGTTTCGATCGAGGAGCGACCCCAGGGGTCTGGGATCCAGCCGGTGCCTGGACTCCCCGACAACAAGAAGGTGTTGAGCTGGAATTACGGCAACGCGCGCAAGCCCGGCCTGCCCACCAGCGGTACCTTCGCGACCGCTCACGGCGCGCTGAACATGAGCACGCAGCTGACGCCCGAGGGAGAGGTCAGCAGCCTGTCCCTCTCGCTCTCGGGCAATACGCAGACGCTCCTGCAGGAAGCCACGTACGACGAGCGCGGCCGGCCGCTCGAGGTGAAGAAGGACGCGCAGGGCCGGTGGGTGAAGTACGAGAAGTACGACGACCTGGCGGGCCTGGGGCAGCTCGAGACGGTGAGCCTGTCACTCGAGGAGGCCGACCCGGCCCTGGGGCTCAAGAAGCTCACCCGGACGTTCTCCTACGACGCCTATGGACGTCTGACGCGTACGGAGGACTCGCCGACGGGGGCCTGGGAAGAGTGGACCTATGACGGCCTGGGTCGCGCCCTGTCCCACACCCGCTCGGGGAGCATCCAGGCTCCGGCGGATCCTTCCGGGACGCCCACCGAGAAGCCCTCCGAGGAGTGGCAATACCGCTACGTGCAGGAGGACAAGAAGCTCACCCTCCGCGAGTGGCTGGAGCCGCAGCGGGAAGCGGGCGACTCCTCGCCGCGACACGAGCGGGTGACCCTCATCGAGGACGGGCTCAAGACGCTCGAGACGTATTGGGTGGGCTCGCCTCCAGCGGGGTCCGACATCGCGAATCAGAAGGAGCCGCTCTTCCGTCAGGTGTCTCGTTCATACCACTACAAGAACGGCCGCCTGGAGACAGTGACGGACGAGCGCGGGGTCACCCGGAGGAACGTCTACGACGCCAACGGGCGATTGGTGCGGGTGGAGACCAAGGGGCTGGAGGATCCGTCCTACACGACGGAGGTGGCCTACGCGCTCGACGTCGAGGGCCGGGTGAAGAGCAGCACGGATCACCTCGAGCGCGAGACGAAGATTGGCTACGACGAGCTCGGGAGGGCGGTGTCGTGGGACTACGGGGATGGGGACAAGGAGGGGGTGGTGCTCGACATCGCGGGTATGGTGTTGGAGCGCTGGGCGGGAAGCACGAAGACCAAGGTGGACGCGGTGGACGCGCTCGGCCGCCCGCGCACGACGTCCAGCATGAGGAAGCCGGGCGGTGTCCTCGTCACCGAGACGTGGGACGCGGCCGGTCGCCTGACGAAGCGCGTGGACGCCGTGAGCGGGTTGGTGGACGACTACGAGTACAAGGACGTGCTCGGCCGTCTCACCCGCC
>NZ_DASVSO010000080.1:0-11098 GCF_036388035.1 Archangium sp.
AGTGCAAGAAGCGCCGTCAGGACGTGGTGGCGCCGCTGGAGGCCGAGGGCCGCGCGTCCGAGGTGCAGAAGGCGCGCCTCGACGCCTCGGCCGGCATCTTCATCTGACGGGCTTCTCGGCCTTCACCACCAGCAGGGGCGGCAGCCGCAGCCGGGCGAAGCCTCCCAGGCCGGCGGCGGCCAGCGCGTCCTTGAGCTCCTCCTCCTCGCGCGGGTGGAGTCCGGCGCTGCGCTGGACGAAGGTGGCGGCCCGGCCCGGGGGTATCCAGGTGCTGGCCACGAAGCGGCCGCCCGGACGCAGCACGCGGGACACCTCCAGCAGCAGCCGGCCCAGCTCCGCGATGAAGTGCAGCGAGTGGGCCAGCAGCACCCCACCCAGCGAGCCGTCCTGGAAGGGGAGGTAGGGCGCCTCGGCGCGCAGGAGGTCCACCCGCACGCCGTCCTCGTGGGCCTGGGCCACGGACTCCTCGAGCATCGCTCGGGACACGTCCATGCCCACCACGGGGGGCAGCCCCGACTCGCGCGCCAGCCGCCGGGCGAAGAGGCCGGTGCCCGTGCCCAGGTCCAACACCGGCGCCTCCGGGTGGCCGAGCAGCGAGCGGTACAGCAGGTACTCGCTGTCGCGGTCCATGGGGGGGGCGGACAGGGCGCGCTGGAGGGCGGGGCGCACGTAGCGCTCATAGGAGCGGGCGACGAGGCGCTGCTCCAGGCCCCGTTGTGCCAGGGCGCTCGAGGCGGGCTCCGCGACGAGGTCCGCCACGCCCTCGGCCACCGGGTAGCGGGCGTGGCACTCGGCGCAGTGCAGCGGCCCGAAGAGGAGCTCGGCGGTGTCCGTCTCTGGCCGCAACCCGCCGCGCCGGCACCGGGGGCAGCGCAGCAGCTGGAGGATGGCGCGTTGCATGGCCGACACAGGGTAGCGCCGCGAGCGCGGCCCTGGAACGACTTTCACCCCCGGGGACTCGAGGGGCGCACCCCTCGGCTCAGGAGCCGATTTCCTCGGTGGACACGAGCACGGGCCAGCCGCGCGCCATGGCCTCGCGGAAGAAGGTGGCCAGCTCGTGACGGGCGCCATTCACCGCCCCGAGGAACGGGTCGATGAGCGACTCCTCGCCGAGGCTGCGCTGCGGGTTGAGCTCCACGGGGCTGCCGCAGCGCTCGCAGCGGATGGACACGGAGCGCGCCAGCGCCACGGGCACCGCGTAGCGGGCGCTGCACTCGGCGCACTTCCAGACGAGCGCTCGCTCGCCGGCCTCGCGCTTCGCCAGCGACTCCAGCTCATCGGCCAGCCGCAGCAGCGCGGGCAGGTCCTGGGGCGGTTGGGCGAAGAGGGCGGAAGGGCCGAAGCCGGAGCCGGGGCTGCCCAGGTTGGGGGCCCGGTCTCCCTTCAACAGGGAGCGCAGCCGGTCCTTCGCCTTCACGTCGCGAAACTCGGCGCCCGCGAACGCACGCTCCACCGCCTCGTGCAGCGGGGGCAGCTCGGGCTCGAGCCGCTCGTCCGAGGGCAGGGACTGAGGATGTGCCACCACGCGGTGGCCAGGAATGGCGACGAATCGGAAACCCACGGTGGCTCCAGATCGCACCGGGCTCTCGCCGGTGCAAGGAACGAATGCGGCGCGGGAGCCGAATTGCCGCTCCCACGACAGACAGCGCGGTGCGTCAACCCCTCACTGTGACCATTCGAGCATCCGCTGCAGCGGCGCCCGCGCGGCGGACTGCAGGTCCTCGGGCAGCGTCAGCTCCGGCGTGCGGTCCCTCATGCACTGATAGAGCTTCTCCATCGTGTTGAGCCGCATGTAGGGGCATTCGTTGCACGAACAACCATTGTCCGGAGGCGCGGGGATGAAGGTCTTCTCCGGGGCGCCCCGCTTCATCTGGTGCAGGATGCCGGCCTCCGTCACGACGATGAACTCGCGCTTGGGGCTCTTGAGCACGTAGTCCAGCAGCCCCTTGGTCGAGCCGATGTAGTCCGCATGCCGGAGGACCGCCGCCTCGCACTCGGGGTGGGCGACCACCTCGGCCTCGGGGTGCTGCACCTTGAGCTGCACCAGGCGCTTCTCGCTGAAGATCTCATGGACGATGCAGCTGCCCGGCCACAGCACCATGTCCCGACCGGTCTGCTGCATCACGTAGCGGCCCAGGTGCTGATCCGGCGCGAAGAGGATCTGCCTGTCCCGGGGCACCTGGTTGACGATCTTCACGGCGTTGGAGGACGTGCAGATGACGTCGCTCATCGCCTTCACCGCGGCGGAGCTGTTCACGTAGCTCACCACGAAGTGGTCCGGGTGCTTCTCCTTGAAGGCCCGGAAGGCCGTGGGAGGGCAGCGATCCGAGAGCGAGCAGCCGGCCTTCAGATCCGGCAGCAGCACCTGGCGGGCGGGGTTGAGGATCTTCGCCGTCTCCGCCATGAAGTGGACGCCGCAGAACACGATGACGTCCGCCTTCGTCTTCGCCGCGGCCTGCGCGAGCGCCAGGCTGTCGCCCACGAAGTCGGCCACGTCCTGGATCTCGCTCTCCTGGTAATAGTGCGCGAGGATGACGGCGTTGAGTTTCCGCTTCAGCTCGTTGATTTCCCGCTCGTAGTCCACGTGGGCGCGTCTCCTTCCCGCTCATTTAACCGCCTGCACCGAGCGAGGCCAGCACTCGCTTGTCTCCCCAGCGAGGCAGACGGCTTGGCCGACGGTACAGGTCGACGCTCCCTCGGATGCTGGGGGAGCACGATTCGAGGAAAAGCTGTCGTTGAAGTCTATCGACCAGCCGTGAGTAACGAGTGGCCACGGCTTTTCTTCCAAGAAGAGGGCTGTTACCGTCGAAGCGAGATGTTGGCTCTCTGGCGTCCCCCCCAGCAAGAGGGCTGACGCGAGTGGATGGCAGGCCCGCGAAGCGCTCGGAGCGCGACTCTCAGCAGGAGGTGGCGGTGGTCTCGCACGAGCAGTCGGTGTTGATCGTCCACCCAGACCCGGAGCTCCGTGCGGGGCTCGCTGAGGCCTTGGCGCCCCGGAAGATCGTCGCCGTCAGCTCTCGGGACGACGCCACCCGCACGCTCGCGCAGGGCGTGCCCGACATCATCCTGGCGGACGCGGTGGGCGCGAGGAAGTTCATCCTGGCGCTCGAGCGGCTGGCGCCCCAGGCGCTGCGCGTGTTTCTCTGTCCCGGCGCGCAGGCCGAGGCGATGCAGGAGCTGGTGGAGGTGGCGTCCGAGGGCCACGAGTTCCACACCATGGACCTGACGGCGGCCTCGCTGGAGAACCTGAGCCGGAGCCTTGGCGCGCTGCTGCGCCAGCGCAGCTCCCGGCGCATGCCAGCGGTGGGCCTGGAGGCCTCCTTCGTCGTCGACGACTCGCTGCTGCGCGCGGTGTGCCTGGACTTGAGCAACGAGGGCTGCCAGCTCAAGGTGCTGGTGGATGCCCCCATCGAGCGGATGACGCCCGGCACGCGGCTGACCGACTTCCGGCTCGAGCAGGGAGGGCGCACCGTGCTGCGCACCGGCGGGGCCTTCGTGCGGCACGTGGGCCTGGAGCGCTCCGCGGATGACGCCTTCTTCCGGGTGGGCATCCAGATCGAACGGCCCAGCGCCACCATCGGCTACGTGGAGATGGCGACCCTGGATGATCGGATCCGCATCCTCGCGGTGCTGCGGCGGGCGCTGCGCCAGCGCGACACGCTCCAGTGCACGCTGATGCAGGGCGTGCGCGTCCAGGAGGAGCTGCACGCGCAGCTCGTCCCGCACGGCGAGCACGTCCTCATGCGCTGCGCGCTGCCGCGCAACTGGGAGGCGGCGCTCGGCGACGTGGTGCACGTCGTCTTCGACCTGAGCGGCAAGAGCTATCGGGGTTGGTCCGCGGTGGTCGCGGTGGAGCAGGGCGGCCTGCTGCTCTCGCTGCCGCGCAGCCTGTCGCTGTACCACCGGCGCAACCACATGCGCTTCAAGACGGCGGCGGAGGCACCGTTCGGTATCTCCTTCGCCTCGCCGCTCACCGGCCAGCAGATCGACTGCCCCGTGTTGGATCTCCACACGTCGGGGGTGGCCTTCCTCTTCGACGGCGCACGGGACGTGCTGCCCGCCGGCCTCCTCGTCGACGACTTCACCCTGGTGCTGCCCGATGGGCGTCGCGCCCGGTGCAGCGCCGAGGTACGGGACAGCTCGCCCTTCAACACCCCCGAGGGGCAGGAGCTGACCCGGCCCTTCCGCGCCGGTGTGCGCCTGCGCAACGTCCCGGCCGATGCGCGCCAGGCCATCCTGGATGCCTTCGTGAAGGCGCGCTGCGCCAACGCCCGCGACGGGCGGTTCGAGTCCTTCCAGAACATCTGGGCCCTCATCCGCTCCGTCGGCCTCTTCCACCCCGACTACCCCTTCGAGGACGGGCCCCACACCCAGATCCTTGAGGACACGCACCGCACCCTGGCCTCCAGCGGCGAGGGCATCGCGAAGATCTTCCTGTACGCGCAGGACAACCAGCTGCTGGGCCATGCCTCGGGGCTGCGCACGCACTCGCGCACCTGGATGCTGCAGCACCTGGCGGTGCGCCGCGCCTTCCAGCGGGGCGAGCGCATCTCGCGCGAGCTGTCCGAGCTGTCGGTGGACTACGCCGAGTCGCTCGAGGACGTGAACTACCTGCGCATCTGCTGGCGCGTGGAGAACCGCTGGCCCGAGCGCGTCTTCGGGTGGATCGCCCGGAGCATGCACCTGGAGGGGCTCACCCAGCTGCGCCGCTTCCACTACATGCGGCTGCCCACGACGCAGCTGGGCAAGACGCGGGCGGACCTGCCCCGGGTGCGCCGGGCGGGGCCCGAGGACCTGCGCTGGCTGGAGTCGCACCTGCGCAAGCGGGGCGAGGTGGTGCGCCTGCTCGCCGACGATCTGCTGGCCCCCGAGGCGGAGCTGTCCACGCTGGCCGCGCGCTACGCCCTCCATGGGCTGCACCGGCGCCGCACCCTCTTCGTGGTGGAGGGCGAGAACGAGCCGGTGGCCATGGCCCTGGCCAACGAGGCCTCTCCGGGCCTGAGCTGGGCGGAGATGACCACCTTCTTCTCCCTGGTGGTGCCGGATCCCACGCACCCCCGGGTCTCCGAGGCCCGGCAGGCGCTCGTCGCCCAGTGCGTGCAGCACTACCGCGAGCACGGCAAGCTCTCGGCGCTGGGGCTGGTGGGGGACGATGAGGTGGCGGACCTGCAGGCGGCCGGCTTCCATGACCACGGCCTGGTGGCCGAGTGGACCTTCCACCGCAGCACGGCCCGGACGTGGCACACTTTGATGGCGGCCCTCTTCGAGCGGCTGCAGGGGCGAGCGGCTCGCCGCTCCCCTCACGAGGACATCGCTGCTTGACTGCATACGTGATGGAGTCCGACGCGGAAGCGCGTCGCCTGGTGGCCCAGGCCCAGGCCAACCCTGTCTTGGAGCACCTGCGCACCACGGGCCTCTCCGAGGGCCACGTCGCGCTGGATGTCGGCTGTGGGCCCGGCGTCATCACCGAGGTGATGGCCACCCAGGTGGGGCCCAAGGGCAGCGTGGTGGGGCTGGACTTCAACGCCCAGCGGCTGACGGAGGCCCGCGCCCGGTGCGCCTACCTGGGCAACTGCCGCTTCCTGGATGCGGACCTGCGCGCCAGCGGGCTGCCGGACGCCGCCTTCGACTACGTGTGGAGCCAGTTCGTCTTCGAGTACCTCCCCCAGCCCGAGCCGGCGCTCGCCGAGCTCCTCCGCGTCACGCGCAGCGGCGGCCGGGTGGTGGTGTCCGATGTGGACGGCGTGGGCATGTTCAACTGGCCCTGTCCGCCCCTCGTCCAGGAGGGCTTCCCCAAGCTGGTGGGCGCCATGACTACAGCCACCGGCTTCGACATTCATGTAGGCCGGAAGATGTACTCCCTCTTCCGTCGCGCGGGCCTGGTGGACGTGCGGGTGCACCTGGCCCCTCTGTGGGTCGTCGCCGGCAAGGCGGACGCGCGGCTGGTGGAGGACTGGGACATCCGCCTGCGGACGCTGGAGCCCGTGGCGGCGCCCTTCTTTGGAGGCGTGGAGGCATACCGGGCGTTCAGCCGTGCCTACATGGACCTGTTGTGTGACCCCGAGGCACTGAAGTATTCCGTCTTGTTGGTGACGGAGGGCAGGAAGCCTTGACGGAGACGATGATCCCACTCCCCACGCCCGTGGCGCAGACTCCCGACGACGCACCCGAGTTGGGCGTGCGCGCCGTGGGCGTGTTGCTGCTCTTCTTCGAGCGGGAGTACGGTCGCGAGCGTCTCGTCGAGATGTGGCGGCGCAGGGGCTTCAGCCTGTCGCTCGAGTACGTCACGACGATGACGAACTTCGTCTCCTTGAACTTCATCGAGCGCATCATCGACGCGCTCGTCATCGAGTCTGGAGATCCCGCCTTCATGCGCAAGGCGGGCATGCTCACCGCCAGCCCGCAGGCGCTCGGCTTCCTCTTCCACATCCTGCGCACCTTCGGTAACCCGGCGCAGACGTACCGGAAGATGGTGGAGCTGCAGCCCACCTACAACCGCGCGGGCGCCTTCACCATCGAGAAGCTCGGCTTCACCTCGATGGAGCTCTCGTACAAGAGCCACATCCCCGAGTCCAACCGCAACCTGTGCGAGGGACGGATGGCGCAGTTCGCCTCCATCCCCACCATCTGGAAGCGCCCGCCCGCGGAGGTGGTGGAGTACCAGTGCCAGCTCAACGGCGCGGACTGCTGCCGCTACCACGTGCGGTGGACCAACCCGGTGCGCAGCTGGTGGTCCGTCATCGGCCTGGTGTCGGGCGCGGTGGGCGGGCTGGGCGTGGGCATGGCGGGCGCGGCGCCGGCCACCGTCATGGTGCCCACGCTGGCGCTGGGTGGGGCCTCCTTCGGGGCCTGGCTGGACGGGCGCGGGGAGCTGCGCCGCAAGGACGAGCTGCTGGCCGGCCAGAACGAGGGCCTGATGCAGTCGCTCAGCGAGCTGCAGCAGCGCTACAGCGACATGTTCCGCATCAACCTGGCCCTCGAGGACCGGGTGGCGGCGCGCACGCGCGAGCTCACCGAGGCCAATGCCCGGCTGGAGACCGCGCTCGCCAAGCAGAAGGAGCTGGACCGCATCAAGAGCGAGTTCTTCGACAACGTGAGCCACGAGCTGCGCACCCCGCTCACGCTCATCCTGCTCACGCTCGACTCGCTGCTGCAGCGCACCGGAGACCTCTCTCCCGTCGTCCTCCCGCACCTGGAGACGATGAACCGGAGCGCCTCGCGCCTGCTGCGGCTCATCAACAACCTGCTGGATCTGGCGCAGATGGAGGCCGGCAAGGCCCGGCTGCGCTACGAGCCGCTGGAGCTCAACGGCTTCCTCTCCTCGCTGCTGGTGCCCTTCCACGTGGCGGCCGAGCGCAAGGGCGTGGCACTCAAGCTGGAGGGCGGCCCGGTGACGTCCGTCCTGGTGGACGTGCCGCGCGTGGAGAGCGTCTTCCAGAACCTCATCTCCAACGCCCTCAAGTTCACCAACCAGGGCGGGGTGACGGTCCGGCTGTACGAGGACGACGCCTGGGTGCACGTGGAGGTGCGTGACACCGGCGCGGGCATCGCCGCGCAGGACATCCCCGTCATCTTCGACCGCTTCGCCCAGGCGGACTCGAGCGGCACGCGGCGCTTTGGCGGCACCGGCATCGGCCTGGCGATCGTGAAGGAGACGCTGGAGCTGCACGCGGGTGGCATCGAGGTGACGAGCGAGCAGGGCAAGGGCTCCACCTTCCACGTGCGGCTGCCCAAGGGCGCCGCGCACGTGCGCGAGGAGCTGCGCGAGGCCCCGGGCGAGGAGAAGGTCCGGCCCACGACGCGTCGCTCGGATCTGGCGGCGCTGCTGGGCACCTCGGCGCAGGTGGCGTCGGGCGCGGTGGAGGCGCTGCCGGACTCCCCGGAGGCCGAGGCCGGCCAGGACGCCCCGCGCGTGCTGCTGGTGGAGGACGAGCCGGAGATCCGCGCCTTCCTGCGCAGCGTGCTGCGGCCCTACTACCGGCTGCTGGAGGCCACCAACGGCGAGGAGGGTCTGGCGATGGCCAAGAAGGAGCGCCCGGACCTCATCGTGTCGGACGTGATGATGCCGATCATGTCCGGCATGCAGATGCTGGAGGCCCTGCGCACCTCGCCGGAGACGCTGGACGTGCCCGTCATCCTCCTCACCGCGCGCCAGGAGGTGGACGCGAAGGTGGAGGGGCTCACCATGGGCGCCAACGACTACCTGGGCAAGCCCTTCTCGCCGCGCGAGATGCTCGCGCGCATCGAGGCGCAGCTGCGCCTGCGGGACGCGGCGGTGCGCGCGGCGGAGAACGAGCGCCTGGCGGCCACGGGCCTGCTCACCTCGGGCTTCGCCCACGAGGTGCGCAACCCCCTCAACGGCCTGATGAACGCGCTGCTGCCGCTGCGCGAGAGCCTCACCAACGGCACGCCGGACCCGGCGATGGCCGTGGCCATGTTGGACCTCATCGAGGAGTGCGGGCAGCGCATCCGCCACCTGGCCGAGGGCCTGCTGTCCTTCGTGCGCACCGGCAGCAAGGCGGTGGCGGTGGACCTGGGCGCCTCGCTGGACGCCAGCTTCGAGGCGCTCTCGTGGCGCCTGCCCCCGGGCATGAAGATAGAGCGCGACTACAAGTGCCCGGAGCCGGTGTGGAGTGATCCGGGCTCGCTCAACCAGGTGTGGGTGAACCTGCTGGACAACGCCGTGCGCGCCGTGGGGACCGAGGGCGTGGTGAAGGTGTCCACCTCGCGCGAGGGCGACGACGCGGTGGTGCACATCGTCGACAACGGCGTGGGCATCAAGCCCGAGCACATGGACCGGCTCTTCCAGCCCTTCTTCTCCACCCGGGACGCGGGCGAGGGGACGGGCCTGGGGCTGGCGCTCTGCCAGCGTATCGTCCTGCGCCAGGGCGGCCGCATCCGCATCCACAGTGACTACGGCAAGGGGACGCGCGTGGAGGTGCGGCTGCCGCTCAAGGCGGATCCGGACCGCATCCTTCCCCCGTTGCTCTCCGAGGGCCGTCCCATCCAGCCACACTGGCGCACGTAGGGCCGCTCGCACCTACCTGGGTTTCTGACAGGCGAAAGGGCTTCTGGTACAACCAGGAGCCTTTTTTCTTTTCCCACCCCCCGCGAGGAAACCTTTCGCATGGCACAGAGCACGGCCGCCGCGGCCCCCACCCGAGGTCACCCCAAGGGCCTCTACCTGCTGTTCACCACCGAGATGTGGGAGCGCATGAGCTATTACGGCATGCGTGCCCTGCTCGTGCTCTACATGGTGGGCGCCACCAACAACGGCGGCTTCGGCTGGAGTCAGGCCAAGGCGCTGCAGATCTTCGGCATCTACACGGGCCTCGTGTACGCCACGCCGGTGATTGGCGGCTACCTGGCGGACCGCTACCTGGGGCAGCGGCTCTCGGTCATCCTCGGCGGCATCCTGATGATGCTGGGCCAGTTCGTGCTGGCGATGCCCGGAAACTCCGAGGCGCTCTTCTTCACGGGCCTGGGCCTGCTGGTGGTGGGCAACGGCTTCTTCAAGCCCAACATCTCCACCATGGTGGGCGGGCTGTACGCGCCCGGTGACGCGCGCCGGGACGGCGCCTTCACCATCTTCTACATCGGCATCAACCTGGGGGCGTTCCTGGCCTCGGCGGTGTGCGGCACGCTCGGCGAGAAGTTCGGCTGGGGCTGGGGTTTTGGCTCCGCGGGCGTGGGCATGGGGCTCGGCGTGCTCCTCTTCCTGGCCCTGGGCAAGCGCCTGCTGGGCGACGTGGGCACGGCGCCCAAGAAGGTGGAGCGCAAGGCGGGCGTGGCGCCTGAGAAGGTCGTGGCCCTCACCCGCGCCGAGGTGGACCGCATCGTCGTCATCCTCGTGCTGGCGCTCTTCGTCGTCTTCTTCTGGGCGGCCTTCGAGCAGGCCGGCGGCCTGATGAACCTCTACACGGACGCCAAGGTGGACCGCGACGTGTTCGGCTGGACGGTGCCCACCACCTGGTTCCAGGCCGTCAACCCCATCTTCATCATGCTGCTGGGCCCCCTCTTCGCGGAGATGTGGACGGGGCTGGGCCGCAAGGGCAAGGACCCCTCGATTCCCGCGAAGATGGCCATGGGCCTGCTGCTGCTCTCCTTCGGCTTCGTGTTCATGCTGGGCGCCTCCAAGCAGAGCGATGCGGTGGGCAAGGCGGCGCTGCTGTGGGTGGTGGCGGCCTACTTCTTCCACACCGCGGGTGAGCTGTGCCTCTCCCCGGTGGGCCTCTCCATGGTGACGAAGCTGGCGCCGGCGCGGTACGCCTCGCTGCTGATGGGCGTGTGGTTCATCGCCAACGCGGTGGCCAACTACCTGGCCGGTCTCATCGGCGGGTACGCGGAGAAGCTGGGCGAGTTCTCCCTCTTCCTCGCCATCACCATCGCCACCGCCGCGGCGGGCGCGGTGCTGCTGGCCATCGCCCCGATCCTCAAGCGGATGATGCACGGCGCGGACGAGTCGCAGCCCGTGGCCCCGCAGCCGGGCACTCAGTCCGAGGCCCAGGTGGCCCCCTCGGCCTGAGTCGTGGAGACTTCCTCTCGCTGAGAGAGGGAGGGGGTTGAGTCCCCCAAACAGAAGGGCCCCGGGCGCGAGCGCTCGGGGCCCTTTGCTTTGCGGGAGGGGGCGCCCGGAGGCGCCGGGCCTACAGCGCCTTCTGCTCGCCCACGGTGGAGGGCGGGGGCACCTTCCGGTCGAACTCGGGGGCCGGGGAGGCGGGCATGAAGTAGTCGCGCACCTGGTAGCGCGAGGCGATGAACGCGAAGACGATGGCCGCGGTGAAGACGAGGCCCGCGTAGAAGAAGAGCGTGGCGGCCATGCCCTCGAAGACGTTGAGCCGCGCCACCAGCGAGACGAGCTGGTTGCCCACCGTCACCGTGATGCTCCACAGGCTCATGATGGTGCCCTTCATCTCGCGAGGCGCCTGGCTGTAGGCGAACTCGAGGCCGGTGGCGGACACGAGCACCTCGCCCAGGGTGAGCACCAGGTACGGAGCGGCCTGCCAGAGGACGGAGATCTTGTTCCCGCCATCCAGGGTGAGCTGGATGAGGGCCACCAGCACGTAGGAGAAGCCGGTGATGAACATGCCCGCGGTCA
>NZ_DASVSO010000081.1:0-9151 GCF_036388035.1 Archangium sp.
ACCCGCCGTACTGCCGCAACTCCTCCACCGTGAGGTCCTGCCACTGCTCGGCCGCGTACGCCGCCGCCTCGGACTCGAAGCGCTGCTGACTGCGCGTCCATCGGTAGAGGACTACCCCAGGCTCTTGGGTCTTCCACTCCAGGCGCCAGATGTATTGCCCTCGCGCAAAGCGCACCAGGATATCACCCTGGAAGTCCGCGCCGCCCGTGAAGCGGCTGCCGGTCAGGAGGGCCCGGTTCAGTGCGGCCAGGTAGGCCCGCGCCTCTTCGCGTCCCTCCAGAAGACCCTGCTCGTGCCAGGGTTTGATCTCGAAGAGCACTCGGCGTGTGATGTCAGTGATGTCCGGACACAATTTGCGCTCGTCCGGCAGCAGGAGAGACGCCTTTCCGATGCCTGCTCTAGCAATGATGAAGTTGATAGGTGTGGTGTTGTAGTAGGCCCGACTCGTTGGGTAATTGACCCCGTACATATAGGCAATCAACCGGTGGGAGGCGCCACCGAGGAAGAGTTCCCAGGGCATGCGCGAGTCCAGATTGCGGCCGGGGACGTTGTAGCCCTGAACCGCCGGTCCGGAAGGCTCCCCACCCGCCACCGTACTGGTGGGCTCTCCCACCAGCGTCGGTCCTCCACTCATCGCCGCCAAGGTGCGCGGGGACGGGGCGGGAACCAGCGGCGAGCGGAAGCGTGACGCCTCCGGGTGCCACAGCGGCGACGGCCCGCCGGGGGTGGTGGCGCAGCCGGCCAGCAGCGCCACGCACACCAGAATCGCTCCGTACCGTGTGCTCCGGGAGATGGACGGACTCCAAACAAGGGCACTCATGGCAACTCCCGCTCCAACTCGTGTAGCAGGAAGCAGTAGAACCCGAGGGACGTGGCATGACCATGTCCGCCCCGGTGAGGTTCCACGCTCCCTCCCGCTCGCTGCCGTTGGGTTGGTGGCCACATGTGCCGTCGCTTCTGGACGTCCAGAAGTGAGAGCCCCTCGTGGGTCATTTCGGCGGGAGGCGCACGGCGCGAGTGTGGCTGCCTGTCATCCGCTATAGGGCCGTCGTGGGTTGGCTCGCGAGGCCGTTGAGCGGCCCATGCCTGCTCGTTCCAGTGAGACAACCTCTCAGTCCCGGTGGCGGGGCAGCCGCACCGAGAAGGTGGTGCCCTCCTCGGCCGAGGAGCGCACGTCGAGCGTGCCGCCGTGGCCGAGGACGATCTTCCGGGTGATGAAGAGGCCCAGGCCCAGGCTGCCCCGGCCCGCCCCGGCCTCTGGCCCCTGGCGGTAGGGCTCGAAGAGGACCGGCAGCAGCTCGGCGGGGATGGGGGCGCCCTCGTTGTGGACCGCGAGCAGGACGCTCTCGCCCTCGCCCCGGGTGGAGACCTGGACGGGCGTGTCCTCGGGGCTGTGCTGGAGGGCGTTGCCCACCAGGTTGGTGACGACCTGGGCCAGCCGGCCCGCGTCCCAGGCGCCCCGGCCATCGCCGCTGGCCTGGAAGTCGATGCGCCGCTCGGGCCAGGCCAGCCGCACCTCGTCCACCAGTCGCTGCACGTGCTCGTGGAAGTCCAGGGGCCGGCGGTGGATGGGGATGCTCCCCATGCGCGCCTGGGTGAAGTCGAGCAGGTCGCGGATCATCCCGCTGGCCCGCTCCGCCGCCGCGTGGATGCGGCTGGCCGCCTTCAGGGTGCGCTCGTCCACGTCCTCGCGCCGCAGCACGGTGGTGGCCGACAGGGAGATGGCGTTGAGGGGGTTGCGCAGGTCATGGCTGACGATGGCCACCACGTCCTCGCGCACCCGGACGGCCTCCTGCGCCTGCTGGTAGAGCAGCGCGTTGTCGATGGCCACGGCGGCGCGGTCGGCCAGGCCCTTGGCCACCTCCAGGTCCACCGCCACCGAGGTGGCGTGGCTGCGCGTCCAGACGAGGTTGATGATGCCGAGCTTCCGGCCCCGGGCCACCAGGGGCACGATGATGGCCGACTTCGGGCCGAGCTGATCCAGCAGGGCCCGGTGCTCCGCGTCGCGGGCGGCGGCATCCAGCCACTCCGGGGTGGTCTCCACGGCCACGGCCTCCCCGCGCTCCAGGGCGAGGATGAGGGGGCTCTGGCTTCCCATCCGAGGCGGGTAGGGCATGGCCCGGAGGATGAGCTCCTCGCGCGCCGGGTCGCGGTCCGCCACCACCTGCCGGTGCAACTGTCCGTCCTCGCCCAGCAGGTCCACGATGCAGTAGTCGGCCAGGTGCGTCACCGCCAGGGTGGCGAGCTTCCTCAAGGTGCTGGGCACGTCGAGCGACTGGGACAGCAGCGTGCCCGCCTCGATGAAGAAGGCCTGCGTCTGCTCGGCGCGCTTGCGCACGGAGATGTCGCGCACCAGGCCCGTGAAGAGCCGCCCCTGGGGGAGCAGCAGCTCGCTGACGGCGAGCTCCATCGGGAAGACGCTCCCGTCCTTGCGCCGTCCCCGCACCTCGCGCCCGATGCCGATGACCTTGCGCACGCCGGTGCGCAGGTAGTTGGCCATGTAGCCATCGTGCTCGGCCTGGTAGGGCGCGGGCATGAGCATGCTGATGTTGCGACCGATGACCTCCTCGGGCGTGTAGCCGAAGACGCGCTGCGTGGCCGGGTTGACGCCCTGGATGACGCCCCGCTCGTCGATGGTGATGATGCTGTCCACCGCCGTCTCCAGGATGGCCTGTAGCCGCTGGGTCGTCTCGCGCAGGGCCTGCTCGGCGCGCTTGCGCTTGGAGATGTCGCGGGTGACGTCGGAGAAGCCGCGCAGCACGCCGTGCTCGTCCCGCAGGGCGGTGACGACGGCGTCCGCCCAGAAGCGCTGGCCGTCCTTGCGCACCCGCAGCCCCTCCGAGCGGCAGTGGCCGTGGGTGGCCGCCGCCTGGAGGCACCGCTCGGGCCACCCCCGCGCCATGTCCTCGGGCGTGTAGAAGAGGGAGAAGGGCTGGCCGAGCACCTCCTCGGCCCGGTAGCCCTTGATGCGCTCGGCGCCCGTGTTCCAGCTGATGACCCGGCCCTCCGGGTCGAGCATGTAGATGGCGTAGTCCTCCACCGTCTCCACCAGCAGGCGGAAGCGCTCCTCGCTCTCGCGCAGCAACCGGGTGCGCTCGGCCTCGGCCTGCGTGTGCAGGGTGATGTCCGTGGAGATGCCCCCGAGCGCCGTGGGCTGGCCCTCGGCTCCCACCAGGGGAAACTTCACCGACAGGAAGGTGCGCGGGCCCGTGGGGGTGTCCACCACCTCCTCGAACGCGCAGGTGCGGCCAGCCAGCACCTGGGCGTCGTTGGCCCACAGGGTGTCGACCAGCTCCTGGGGGAAGAAGGCACTGTCGTCCCGGCCCACCATCTCCTCGAGCGAGCGCCCCATGAGCTGCTGGTGGTGGCGGTTGCTGAAGAGGTAGCGGCCCTGGGTGTCCTTGGCGTAGATGGAGGTGGGCGCCTGCTCCAGCAGGGCCCGGAGCCGCTCCTCACCCCGTTGCGAGGCCGCGTCGCGCTGGCGGGTGTACTCGGCCACGCCCTCGGCGATGCTGGTGGTGATGAAGGCCGTCAGCGCGCGCACCTCCCCGAGCGTGACGCGCACGCCCGTCTCCTCCACCAGGTCGAGGATGCACTCGCGCAGCGCGTGGTACTCGCGCACCAGCGACCGGACGTCGAAGCCGACGCGCAGGCGCTGGCCCCCGTGCTCCCGGGCCACGGGGCTCCAGTCGGGCACCGAGGCGTCCCCGCGGGCCTCCTGCCGGTGCAGCACCGCGGCCATCTGCCACAGGTAGTCGCCGATGTGGTCCTCCAACTCCACCTGCGTCAGGCCCTCGGGCGCGAGCCCCTCGCGCAGCCGCTCGGTCCAGCGGTCGACGATCTCCTCGTGCCGCGTCTCCAGCACCTCCGCCAGGGTGTGGGGCGAGGACTCCGTCATGTGGGTATCGGAGCTCACCAGGGGGCTCCCTGGCCCGGAGGCCCCAGCGACGGCTCCCCGGTGGCCCGCGAGGCCTCTTGCCCCTCCGTGAGGGCGCGGGGGCTCGCCTCCTGTTCCTCCCAGGGAGGTGCTGCGCGGGTGCCACGGACAGGAGGATGTGGGCTCATGAGGAAGAGGACTCTTGCGTCACGTCATGCGTGGAACCGCCCGGGTCACCCGGCAAGCGTGAGGGGACGAAGCGTTGTCCACCAGGGGACGGTTCGAGCCCACTGCCTCCCTGTTCCAGGGTCTTCCCCTCTCCAGCGAAGAGCGGGCCAACGCAGCGCGTAAGAGCGCACGGGCCCCTGGGAAGATGGGTCCTTCGAAGGCGGGGGGCAGTAAGTTCTTCCGATTTTTGACTGTATAAACGTCAGTTCCGTCGAGGGGCGATCGGCCAAGTATTCAACCTGACAGATGATCGGATTGGTCCGGTTCGTGCAATTCGCCGCGCCCAGCATGAGGCGTCCCGAGAGTCTCACCACCTACAGCGTGGAAGTCAGTCCAACCGCCTGGAAGCAGCTGGCCCATCTCCCGTTGGAGACGTACCAGCGCATCCGCGAGGCGCTGGACGGCACCGCGGCCCGGTTGAGGACGCCGACCCCGCTTCCCCTGCCACGCAAGGTGGCTCCGCCCGTCATCACCCGCTCCATCGAGCTGGAGGGCTACCTCGCGCTCTATGAGGTGGACATGGAGCGCAGGCGGCTCACGCTGCGCGAGGTCGTGCGCCACTCCTTGAGAGGGCCGTAGGCCCCGCGGGGTGTCTCGCCCGGCTGTCCTCCAGCCGGGCGGCCTTCATGACCCCTGGGCAGGCAGACGGGGGAGGGGGCCCAGACGGGGTGCCGGATTCGCGGGTGCCGAACGTTCCCTCTCTGCCCATATGATCAAACACGGAACCCCTGGAGGGGAACAGGCGCCTGTCCACCTCGGTGTCTTCATTCGGGAGAACCGCGTCCAACTTCTGGAGGACTGGGAGCGCGCGGTGCGCCGCCAGCCCTACGCCCGGGAGCTCTCGCACCCGCGGCTCCTCGATCACCTGCCAGACCTGCTCGAGCGGATCGCCGCCGTCGTGGAGACGAGCCACTCGGGGGGGGCGCGGACGCTCGAGGACGTCCCCGAGGTCCACGCGCTGGAGCGGCTGGACTCGGGCTTCGACCTGGACGAGGTGGCCGAGGAGTACGCCCTGCTGCGCACCTGCATCCTCCAGCGCTATGGCGAGCACCTCGAGGTGTCCGGCGCGACGTCCCTGGCGGTGGCGATGGGCGAGGTGGTGCGCTTCAACCGGACGTTCGACGAGGCGGTGGGCGCGGCCGTCTCCCGCTACGCCCGGGCACGCGAGCGCACGCTGGTGGCGTTGGATCGCATCTCCGAGGCGGCGCTCGGCACGGAGGACCTGGACACCTTCCTGCCGAAGCTGCTGCGCGTGATGTTGGAGACCACCGAGGCGGTGGACTCCGTCACCCTGCTGCTGCGCGAGGAGGACACGCTGCGGGAGCGCGCCTCGGTGGGGCTGGAGGAGGCCGGCTCCGGCTCCCACCTGAAAGTGGGGGAGGGCTTCTCCGGGAAGGTCGCCGCGGAGCGTCGCCCGCTGGAGGTGCGCTCGGCGGCCACGGATCCCCTGGTGAGGAGCCCGGCCCTGCGCGCCCGGGGCACCCGCGCCCTCTATGGCGTACCGCTGCTGCACGGCGGCGAGCTCATCGGCGTGGCGCATATGGGCAGCCGCACGGCCTTCGAGTTCTCCAACGAGGACAAGCTGCTGTTCCGGGCCATGGTGAGCCGGGCCACGGGCCTCATCATCCAGACGCAGCTCGCGGCCGGCGAGCGCGCGGCACGGGAGGAAGCCGAGCGGGCGCTGGCGCTGGTGAATGCGCTGGTGGGGGCCGCTCCGGCGGGCCTGGCGCTGCTGGATGACGGGCTGCGCTACGTGCGCATCAACGAGGCGCTGGCGGCCGCCAACGGCCAGCCCGTGGAGGCCCATCTCGGGAAGACCATGGCCGAGGTGCTTCCGGACCGGGCGCCGCTCGTCGAGCCCCTCTTTCGCCGGGTGCTGGAGACGGGCGAGGCGTCCCGGGGCAACGAGTTCAGCTTGGCCCCCGCCCACGAGCCGGAGGTCCTCCACCACTGGGTGGGGGACTACTTCCCGGTGCGTGCGCGGGACGGGCGGGTGCTCGGGGTGGGGGGCGTCATCATGGACATCACCGAGCGCAAGCAGCAGGAGGCGCGGCTGCGCCAGACGGCGGAGTTCCGCGAGCGCTTCCTGGGGGTCGTCTCGCACGACCTGCGCAACCCCCTCAACGCCATCCTGCTGTCGGCCAACGCGCTGCTGCGCACCGAGGGCATTCCCGCGAGCCACACGAAGATGGTGCGCCGCATCGTCACCAGCGGCGAGCGCATGGTGCGGATGATTGGCGAGCTGCTCGACTTCACGCGGGGGCGGCTGGGGGGCGGCATCCCCATCCATCCCCAGCCGGCCAACCTCCGCCACCTCTGCCGCCATGTGGTGGAGGAGCTGGAGATCAGCCACCCCGGGCGGGAGCTGCGGCTGAAGGCGGACGGCCACTTCCTGGGCGCGTGGGATCCGGATCGCCTCACCCAGCTGCTGGGCAACCTGGGCAAGAACGCGCTCGACTACAGCCCCTCGGACACGCCCGTGGACTTCACGCTCCAGGACGAGGGCGACACCGTGTGCGTGGAGATCCACAACGAGGGCCCGCCCATTCCGTGCGCGCTGCTGGCGGGCATCTTCGAGCCCTTCCGGCGGGCGGTGGAGGGGGACGGACATCCGACCTCCGGCCTGGGACTGGGGCTCTACATCGTCGAGCAGATCGCCCGGGCCCACGGCGGCACCGTCGCGGTGCGCTCCACCGAGGAGGAGGGGACCACCTTCACCCTCCAATTGCCTCGGCACGCGAGGGGCTTCGTGGAGGCAGGCGGGAGCCATGCCGCCCCTGCGCCGGGGGCTCCTCTCCTCTAGCGCCTGGGCTGGCTTGCCTCGACCGCTCACGAATGCCGGGGCACGTCCTCCGGAAAGATGCCCCACTCGAGCAGGCCGGCGTTCTCCCGCTCAGGCGAGGCCTCCGCCTCCGTGCGTGCGACCAGGAGTTCGCGCGCCGCCTGCTCCGGGCCATAGGGCTTGCGCCGCGGGGCCCGCAGGCACGCCTGGAGGTCGGCTTGAAACTCCGCCGCTGTCGCGTACCGCTCGGCGGGGTCGCGACGCAGGGCCTGGTGGAGGAGGGCCCTCACGGGCGCTGACACGTCTCGCATGGCGGCCTCCACGTGCTCGGGGTGGAAGGAGGCGGCGAGCCGGGCCATCTCCCCGACCGGCGCCCAGCTCGGCAACTCCGAGCTCGCCCCGGCCCGCGTCTTGAGCGTGCGCCGCGCCTCACGGGCCGCTTGCTCCACCGCTTCCAGGTCGTAGAGGCTCGAGCCCGTCAACAGCTCCAGCAACACCACACCCAGCGAGAAGATGTCCGCCCGCGCATCCACGACGCCTTTGTCTCGCCTGAGCAAGCGTTCCGGCGCGGCGTAGTCTATCTCTCCCCGGACGAGCCCCTTCGGTGTCCGCAGGCGCCCGGGGAGCAGCGAGTACGCCGAGGCGAAGTCCGTCAGCTTCACCCCTCCATTGCGTCCGACACGGATGCAGCCCGGGTTCACGGAGCGGTGGAGGAGGCCCAGCGCTCGGCCCTCCTCATCCCTCGCGGTGTGTGCGCAGTGCAGCGCCCCGGCCACCTCACTGGCGACGTAGAGGGAGAACGACTCGCTCATCCTCCTGCCGCGCAGCAGCCCCAGGTTGATGATGGTGTCCAGGTTGCAGCCCTCGACATGCTCCTTGAGGAGGAAGGCCTTCCCCTCGGACTCGTGCAGTCCGTAGACGCGCGCGATGGCCGGGTGCGCGAGGAGCGAGACGAGGCGCGCTTCCTCCGCCAGACGCAGGTGCGCCGGGCGGGGTGCGCGGGAAGGCAGCATGTCCACCTCCATCAACTCCCCCACGCGTTGGCAGGTGCGCGGGCGGACCAGGTAGCGCAGCAGCCCGTGCGGCCTGCGGTCCATGCGCCAGACAACCAGGAAGTCGGTGTCCTCGTTGGAGAAGAGGACCCGGCCCGTGGCCTCCTTGCCCTGCGCGGTCTGCTTCCGGGGATGGGTATGGGAATCCATGCGCGGCAACCCTCCTGCCTTCGGTGGATGACGGCCCGCCTCCGCCATTGGGAGAGGGCGGGGCCGTGTGAAGGTGGAGCGGAGATTACCCCGGGAGTTCAATGCTCCGTAAGGACCCGAAGGGTTACCAGCAGCCACTTTCGCGCTGTAAATCGGGCGGGCCCTGCAAAGGCGTTTACAAGGGGTAGAGAGGCGGTTTTGTTAGAATCTTCAATCCACATCCAGGCTCCAAGTGCCCTCATTCCAATGTTTCAACGCCTGAGATGCCACAAAGGGGATCATCCCTTCTCCCTTGGCGGCCTCCTCCAACACGGGTTTGGCTTGCGCGGGTCTGTCGCTGAGCAAGCAGACTGCCGCATTGACTCGCACATCCATACGCGAATGCGTCAACAGCGCCGCGAGAGCATCCCGCCCCGCCTCGCCGTGGTCGCGTAACTTCTTGTAAGCGGCAATATAGCGCTTCGCATACTTGTTCCCGCCCTTGCGGTCTCCACGCCAAATCGCGTCTGTTTGTGCCGCCACGTTTCGGGCGAAATCCTCCGCGATTTCATCCAAAATCGTCACCATATCCCCTTGCCTCCAAAGGTGATGGAACGCACCCGGCCCTCCTCCCACAGCTTGAGGGTGAAGGTGTCCCGAGACTCCGCGTGCATCAACTCCGCCTCCACCACGATGCGCTGCTTCTCCGGGCCTGGGACGATGGGTCCTTGCTGCCACACCGACAGCTTGTGCCGCGCGCCGTCCTCGGACACCAGCTCCGCGCTTGCGGCCGTCCAGGGCTGGAGACTTTCGTTCTTCACCCACGGCACCACGGCCCCCAGCACCACCACTGGCTTTGTCTTGTTTTCTCCCTCCTCGCGCGGGTAGGTGGTGCGGTAGCTGATGGCCTGCCGCCACCGGAGCGCCTGTCCGTGTGGTTGGATGAAATTCTCAAGGAGAAGGAGAACCGTGAAGATTCAGCTTTCCGAACTGCGACAAGCAACCAATGTGCTGTTTGACCATCTAGAGCGAACTGGCCGCACGGAGATTGAAGTCACCGAGGACTTCTACTGGAACATCCCG
>NZ_DASVSO010000082.1:0-2311 GCF_036388035.1 Archangium sp.
GCACGTCTTCAGCCGGTTGAGGTCGTAGTTGACGGTGAAGGGCTGGCCGGCCTTCAGCGTCCCGGCGACCGTATAGGGGCCGCTCGCCGGAAAGGAGATGGTCGCGGTCTGAGCCACGGCGGAGGTGGCGAGCAGCAGGGGCAGGACGAGCGCGCACAGCTTGGACGACATGGGGTTCTTCTCCAGAGGATGAGGGGCGGCGGAGATCGGGGGGCGCCGCCGCAATAGAGGTTCTCCGGGACTCTGCCCGAAAGTTTCCTGCCCTTCCTCATTTTTCTCGTTTCACTCGGAGAGGGCCTGGAAGCCGACCGGCGTCCCCTTCCGCACCCGTGGCAGGCTCTCGGCTCATGCCTCCGGAAACCGCCCCCGCCCCGCGCGTCCCGCCGCTGCTCGTCCCCGGGCTCGCGCTCGCCACGGCGGTGCTGCACCTGCTCTTCGCCCACCGCTACGGCTACTTCCGGGACGAGCTCTACTTCATCGCCTGCGGGCAACGGCTCGACTGGGGCTACGTGGACCAGCCGCCCCTCATCGCCGTGGCCGCCCGGCTCGCCACCTCGCTCTTCGGCCACTCCCTCACCGGACTGCGAGTGCTGCCCGCGCTCGCCGCCGCCGGCCTCGTGGCCCTCACCGGGCAGCTCACGCGACGCTTTGGCGGTGGAGCCTTCGCGGTGGGACTCGCCGCCCTGCCCACCGCGCTCGCCCCCCTCTTCCTCTTCGAGGGCCATACCCTCACGATGAATGCCTTCGAGCCCCTCCTCTGGACGAGCTGCGCCGCCGTGCTGGTGCACCTGGTGCGGACCGGGCAGCAGCGCGCGTGGCTCGCCCTGGGCGCGCTCGTCGGCGTGGGCCTGCTCAACAAATACTCCATGGGCTTCTTCGCCGCGTGCCTGGGGCTCGGCGTGCTCCTCACCCCCGCGCGCGGGCTGCTGGCCAGCCGCTGGCTCGTGCTCGGCGTACTGCTCGCCGTCGCGCTCGTACTGCCCAACCTCCTCTGGCAGCACCACCACGGCTGGCCCATGCTCGAGCTGCTGCGCAACGGGCAGCTCTACAAGAACGCCCCCTTCCAGCTCGGTGAGTTCGTCCGAGGGCAGATCCTCCTGCTGCACCCGCTCGCCGTGCCGCTGTGGCTCTCCGGGCTCGGCTTCCTCCTGTTCGCCCCCACCGCCCGGCCCTACCGGGCCCTCGGGCTCACCTACGTCTTCCTCTTCGTCCTGCTCGCCTTCCTGCGCGCCAAGGACTACTACCTGGCCCCCGCCTACCCCATGCTGTTCGCCGCGGGGGCCGTGGTCGCCGAGCGCCGCATCTCGCGCCCGGTGCCGCGCGGCGTGGTGCTCATCCTGGGACTGGTGGGTTTCGCCGCCCTCGCGCCGCTGACCCTGCCCGTGCTCCCCGTCGACACCTTCATCGCCTACCAGCGCGTCCTGGGCCTCGAAGGGCCCCGCCACGAGCGCCATACATTCGGCGTCCTTCCCCAGCACTACGCGGACCAGCACGGCTGGGAGGAGCTCGTCTCCTCGGTGGCCGAGGTGTACCAGCGCCTGCCTCCGGAGACGCGGGCGCGCACCACCCTCTTCGCGCAGAACTACGGCGAGGCCGGCGCGCTCGACTGGCTCGGCCGCGCCCAGGGGCTGCCTCCGGCGCGCTCGGGCCACAACCACTACTTCCTCTGGGGGCCCGGCGAGGAGCCCGAGCACCTCCTCGTGGTGGGGGGTGACCTCGAGGATCTCCAGCCGCTGTGCGAGCGCGCCGAGGTCGCCGCGCGCGTGCCACCCAATCCCTACGTGATGCCCTACGAGGACAACCTGCCGATCCACCTGTGCTCGGGGCTGAAGGTACCGCTGGCCACGCTCTGGCCCCGCCTGAAGAACTACCAGTAGCGCGTGGAGTCCGCCGAGGGCCGCGTCCTTGACAGGTAGGGTGGACACGGCCTGCACTGCCTCGCATGACCGAACTGCGCCACCGTTTCGTCGATGCGAAGAACCTCCGCATGCACCTCGTGGAGGCGGGACCCGAGAAGGGCCCTGTCGTGCTGCTCTGCCACGGCTTCCCCGAGAGCTGGTACTCGTGGCGCCACCAGCTTCGGGCACTGGCCGCGGCGGGCTATCGGGCGGTGGCGCCAGACATGCGGGGCTATGGGCAGACGGAGGCGCCAGCGGCGCTGCACGCCTATACCCAGCTCCACCACGTGGGAGACATGGTGGGCGTGCTCGACGCGCTCGGCGTGGACAAGGCCGTGGTGGTGGGCCATGACTGGGGGAGCCCGGTGGCCTGGAACGCGGCGCTGTGGCGGCCCGAGCGCTTCCACGCCGTG
>NZ_DASVSO010000083.1:0-12134 GCF_036388035.1 Archangium sp.
AGCTATAGATGCCACCTTCGTCCACCACCTCGTCGAGGTCGTGGCTGTGCGCCGACTCCGGCGCCGGGTTCCCGGTACGGCGGCCCGGGCTGAAGCTCCAACCTCCGGCCAGCACGAGCGAGGCCTCCGCCAGACGCGGAGACACCGGCCGCACGGACGCGAGACAGGTCACCCCCGTGAGTGCCTCGCGCAGGGCGGCCGTCACCCCGGACTGCGTCAGCACCGCGAGCTGCGCGCGCTTCGCCCCCGCGAAGTACGCCACCCGTGGCACCTCCACCGTGCTCCCCCCCTCTTGCCCGGACTGCCCGGCCGTCCTCGACAGACGGACCAGGTTCCGGGTCACCGACGCGTCCGGCTCCCCCCCCGCATGCAGGATCAGCCCGGCCATCTCCCCGCCCGCCCGCTTCCCGTGGACCTGATGACGCGACGCCTTCATCCCGTTTTCGATCCTGAGCTGCATGGGTTCCTCCCCCCCTCGGCACGCTCGTGAGCGCCTCGGTGACGCGGGGGATAATGGCCAATCCCTGCTCGGGAGTTTTCCGCTCGGACGCCAACCGCTTGCATATGTGCGCCAAGCGGATGCGGAGCGGCGGGAGGCGTTTCGCGGCGACCCTCGAAATCCACCCGGGGTGCTTGCTTGCTCGCTCCACGAGCAGGCACTTTCACTGAACGGCCTTGCAGGTAGGGGCGGCATGTGGGGGGATGGTCGTGTCCGTTGGACGCGGTATGAGGGATGACCATGGGTGACGGAGGACGGGGCGTGCTGGCCGTGGTGGCGGAGAAGCCCTCCATGGCGCGCGACATCGCGCGGGCGCTGGGGGCTCGCGAGCAGGGCGAGGGGTGTTACCGGGGCAATGGCTACGTGGTGACGTGGGCCATCGGGCACCTGGTGGGACTGGCGCAGCCGCACGAGATGCGGCCCGAGTGGAAGCGCTGGCAGCGCGAGCTGCTGCCCATGCTGCCGCGCGACTGGCCGCTGGTGGTGGAGGACAAGACGGCCTCCCAGTTCCAGGTGGTGCGCCGGGTGATGACCGCGCCCGAGGTGGACGCCGTGGTGTGCGCCACGGACGCCGGGCGAGAGGGCGAGCTCATCTTCCGCTACATCTACGAGGCCGCCGGGTGCCGCAAGCCGGTGCGGCGGCTGTGGGTGAGCTCGCTGACGGAGAGCGCCATCCGCGAGGGCTTCCGCGCGCTCAAGCCGGGGCGCGACTACGACGGGCTGGCGGACGCGGCCAAGGGGCGCAGCCGGGCGGACTGGCTGGTGGGGATGAACCTGTCGCGCCTCTACACGCTGGCGGGCGGGGACACGCTCTCGGTGGGGCGGGTGCAGACGCCCACGCTGGCCATGGTGGTGGAGCGCGAGCTGGCCATCCGCGACTTCGTGCCCAAGGAGTACCTGGAGATTGTCGCCACCTTCGGTCCGGCGGACGCGCAGGGGCCCCAGGGCAGCTACCAGGGCACCTGGTTCCGCCCCGCCGAGCCGGGCAAGGAGAAGGAGTGGGACGCGCGCGAGGCCCGGCGCCTGCCCGCGGACGGCGAGGAGGCCAAGGCGGTGGTGGCGCGCGTGAAGGCGGGCCGCGCGGCCGTGGAGTCCGTCACCGCCGAGACGAAGCGGATGGCGGCGCCGCTGCTCTACGATTTGACGGAGCTGCAGCGCCACGCCAACCGCCTGTATGGCTACAGCGCCCAGCGCACCCTGGAGCTGGCGCAGGCGCTCTACGAGAAGCACAAGCTGTTGAGCTACCCCCGCACCGCCAGCCGGCACCTCTCGCAGTCGGTGGCGGAGACGCTGCCCGAGGTGGTGCGCGCCATCCGGGGGCCCTGGGAGGCGCTGCTCGCGCCCGGCACCGGGCAGAAGCCGCTGGGGCGCCGCTTCGTGGACGACGCGAAGGTGACGGACCACCACGCCATCATCCCCACGGCCATGTCGCCGGAGGGCGCGAAGCTCTCCCAGGACGAGCGGCGCATCTACGAGCTCGTCTGCCGCCGGCTGCTGGCGGCGTGGCACGAGGACTTCGTCTGGCTGGTGACGACCGTCATCACCGCCGTCACCTCGCCCGCCGTGGGGGAGGGCTCGCCCACGGTGGACCGCTTCCACAGCGCGGGCACCATGGTGGAGCGCGAGGGCTGGAAGGTGCTGGACGTGGGAGGCGGGCAGCGCGCCCCGAAGCCCCGCGACGCCGGGAAGAAGAAGGAGGGGGAGGGCGAGGCGGAGGAGCCCGAGGACGAGCAGGAGCTGCCGCCGGGGCTGACGAAGGGGCTGGCGCGCGCGGTGCGCGAGGCGAAGTCGGTGACGAAGCGGACGCGGCCCCCGTCCCGGCTCACGGACGCGAGCCTGCTCACGGCGATGGAGACGGCCGGGCGCGCGTTGGACGACAAGGAGCTGGCGGACGCGATGCGGGAGACGGGGCTGGGGACGCCCGCCACGCGCGCGGCCATCATCGAGACGCTGCTCGACCGCGGCTACCTCACGCGGCGGGGCAAGGCCTTCGAGGCGACGGAGAAGGGCATCGGGCTCATCCGGGTGGTGCATCCGGACGTGAAGAGCCCGGCGATGACGGGGCAGTGGGAGGCCTGGCTGCAGCGCATCGAGGGCGGCAGCGGAGACCTGGACTCCTTCCTCCGGGGCATCGAGGCCTACGTCATCGAGGTCGTGGGCAAGGTGCCCCCCACGCTTCCCATGCCGCCGCCCACCACGCCGCTGCTCCCGGCGGGCCCGCGTACGGCCGCGCTCCCCGCGGGCGCGGGTCCGGGGGCGGGTCCCTCCAGGTCCCGGAGCCCCCGGGCTTCCAGTGAGCTGACGCCGGCCCCCACGTCGTCGCGCAAGAACGCGGTGCTTCCCCTCGGGAACCTCGTCCGCCCCGAGCGCAAGCCCCGCGCGCCCACGCCACCGGACGCCCTGCGCGGACTGCTGAAGGAGGTCTACGGCTTCTCCGACTTCCGGCCGTACCAGGAGGCGGTGTGCCGCACGGCGACCGAGGGCAAGGACCTGCTGCTGGTGATGCCCACGGGCGCGGGCAAGTCGCTCTGCTACCAGTTGCCCGGCCTCGCGCGGGCGGGCACGACGCTCGTCATCAGCCCGCTCATCGCGCTCATGGAGGACCAGGTGGCGCGGCTGCAGTCGCTCGGACTGGCGGCGGAGCGCATCCACTCGGGACGGGACAGGGCCACGTCGCGCCAGGTGTGCGTGGACTACCTCGAGGGCCGGCTGGACTTCCTCTTCATCGCCCCCGAGCGGCTGGGCGTGCCGGGCTTCGTCGAGATGCTGGCCCGGCGCACGCCCTCGCTGGTGGCCGTGGACGAGGCGCACTGCATCTCGCAGTGGGGACATGACTTCCGTCCGGACTACCGGCTGCTCGGCACCCGCCTGCCGATGCTGCGCCCCGCGCCCGTCATCGCCCTCACCGCCACCGCGACGCCGGACGTGCAGCACGACATCGTCCAGCAGCTCGGGCTCCAGGGGCCGCGAGACAAGCCCGCCCGCACCTTCATCCACGGCTTCCGGCGCACCAACATCGCCATCGAGGTGCGCGAGCTCAACCCGAGCCAGCGCGGGGACGCCATCCGCGAGCTGCTCGCCGAGCCCGAGCACCGCCCGGCCATCGTCTACGCCGCCACGCGCAAGCACGCGGAGCGGTACGCGGAGGAGCTCGGCGCGGACTTCTCCACCGGCATGTACCACGCGGGCATGAGCGCCTCGGAGCGCGACTCGGTGCAGACGGCGTTCCTCGGGGGCCGGCTGGAGGTCATCGTCGCGACGACGGCCTTCGGCATGGGCATCGACAAGGCGGACGTGCGCACCGTGGTCCACGCCGCGCTGCCGGCCAGCCTGGAGGGCTACTACCAGGAGCTGGGCCGCGCGGGCCGAGATGGAAAGCCCTCGCGCGCCGTGCTGCTGCACTCCTTCATCGACCGGCGCACGCACGAGTTCTTCCACGAGCGCGACTACCCCGAGCCCTCCGTCCTCGAGCGCCTCTACCGGGCCGCCCGGGAGGAGCCGGAGCCCAAGGAGGCGCTCGCGGCCCGCTCGCGCGTGGCGTTGGACGGCTTCGACAAGGCGCTCGAGCAGCTGTGGATTCACGGCGGCGTGGAGGTGTCGCCGGACGAGTCCGTGCGCCGTGGGAAGCCCGGCTGGGCGGCCTCGTACTCGGCGCAGCGCGAGCACAAGCAGTCGCAGCTCGACCACATGGCCCGCTACGCCGAGTCCCACGGCTGCCGCATGCGGCACCTGGTGTCGCACTTTGGTGACTTGCAGGACTCGGGAGCGGCGTGCGGCCTGTGCGACGTCTGCGCGCCCGAGGCCTGTGCCACCCTGCGCTTCGGCGAGCCCTCCGACACCGAGGCCCAGGCGCTCACGCGCATCCTCGAGGCGCTCCATGAGCGCGACGCCCAGGCCACCGGCCGGCTCCACCGTGAGCTGTTCGGCGAGGCGCTGCCCCGTCGCGACTTCGAGCGGCTGCTCGGAGGCCTCGTGCGCGCCGGGCTCGTGCGCCTGTCCGAGGACACCTTCGAGAAGGACGGCCAGAGCATCACCTTCCAGCGCGTGACGCTCACGCCCGAGGGCCGGCGCACGCACGAGCCCGCTCCGGGACAGGTGCAGCTGCCCCGGCCTCCGGACGAGGCCCCCGCGCGGAAGCGCCGCGGCTCCAAGGCCAAGGGCTCGCGCACCAAGGGCTCCAAGGAGGGCCGCTCGCGCCGGACCTCACGCGGCAAGGCCGCCGCCTCCTCCACCTGGTCCAAGGTCGAGTACGAGGGCGACATGGCGGAGCGGGTGACGGCGCCTCGGCCCCCTCGGGGCCGGGAGGCCCTCGCGCGGGCGCTGGATCGCTCCCGGCGCAGTGGGGCGACGCTCGGCGTGGGCTCGGCCTCGCCCCAGCTGGTGGAGGCCCTGCGCTCGTGGCGGCTCGCCGAGGCCCGCAAGCGCCGGGTGCCCGCCTTCCGCATCCTCACCGATGCGGTGCTCGGCGCCATCGCCACCGCGCGCCCCCGGGACGGCGCGGCGCTGGAGCGCATCCATGGCGTGGGCCCCAAGCTCACCGAGCGCTACGGCGACACCATTCTCGCGCTCGTCGGCCGCGAGTCGTCCTGAGGCCCCGTCGACGACCGAGGCGCCTACAGGTACGGTGAGAGCAGCCGCGCCACCCCATCCCTCAGGCGGATGGGGAGCGAGCGGCCCTTCAGCTCCTCCAGGGTGAGGAGCCGGGCGCGCGTGAGCCGCTCGTCGATGACGGCGTCCAGGCGCGTGGCGAGCTCCGGGTCGTAGCACTCCACGTTGAACTCGAAGTTGAGCCGCAGCGAGCGCGGGTCCCAGTTGGCCGAGCCCACCAGCGACCAGGCGCCATCCACCACCATCAGCTTGGTGTGGTCGAAGGGGGGCGCGGTGAGGAAGACGCGGCAGTTGGGGCGCATCACCTGCCAGAGCTGCGCGGTGGAGGCCCACTGCACCACCGGGAGGTTGAGCTTCTCGGGCAGCACCACGTCCACCCGCACGCCCCGCAGCGCCGCCACGTTGAGCGCCATGATGAGCGCCGGGTCCGGGATGAAGTAGGGCGTGACGATGCGCACCGTGCTGCGCGCGCACGCCAGCGCTCCCAGCAGCGTCCAGCGCACCGTCTCGAAGTCCTCGTCCGGGCCGTCCGGAATCCCCCGGGCGAACACGGGCCCGGCGGGCTCCAGCGGCGGAAACCACGCCTCCCCCTTCAGGCGCTCCTTCGTGGTGAAGACCCAGTCCTCGGCGAACGTCTCCTGCAACTGCCCCACCACCGGCCCCTCCACCCGGAAGTGCAGGTCCTTCGCGTCGCCGTGGCCGGGCAGGAAGTGCTCGCGGATGTTCATCCCCCCGGTGAAGCCCACCCGCCCATCCACCACCAGCAGCTTGCGGTGGTTGCGCAGGTTCATGAAGGGCAGGCGCGCGGGGAAGAAGAGGGTGGGGAGGAAGCGCGCCACGCGCACCCCGGCGCGGCGCAGGCGACCGGTGACGGGGGGCCAGTGGTAGCGCGCCCCCAGCGCGTCGATGAGCACGCGCACCTGCACCCCGCGCTTCACCGCTCGCCCGAGCGCGTCCACGAAGCGCCCGCCCGCCTCGTCGTTGTCGAAGATGTAGCTGCACAGCGAGATGGAGGTGCGCGCCGCGTCGATGGCCTCCAGCATGGCCGGGTAGGCGCCCACGCCCGCCTCCAGCGGGACGAGCCGGTTGCCTGGCAGCAGGGGGCGGTGGTGAATCACCTCGTCCACCAGGCGGGCGAGCGGGGCGAGATGCGCGGCCGGAGGCACCGCCGTCGTCAGCGTCTCGGGGGTGCAGGCAGGCACACCCGATTGGGGCGGGAACTGGGCGTGCTCCTGGCGCAGGGCCAGGGCGCGGGAGCGGCGGCGGATGCGGTTGATGCCCAGCACCAGGTACAGCACCACGCCCACCAGGGGAACCAGCCACACCAGCCCCACCCAGGCCACCGCGGCGCGCACGTCCCGCTTGCGCAGCACCGCGTGTCCGGAGGCCAGGACATTGGCCAGCACCGTGAACACCGCCGCCACGTGGGGCCAGATGGCCAGGAGCAGCGATTCCAGCGCCTCTTGCGTCATCCACCCTCCGCCCGGCCGCTTCGGGGCGGGGCAGGGGGACAGTATGTACACGCTCCCCGAGGCGTGGCGGGCAGGCGGGGGGGCTTCGTCCAGCATCCTTCAGAGGTAGTCCCGGAGGGGCGCATATAGTGCGGGGTCATGGAGCCCATGCCCGACGTCACCCGCTTCTTCCACCCCGTCCTGGCCGCGCGGAAGCTGCGTGGGAAGCCGGTGCGCGTGGAGCTCGCCGGCCGCGCCTATGTCCTCTTCCGCGATGGCCAGGGCCGCGCTGCCGCGCTCGCGGACGCCTGCCCCCACCGCTTCGCACCGCTGTCCGCCGGCCGCGTCACCCCCGAGGGCCAGCTCGAGTGCCCCTACCACGGCTGGCGCTTCGACGCCGACGGCCACGGCCGCAGCCCCAGCCAGCCCGACCTCAAGAAGTGCGACGCGCGCGCCTTCCAGCTCGTCGAGCGCTACGACTCCCTCTGGCTCGCCGCGCGCGAGGCGCCTGCCTCCGCCTTCCCCGACTTCGCCCCCCCGGGCTACGACTTCAACGGCGCCTTCTCCATGCTCTTCCACGCGCCGCTGCACGTGGCGCTCGACAACTTCAGCGAGGACGAGCACACGCCCTTCGTCCACACCCGCCTGGGGTGGAACCGGGACCAGACGAAGGACATCCAGTACGAGGCCCACAACTTCGAGGACCGCACCGAGGTGCACTACAGCGCCCCCCAGCGGCCCTCGTACCTCATCCCGGTGCTGCTGCTGCGCAACGGCGACGTCTTCCACAACCGCTGGGTGACGCGCTTCGACCCGGTGCGCACCGACTACACCATCTCCTGGACGAGCCCCTCCGGCCAGCCACGCCCCTTCCTCAACCGCGCCGTCATCTTCTTCGTGCCGGAGACGGCGCGTACCACGCGCCTGCATGTCTTCTCCTTCGTTCAGCTCCAGGACGAGCGGCTGCGCCCGCTGCTGCCGGTGGTGCGCCGGGCCGCGCTCGCCCTGGCCTGGTACGAGGTCCGCGACGACGCCCGCTTCATCCCCCTGGTGGCCGACACGCCCTACACCATGAAGGGCATGCGCCTGGGCAAGTACGACAAGCCCCTCATCCACCACCGCAAGCTGCTCGAGCGCATCTACTTCGCCCAGGGTGACGCCAGCGCCCCGCCCCAGCCGCTGAAGAAGGTGCCCGAGGCCGCCAACGGGTAGGCCCCGCGCCCCTCGCAGGTGACGTCCGGGCCGGGGATGCACACCCTCTCCTCTCGGGGGAGGGCGCTTTCCCGGTCCTTCCAGGGTTTCCTCGTGTGGGGAGTCCTCCGCCGTTGTGGTGCGTGAGGCCCCTGTCCGATTGCGGCACAGGACCGTCCGAGAGTTGGACGGTGAGCATCCTGCGCGCACAACTCTCGGAAATCCCAAGGGTTTGTTCGGAAAACGTCAGGACTCTTTACGCGGAAACCAGGGCTGGCTGGAGCATCCATGCTCCACAGCCTTTCGCGTTATGACGGCTAAGTCCTGATTTTCCGAGGAGCCGGGCTCTTGGCCCGCCGGTTGCTCTAGGGCCCGGCGCGCGGTCGAGGCTGGTACCCCCAGGCGACCCCGTCCCCAAACCTTGCTGTCCCCCGAAAAGGAAACTCCCATGCGCAAGCTTTCCATGGCGTTGCTGGCTGGCGTTGCTCTGGTTGGTTGCGGTGGCCCCGAGGCCGCCGAGCAGAAGATCCCGACGTTCGAGGAGTTCCAGGCCTCGGCCATCCCGTCCGAGGGCGACGTGTTCGTCGTCAACGGCGACGAGGCCGTCGAGGGCGTCGAGGGGCTGCGCGCGTACTATGACAACTTCGTCGCCAACGGCGACGTGGGCAGCACCGAGGGCGGCCTGGCCGTGTACTACAGCGGCGCCGACATCAAGTGGAGCAGCACCCAGGCCCGTAACCTCACCTACTGCGTGAGCTCCTCCTCCTTCGGCACCCGCTACAGCACCGTCGTGAGCGCGATGAACAGCGCGGCCGCGGCGTGGGAGGCCGCCACCCTGGGCGTCAACTTCGTGCACTCCAGCAGCTACGACTCCAACTGCACCGCGACGCAGACGGGCGTGCTCTTCGACGTGCGCCAGACGAGCGACACGAGCTTCCTGGCCCGCGCCTTCTTCCCGAACTCCAGCCGCTCGGGCCGCAACGTGCTCATCAGCACCAGCGCCTTCGGCAGCATCGCGCCCTGGACCCTCACCGGCGTGCTCCGTCACGAGCTGGGCCACGTGCTCGGCTTCCGCCACGAGCACACCCGCCTCACCAGCACCGGCTGCTACGAGGACTCCGCCTGGCGCGGCCTGACCAGCTACGACTCGTACTCCGTCATGCACTACCCCCAGTGCAACGGCAGCCAGACGGGCGACCTCGTGCTGACCACCATGGACAAGACCGGCGTGAAGGCGCTGTACCCGTAATCCGTCCGCTCGCTTGAGCTGACAGGGGCCGGGGATGCACTCCTCCTTGCGGAGGGGGGGCGTCTCCGGCCTCTTCGTTTTTCCGCTGCGTGGGCCCTCACATGCCCGGCATCATCGCCTCCGGCATCATCACCTCCTCGGGCAGCGACATGGGCTCGAAGAAGATGAGCGTCTTCATCTGGTCCGAGCCCTGGATGTCGATGCACTCGATCTCCCCGCTGTCGCTCTCCGCGGCGTAGAGGTGCGCCGGCTCGAGAATCCGGTGGGTGATCTCCTCGCCCGGACGCCCCACCGTCACCTCGATGACGCCCTCCGCACTGCCCTTCTCCGCGAGCGAGATGTCCACCAGCGGTAGACGCCCGGCCACCGTCTGCTCCCCGAGGTCCGGGGCCGCGGCCTCGACGCGCACCCAGTGGTCGCGCTCGACGGTGCTCACGAGGGTGAGGTAATCGGCCCACCCGTCCCGGGGAATCTCTCGTGTGTGGTGCATTGGCGTGCCTCCGGTGTCCAGTCCGCGTTGAGGGTTCTCTCCAAGCGTAAGGACGCCGGGAAGCGGCGCCAGCGCTCCCCCCGCGAATGGAGACGGGACG
This sequence comes from Archangium sp., assembly GCF_036388035.1. GTDB lineage: Bacteria > Myxococcota > Myxococcia > Myxococcales > Myxococcaceae > Archangium. Next base: position 9,589 of record NZ_DASVSO010000083.1, read on the forward strand.
AGCGGCGGGGCCCCGGTATGCCGCCCGCCCGGCGTGAATCCAGGCGACTCACTTCCGCTGGGGGCTCGAGGCCTTCGGGAAGAGCTCCACCGTGGTGGCCTCGTACTGGCCGTTCAGCTCGTCATAGGAGGCGCGCACCTGCGAGCCCTCCTGGAGCTGGCCCCGGTCCGCCTGCTGGCCCCGGCTGACGAAGCGGGTGTCCGCGTCCAGCGCGAGCGTCATGGTGGTGCCGCCCTTGTCCTGCACCGTGACGCTGTTGCCGGCCACGCCCGTCACCGTCCCGTAGATTTCCTGGTCCGCCAGGTCCTCGCCGCCGAGGACCTCGGGGCTCTGCTCGGCGACGCGGTCATTCTCGCCCATGCGGCCGCGCTCCACCGACGCCACGCCCTTGTCCTGCGCGCTCTCGTTGCCGCCCTTGGTGCAGCCGGGGGCGAGACCGAGCAGGGCCACCGCCGTCAGACTCCACGTCCACTTGTGCATGGCCATTGGCTCCTTGCCGCCGGGCTCCGACGGCTCCTTTGGACACAAGGTGGGGAGCCGGAGCGAGCGGGCACAACGGGAGCGGGCGTGGAGCAGGGGGTTGCTCGCTTGTCTGGCGGGCGCACGGCCGGGCCTCGAGCCCTCGAGAGGGCGAGCCACGGGCCGGTGGGGAACTGCCCCGCTCGTCAACCAGGAGAGCGGGGCAGGTGAGACGATTACAGCGAGGGGTAGCCGACCACGTTGCCGCAGTAGGCGCTGGAGCCGCAGGTGGTGCCCGCGTTCACGTACCAGGCGGACGTGCGGGTGCCGTACGAGCGGTTGTCGGAGTGCACGTGCGCGCCCGTGGAGTTACCGGTGGAGCCCACGAGGCCCAGCGCGCAGCCGTCGCACGTCTTGGTGCTGGAGCTGGCGTTGGAGTTGATGTGGAGCTGGCGGAAGTCCCAGCCGTTGGCGCCGGTGACGACGTAGTAGTTGCCCGCGCCGCCGTTGCACGTGGTGCCGCCGCTGCAGTTGTTCGCACAGCCGCCGTAGTAGCGGTAGTAGAAGCTGCCGGCCAGCATGGCGCGGTGGTTCCACTCGCTGCACGTGCCGTTGCTCATGTCGAGCGCGGTGTGGCTGCTGCCCGAGCACGAGTAGTACGTCGTCGAGCCCACGCGGGCCGCGGTGTCGCAGATGGCGCCCTTGGCGGTGGCGGCGGACGCCACACCGGCGAAGCCCGCGACGAGCGCGGCGGCGGCGTACATCATGTTCTTCACGTTCATACTGCCTCCTGGGGGGTTGGGTTGCACTGCATGGGGGTACTGCCTTGAGGCTGTTGGAGCGGGGCCGCGCTACTTGCGGATGCGCTGCTTCTCTCGGAGCAGCAGGCTCCACTCCTGCAGGTTGAGGTTGAGCGCGCTCAGCCAGGCGTCGATCTCCGGATCCATCGCGGGCGCCACGCCGCGCAGCGACTGGAGCGTGGGCCTGGCGCCGGACATGCCCAGGCGCACCAGCCCCTCGAGGGCGGCCTTGCGCACGGCGGGGTCCTTCTCGTTGCGGTAGAGCTCGACGAGGGAGCCGGTGGCCCCGGCGGACTCAGGTCCCGGCACCCCGCCGAGCGCCGTGGCGGAGGCGGCGCGCAGGGTGGGGTTCTCCGCGCGCAGCTGGCCGGTGAGCTTGCGCACCGTCTCGGAGCCCACCTGCTCCATGGACACCTCGCGCAGCAGCTTCGCGGCCAGCTCCGGGTCGGACGAGGCCAGCGCGGTGTTCACCGCCGTCTCGGACACAGCCTTGTCATGGCCGAAGTACACCTTGGCGTTCTCGTCCAGGAGGTTGCCCACCACCGCCTCGCGCACCGCGGGCGAGGTGTCGCGGATGAGCTGCTCGTACGTCACCACGTTGCCGTTCTTGGCCATCAGGTCCACCGAGCCGGTGGCGCGCAGCCCCTTCACCGCCGCGGCCCGCAGGTTCGGGTCGGCGTCTCCCTGCGCCCGTTGCAGCAGCGGCTGCACCAGGGTGGGGTCCTCGGCGAAGCTCGCCTTGGAAGCCAGCGCCTTGCCCAGCGCCTCCAGCACGTCGGGCTCGCGCTCCTGCTCCACCGCCGCGAGCAGCTCCTCGGGCGGCATGGCCTTGGCGGCCATCTTCAACTGCTCCAGCGCGTACCGGCGGTAGGCCGGCGAGCCCGTCTTCAGGGCCCCGCGCAGCTCCTGCATCATGCCGCCGAGGGAGCACGTCGTCTGCTGCAGCGGCAGCGCGCTGCCCTGCTGCGCCCCCGCCGCGGCCGGCAGCAGGCAGGTGGCGGTCGCGAGCAGCGCCGCGCGCCAGGTGGAAGAGCGGGTCATGCGAATCTTTCCTTCAGAAGGGAGGGGGCTCATCAGTGCGGTGCTCCCTCTTCCATGAGGCAGCTGTGACGCTCCTCCACGCCCATCCAGATGCGGGAGAAGTCCACCGTGCCCTCGGCGTAGAGTCGCTGGAAGTTCTGGTAGTCCTGCAGGAAGCGGGGATCCTGCGCGGCCATCTGCTGCAGCAGCGGCAGCGCGCCACGGCCCGCGGCCCGGACGGCGAAGCGGAAGAGGGCCCAGCGCACG
>NZ_DASVSO010000084.1:0-12754 GCF_036388035.1 Archangium sp.
GCCGAGGCGTGTGGCGGTGCCCACGTGCGCGGCGGTGCTGGGACTGGCCGCGCTGACGCTGGCCCTCAACCCGCCCCTGCGCGAGCGCTTCCTCAACAGCTCCACGGAGAAGGGCTCCGGGAGCCGCTCCGCGTTGCTGGAGACGGGCCTGTGCGCGCTGCGCTCGAGCCCCCTCACCGGAGTGGGGCCGGGGCGCTTCCAGGCCCGCCTCTACGCCACCCCGGACATGCCCCAGCAGGCGCGTGAGCACCCGGGCAAGTCGCACAACCAGTACCTCAGCATGGCCGCGGAGACGGGCGTGCCGGGCGCCATCCTCTTCGTGGTGCTGCTCGGCTGGCTCGCCTGGCGCTTCCCCCTGTCCCGGCCCGAGGGCCTGGGCGCGCTGGGGGCGCTCGCCTTCTTCTGCCTGCTCTCCCTGCTGCACGATCCGCTCTTCCACGTGCAGGCCTCGCAGGCCTTCGCGCTGGTGCTGGGGGCCGGGCTGAGCGGGTCTCCCGCTCCCGTACACCCTCGGAGCTGAGACTCGCGGGAGCCGTGTCCTTCCTTTGAGAACGCTCCCGGGCAGCTTTGACAAGCCGAGAGCAAATGCAGGGTCCAGCCCCGAACATCCTCACTTCACATGGCGCGAAGTGGCCCCAATTATCCCGGACGGTATGGAGAACGAGAAAAACAGGGTGGCTGGGGGAGGGCGTTTGCACGTGCAGTTCGGCAGTCATATGCGTCGCCTCAGGATCTCGCGGAAGCTCACCCAGGAGAAGCTCGCGGAGCGCAGCGAGCTGTCGGTGGACGCCATCCGGCGCATCGAACGGGGTTCGTTTTCTCCCTCCCTGGAGACGTTGGGGAAGCTGGCCGTGGGCCTCAACATGTCCCTGAAGACGCTGTTCAACGGCTTCGAGCGCGAGCGGCCCGACCACGTCGCGGAGCTCTGCGACTACCTCTCCCGTCGCTCCGGGCGTGAGGTCCAGCTCGCCTGGCGCGTCATCTACGCCATGTTCGAGGAGCGCTGAGCCGGGCACACGTGCCGGGACGGACCCGGCGGATGTTCCCTGGTGCTGGCTCACTCGCTGGCCTAAGCCCAGGCTCGACCATGATTGACTCCCCCCCGTTCATTCTGCTGGTCGAAGACGAGTCGGATCTCCGCACGGTCATCGAGGAAGCCCTGGTGGACGAGGGCTGCGCGGTGGTCTCCGCGAAGGACGGCTCCATGGCGCTCGAGTGGCTGTCCGGGACGCAGCGGCCCGCGCTGGTGCTGCTCGACTTCATCATGCCCCGGGTGAATGGCTGGACCTTCCTGGAGCGGATGCGCGCCGACCCGGCCTTCAACGACATCCCCGTGGTGGCCATCAGCGCCCTGCCGGTGACGTCCCCCCTGGTGACGGCCGAGCTGCGCAAGCCCTTCGAGCTGAGCTCCCTCGTCGAGACCGTGCGGCAGTTCGCCCGCCCCGCCTGAGCGCCTGGGCTCGGGGCCAGGGGTGACTGGCGGAGTGGGGTCGAAGCGGGCTAAATCATGGCTCGGGCCCCAGCTCGGCCCGATGCCCCCCATGACCCAACCGGCTGCCAGTGAAATTCGCGTGGGCGCGGTCCTCCAGGACACGTACGAGATCATCTCGCTGCTCGGGAAGGGGGGGATGGGCGAGGTCTTCCTGGCCCGTCACCGCCGGCTCCCCGGGCGACAGGTGGCCGTCAAGGTCCTCCAGAACAGCGCGAGCCTGAACCCGGAGCTGTACGCGCGCTTCCGGCGCGAGGCGGAGATCGCCACCCAGCTCGGCCACCCGAACATCGTCGAGGTGCTCGACTTCGACACCCTCCCGGACGGCACGCCCTTCCTGATGATGGAGTACCTGCGCGGCGAGAGCCTCGAGCACCGGCTGCAGCGCGGACGGCTCCCGCTCCCCGACGCGCTCGCCATCACCCGGCAGATCGGCTCGGCGCTCCAGGCGGCGCACCGCGCCGGCGTGGTGCACCGCGACCTCAAGCCCGCCAACGTGTTCCTCGTGCCCACCGACTCCGGGGGCGTGGTGGGCGAGCGGGTGAAGCTGCTCGATTTCGGCATCTCGAAGATGCTCGACTCGCGGACGCTGCAGACCCAGGACGCCGTGCTGATCGGCACGCCGCAGTACATGGCGCCCGAGCAGGCGCTGGGGAAGAACAGCGAGGTGGATGCCCGGACGGACCTCTTCGCCCTCGGGTGCATCGTCTACGAGATGCTGGCCGGGACTCCGCCGTTCGCGGGCGAGGGCGGCAGCATCGTTCAGGTCATCTTCCGCATCGTCCACACGCAGCCCGAGCCCCTGGCGACGCACTGTCCCGCGCTCCCCGAGCGGGTCCTCACGGCGGTGGAGCGGGCGCTCGCCAAGAGCCCGCAGGACCGCTACCCGGACGTCGCGTCCTTCATCGAAGAGCTGACGGGCAGCCCCCTCCAGAGCCTCTCCGGAACGGCCCCGGCCCCGTCCTTCTCCCGGGCCACACCATCCTCGGCGGAGGAGGGTGGATTCGCCGCGACGCACGTGCCCGCCTCCACCGCGCGCATCCCGGCTCCCGCGACGGATGACGTGGGATTCGCCGCGACCCACATGCCGTCTTCCACCGCGCGCATCCCCGCTCCCGCGGCGGATGACGTGGGGTATGCCGCGACGCACGTGCCCGCGTCCACCGCGCGCATCCCGGCGCCAGTGGCGGAGCCTCCGCCCGCGAGTCCCGCTTCCACGCCACCTCCTCAGGCCATGGCGCCTCCACTCGCGGCCCCGGAGCTTCGACGGGCCCGGGCGAAGCCGGTGATCCCCCTGGCGCTCGCGGGGATGGCGGTGATCCTCGGCGTGGCCGTCGTGAACGGGTGGTTCGGAGGTCGCTCCGCGTCCGTTCCCGCCAGCAGCGCGCCGGAGAGCGTGGCGGTGTCCGCGCCCGCCCCGAAGAGCCCGCCCATGCCCGCGCTCCCTCCCGAGCCAAGGGATCCACCCGCGCCCGATGCGGTGCCGCAGGTGCCCGTGGCCGCCCCCGCCGTACCGGCCGTCCCCGCTGTCGTCGAGAGCAAACCCACGCCCAAGCCGGCGAGCCAGGGCAAGCGCGAGGGCATGTCGGAGGCGGTGCGGGCCGAGCTGAAAGAAGCCGAGCGCGCATTGGCCGACGGCCACTTCCAGGAAGCAACCCGTCTGGGGTTGCGCATCCTGCGCAAGGGGGACCTGCGCGAGACGGAGACCCAGGCGGCGGAAGCCCTTCTCGCTCGCGCCTATTGCCGGCAATCCGACCTCTCCGCTGCTCGGGCACATTGGCGGCGGCTGCCGCCCGCGGGGAAGCGCGAGGTGCGTCAGTACTGCAAGAAGTACCTGGATTTTTGAACGCTCGCGCTCGCCCGGATCGGGCCCAGGGCGCGCCCCTCAGGAGACAGACGTGAGAGCCATTCTGGCGACGGTCATCGTGGTTGCTGTGCTGGGTGGAGCACCCGCCCGCGCGGCGGCGCCCGTGGAAGCAGGCAAGGTGTTCTCCGGTCCGGAGGGGGAGCTGGTGGCGGTCATTCCGCTCACCCCCGTGGAGAGCAAGAAGGTCCTCCTCCACGTGCAGGGGACGGGCAGCGAGCTCGACGGCAAGGTCCTCCCCTATACGGTGAACGAGTCGGGCGACGACGTGTACTACACCACGCAGCGGCGGGGCCGCGACTACGCCACCCTGGTGCTGCAAGCGAGCAGGGGCCGCCGGACCTATTACCTCCACGTGCCTGGCCGGCGGGACAGCATCACCGTCGCCTACGACGACGCGCGCACCAAGGCCTTGAAGGCCGAGGAGGTGTACGCGCTGCACCAGAAGCAGCAGGCGGATGGCACGCTCACGCGGCTGATGGCCTTCGATCGGAAGGGCGAGACGGCCGGAGTCGAGCAGACGCTCGCCGAGTCGGTGACGTCCCTGAACGCGGCGTGCGGCACCTCGGTGACGGGGACGATCGACTGGAGCAGCATCTCGGACGAGCTGCTCAAGGGCTACAGCATCTCCTCCTACTGTACGGCCCCGCTGGATGCGCTGAGCAAGCTGTGCGCCACGGCCGAGGGGAAGAAGGCCATCCAGGCGCAGGCCAAGGAGTTCTCCTGCCGGTTCGGTGACGCCCTGAAGCTGGAGGTGCGGGCGGGCCGCGTCTCCTGGACGACGGCCAAGGACGCGTCGAACCAGGAGGCGTTCGTCACGAAGTACCTCGAGGAGAACCTCGAGTCCGCGCGCGGGCAGGGAGAGAAGCTCGCGGAGCGGCTGCGCCTGGAGAAGATCCGCGTGTGCACGGATGGCAAGGGCCACTACGTGGCGGCGCTGCCCCATGAGCAGCAGCAAGTCCAGCTCGCCTACGGAGACGGCAAGCGCTTCGTCCAGGTGGCCCCTCCGCCCTGGGTCATCAGTGGCTACCACTTCCTCGAGCCGCGCTTCGTCAACAAGACCATGAACGCCTCGTTCCGCGGGGTCGACATGCGCGTGTACTCGGAGGTGGAGCTGGACGAGGAGAAGAAGACCTGTGCGGTGCGCTGCGGCGAGCGGACCATCCCGTTCACCCTGGTCGAGTCCGAGCAGGCGCAGGAGATGGTGCGCAAGGCCACCTTCGAGCCGAACCCGCAGAAGTACGTGCCCTATGCGCTGCTGCGCGACCAGCTCGGTCGCTACTACCTGGTGGAGCGGGGCTTCCATCCGTCCGAGCAGCGCAACTTCCGGGTGTCCATCGGGCTCAAGGGCCAGCTCCAGCCGCAGAAGATGAAGGACATCGTCTCCGACTCGAAGGGGGAGATCTTCTCGACGAAGAAGGGCGAGCTCCGGCTGGTGCTGGACAACGAGACCTCCTCGACCTGGATCGAGAACAACAAGAAGGGGATCGAGCTGCGCCCGGTGCCCGTCGCCGAGAACTACGCGCTCATCTACAACGAGCTGGGGGTGTACACGGGGGACCGCCTGGGCACCCCGTGTGACGACCAGTGAGGATTTGAACGCCTCGCGCCGAGGACCCTAGACTGCCCCCGCTTCACATCTCTTTTCGGGGGCAGCAATCATGAGGCGGTTGTTCGCGTTGGCGTTCTCTCTCGGGTGCGCGGTGCCGGTGTCCGCCCTGGGCGCGGAGGCCATCAAGGTCCAGGTTCTCAGTGCCACGGTGAAGGACCAGCGCATCGCTGGCGCCGAGGTCATCGTCCAGCGCAACGGCGAGGCGTCCGTCAAGGGCACCACCGGTGCCGACGGCACGGTCCGGTTCGACAAGCCCTTCAGCGGGGCCGATGACAGCTCGGTCAGCCTGATCATCAAGAAGGAGGGCTATTCGAACCTGGTGGTGAAGTGCCCGTGCGATGGCCTGACGTACGCCATCAGCCCGGTCATGGCGCAGAACCTGGACGGCATGCGCATCGTCCTCAACTGGGGCGCCCAGCCGAGCGATCTGGACTCGCACCTGGTCCACCCCTCCACCCACGTCTTCTACTCGAAGAAGCAGGGGGACCTGGCCAACCTCGACGTGGACGACACGACGAGCTTCGGTCCGGAGACGATTACGCTGGAGAAGAAGAAGCCCGGCGTGAAGTACCTCTACGCCGTGCACAACTACACCGAGGGCGACAAGCTGGGCTCGGTGACGCTCTCCACCGTCAGCCAGGCCAAGGTGTTCGTCTACGTGGGCTCCTCGCTGGTGCGCACCTTCACGCCGCCCCGGAGCAAGGCCGGCAACGTCTGGGTCGTGTTCGGCATCGGCGACAACGGTGAGTTCTACGACATCAACAAGTTCACCGACATGAATGACCGCGCGAAGGTCGGCTCCTTCATGCAGGAGATCATCAAGGGCGGCGGCTTCCAGTCCGTGCCCGAGGTGTCGGTGGACCAGACGCGCCTCGCGGACACGCTGAACAAGCAGGGCGAGAAGGCCTACCACGACGGCAAGCTGGACGAGGCCGTGTCGCTCTACCTGGAGGCCATCGCGAACAACCCGGAGCACGGGCAGGCGTACAGCAACCTGGGGCTCGCGTACCAGAAGCTCAACCGCAACGCCGAGGCCCTCTGGGCCAACCGCAAGGCGATCGCCCTGGCGTCCGGCAAGGCCGCGCCCACCATCCGCGCCAGCTCCTTCTACAACATCGCCCGCGTGTACGAGTCCGAGGGGAAGTGGGCCGAGGCGCTGGAAAACTTCCAGTCCGCGCTGAGCCACAAGGACCACTCGGCCTACAAGACGGGCATCGAGCGGATGAAGCAGAAGCTCGGGCAGGACTGAGCGGTTTCACCCCCAGAGGTGGAGTGGGGGGGCTGGACCGCTCGTCCCGCCGCTCCCTCCACCTTCGGCCGAGAGGCGCACGCTCCGTCGGCTGTCAGTATTGCCCGAGGCTCCGCAGTAGCCTTGACGGTCCCGGTGTGTTCCGCGCCGGGCTTCCGTCGCATGAGTCCACGCCTCGATCAGCTTCGCGCAGATGTCCGGGCCCGTGCCGAGAACCGGCCCGGCGTCTACCGCATGCGCGGCCCCTCGGGAGAGGTGCTCTACGTGGGCAAGTCGGTGCGGGTGCGCACGCGGCTGCTCTCCTACTTCCGGGCCCCGCGAGGGGACAAGGCGGCGGAGATCATCGGCCACGCCCATGACGTGGAGTGGGAGTACGCCCCGAGCGAGTTCGCCGCGCTGCTGCAGGAGTTCCGGCACATCAAGCGCTGGCGGCCCCTCTTCAACGTCCAGCACAAGCGCGACAGCCTGCTGTGCTTCATCAAGCTCACCCGCGAGCCGGTGCCCCGGCTGCTCGTCGTGGGCCACGTCACCAACGATGGTGCCGAGTACTTCGGTCCCCTCCGGGGTCGGCAGGGCGTCAGCGAGGCGGTGCGGGCGATCTGCGATCTGCTGGAGCTGCGCGACTGCCCCGCGGACACGCCCATGCGGCTCGCGGATCAGATTGAGCTCTTCCGAGTCCAGGAGGAGCCGCGGTGCATGCGCGGTCAGGTCGGCCGCTGTCTGTCCCCGTGTGCCGGTGGCTGCACGCGCACCGAGTACCTCGCGCGCCTCGTCCAGGCCCGCGACTTCCTCAATGGCGTCTCGGACGTGCCGCTCGCCCTGCTGCGCGAGCGCATGAGCGTCGCGTCCCGGCGCCTCCAGTTCGAGTACGCCGCCGAGCTGCGCGACCGCGCGGCGACGCTGGAGCGTGTGCAGACCGAGCTCATCGAGCTCGGCCAGACCGTGGAGCGCCTCTCCTTCGTCTACACCGTCCCCGGTCATGACGGGGAGGACCGCGTCTACATCGTCCGCCGCGGCAGCGTGCGCGCCGAGCTCGCCGCTCCGCGCACTCCACGTGAGCAGCTCGCATTGGAGGAGAAGGTGGGGGAGGTCTTCGAGCGGCCGGAGCCCAGGCTCGTCGGCCTGCGCGCCCACGAGGCCCAGGAAGTCCTGCTCGTGGCTCGCTGGTTCCGCCTCAACCCCGCCGAGCTGGAGCGGACCGTGTCCGCCTCTCCCAAATCCACCCGAATGGAATGCTTGGAGAACCGAACTTCTGGCTAGATATGGAAGCACTGGCGTGGAACCCGGGGAGTGCTTCCGGCTCCGCTTCCTTCACATGTTAGGCTGACGCGACCCGTCGCCTTCCTTGTGATCGATGCCCCTTTTCTCGTTCTCGCGAGTCATGCAGATGCTTCATTCGACGACTGATGAGCCGGTGGGGGCTGGCTCATTGGAACAGCAGGCCCCGGGGGATCCCGCGAGCACGTCCAGGCCGCGCCGTACCCAGATTCCCCGGGTGTTCCCCGTGGTCGTCCTGGGCTCCTACGGGCTGGACGTCATCGTCGTGGGGGGCTTCCGGTTCGACATGCTGGCGGTCCGCATCGTCTGGGCCCTGTTCCTGGCGGTCTACCCGTGGATGCTCAAACGGTCTTCCGATGGGCAGGCACGTCTGCTCGCGGTCTTCCACGGCCTGCTGTCGGGGGGCGCCGGTCTGGCGCTCGCCATCTTCGCGGGAGGCGTCAACAGCCCCTACGTGGCCTTCCTCCCGGGCTGGCAGCTCGTCGTCACCCTGCTGTACCAGCGGGGCATCATCGAGATCATCACCAGCGGGGTGGTGGGGGCCATCGGCGCCTTCATGCTCATGCATGCGGATGGTCGCTCCCACTCCATCTCCCTGACGTGGAGCGCGATGGTGGTGTCCTCCACCTTCTTCGGGCTCTATTGCTGCTCCTGGCTCTTCAAGATGCAGGCGGCGGAGCACCAGGCCCGCCTGGAGCGTGCCCGCCGCGAGTCCCTCGAGGCGCTGGCCCTCAGTGAGCGCCGCCGGACCCAGTCCGAGAAGCTGGCCGTCATCGGGCGGATCGCCGCGGGGGTGATGCACGAGATCAACAACCCGCTGTCCTATGTCCGCGCCAACCTCGACTTCCTCCAGCGGGAGATGCTCGCGGGCACCGCTTCTTCGAACACGAGCGAGGTGGCCGAGGTGATCGCCGAGACGCGCGAGGGCGTGGATCACATCCACCGGATCGCCGGGGACCTGAAGGGCTTCTCGCGCATGGACACCGAGGAGGCCTCGGAGTGCGCGCTGGCCGACGTGGTGGGCGACGCGCTGAAGCTGGCCTCGGTCCGACTCAAGCACGTGGCCGCATTGAACGTGGACGTGCCCAAGGACCTGCCCGAGGTCTTCGCCGTGCGCCGCAAGCTGGCGCAGGTGGTGCTCAACCTGCTCGTCAACGCGGGGGACGCACTGGAGGAGCAGCAGGTGGAGCAGGGCGAGGTGTGGGTGAAGGGCCGGGCCGAGGGCGAGCGCGTGGTGTTGCTCATCGAGGACAACGGACCAGGCTTCGCCTCGCATGTGCTGCCGCGGCTCTTCGAGAACTTCTTCACCACCAAGACCCCCGACAAGGGCACTGGCCTGGGCCTGCCCCTGTCGCGCGAGCTGGTGACGCAGTTCGGCGGCGTGCTCACCGCGGAGAACAGGCCCGAGGGCGGAGCGCGCCTGCGGCTCGAGTTCCCCTGCCGGCCCGCCGGTTCGCGAGCGAAGCAGCAGTCAGGCTCCTTCGACGCGGTGTCGCCACGCGGGGCGGCGTAGGCCTCGCGCGGCTCAGCGGGCCTCGAGTGCCCGGCGGTAGGTGGCCAGCGTCCGCCGGGCGCAGTCGTCCCAGGTGAAGAGGGCGGCGCGCTCGCGGCCCTTGTCCGAGAGCTCCCGGCGCAGGGCCTCGTCGCGCAGCAGCTTCAGCGCCGTCTCCCGCCAGGCGTTCGCGTCATCCGGAGAGAGCAGCAGCGCGGCCTCGCCCACCACCTCCGGCAGGGACGTGGTGCGCGCCACCACCGCGGGCGTGCCGCACGCCATGGCCTCCAGCGGGGGCAGGCCGAAGCCCTCGTAGCGCGAGGGCATCAGCAGCGCCGTCGCGGCCCCGTAGAGCAGCGGCATGTCGTCCTCGGGGAGATCGGCCAGCTCGAGGGTGGAGTCCGGGAAGCCCAGCTCCCACGCCGCGCCCTTGCCGGCCAGCAGGACGAGGGGCTCCGGCAGGGAAGGGGCGATGTCCGCCAGCAGCCCGAGGTTCTTGAAGGCCTTGGTGTTGCCCACCGCGAGGAAGAAGCGCGGCGGCAGTCCCCGGCGCTCGCGGAAGGCCTTCAGCTCCGAGGCCGTCGAGGGCTGGTAGCGCGCGTCCACGCCGTTGGGGATGACCTGGAGCTTGTAGGGCGACAGGCCCAGCTCTCGCGCCAGCTCCGCGCGGGAGAACTCGGAGACGGTGATGAGGGCCCGGGCCGTCTTCGCCCGGGGACCGACAATCAGCTTGTAGTAGGCGCGGCGGCCCGGGCCGTACTGCTCCGAGAGCACCAGGTGGTTGGCGTCGTGGAGCGTGGCCACCAGCCGTCCCGGCCACAGCGCCGGCACGGAGAAGGACGTCGCATGGAAGAGGTCCGGGGCCAGCCGGGCGAGCGAGGCGGCGAGCGCCGGCTGCTCCAGGGGCGAGAGGAAGCCCACCGGGCTGCGGTGCAGGGGCATGCGCGGGGTGAAGGCGCCGAGCCCCGCCGGCAGTCCCTCGGGCGCGGTGAGGCCGCTGAAGCGCAGGTCGGGGGCCAGCGCCGGCAACCGGCACGCCAGCTCCAGCGCGTAACGCGCGATGCCGTGCAGCCGGCCACGGACCATGCGCAGGTCGATGAGGACGCTCGCCACGGGGGAGGCACTACCACACGCGCGGGCGGCATGGGGGGCTCGGTTGCCCGGTTGTCGGCATCGGGGCCGAGCGGTGGTACAAGGCCGGCCCGTGAAGGTCGCTCTCGTCCATGACTGGCTCGTCACCCAGCGCGGCGGCGAGCACGTGCTCGAGGCACTGTGCGAGCTGTTCCCGCGGGCGGACATCCACACCCTCGTGCACCGCCCCGGCGCCGTGCACCCGCGGATTGAATCGCGGCCCATCCACACGTCCGTCCTCCAGCGGATTCCCCGCATCCACACGCTCTACCGGCACTTCCTCCCGGTGCTGCCCCAGGTCATCGAGTCCATGCGCCTGGAGGGGTATGACCTCGTCATCTCCTCCAGCCACTGCGTGGCCAAGGGCATCCGCAAGCCGCCCGGGGCGAAGCACCTCGCGTACGTGCACGCGCCCATGCGGTACATGTGGGACCTGTTCGACGACTACTTCGGGCCGGGGCGGGCCTCGCTGCCGGTGCGCGCGGCGGCGCACGCGGTGCGGCCCTGGCTCCAGAAGTGGGACCGCGAGAGCACCGCCGGGGTGGACCGCATCCTCGTCAACAGCCAGCACATCGCCGGCAAGGTGCAACGCTTCTGGGGCCGCGAGGCTTCGGTGGTGTACCCGCCCATCGCCCTGGACCGCTTCTGCCAGCACCCGCTGGAGGGGCTCGGCCAGGGGGGCTACTACCTGTGGCTGGGCGCCTTCGCCCCGTACAAGCGGCTGGACATCGCGCTGGAGGCCTTCCGGCACCTGGACGCGCCGCTGTGGGTGGTGGGCACCGGCCAGGAGGCGGCGAAGCTCACCTCGGGGGCGCTGCCCTCCCACATCCGCTTCCTCGGGCCCGTGCCCAACGAGGCGCTCGCCGGCCTCTACCGCGACGCGCGCGCCCTCATCTTCACCCCCGAGGAGGACTTCGGCATCGTCCCGCTGGAGGCCCAGGCCAGCGGCCGCCCCGTCATCGCCTACGGGCGGGGTGGGGCGCTGGAGACGGTCAGCCCTCGCACGGGCCTCTTCTTCGACGCGCAGACGCCCGCCGCGCTGGTGGACGCCGTGCGCCGCTTCGAGCAGTGGGAGCCTGGCTTCCGCCCCGCCGACGCCCGCGCCCAGGCCGAGCGCTTCAGCCGGGCCACCTTCCTGCGCGCCATCCAGTCCGAGGTGGACGCGCTGATGGCCGCTCCCCCCCGCCGGGCCGCCGGACCCTGACACCGCTGCCCTGGTGGAGGGCTTTTCCGAGGAGGGACGCACCCGCTCGGGGGTGCTCGCACCGTTGGCCACAAGCGGGGGCAACCCCTTGGATTCCGGGGGATTTCCGTGGTACGAGCGCACCGGCCGCGTGGGCTGTCCGGTACAGGACGGCTCGTGGGAGCGGGGTGCGGTGATTGCAGGTCGCGGCCGAGCGTCTTGCAGGCCACAGTAAGGAGGCCCGCGTGTTCAGCCGGTTCCAGCGTTTCTACACGTCCATCAAGGTCGCCGCCGACGTGGTGATGCTGACGATGGCGTTCGTGCTCGCCTACGTCACCCGCTTCGATGGACCCATCCCGGTCCTCTACGGACTGCCGCCCCTGGACGAGACGTTGGTCTCGTTGGCGACGGTGCTGGTGGTGTTCCCCGTCACCTACCGCCAGTCGCGGCTGTACGCCACCAACCGGGCGCGCACGCACATCGGCGAGGTGTTCGAGGTCTTCAAGGCCACCGTCATGGCCACCCTCATCGTGGTGGCGCTGACGTACTTCACGCGCGAGCGCTACTCGCGTCTGATGCTGGCCTTCTTCTCCGGCTACTCCTTCGTCCTGGTGTCGCTGGTGCGGCTGGCGCTGCGCGCGGTGCTCAACGAGGTGCGCCGGCGCGGCTTCAACCTCAAGTCCATCCTGGTCATCGGCGCGGGCGAGCTGGGCCAGCGCGTCATCGAGACGGTGGAGGGCCACCGCGAGCTGGGCTTCCGCGTGGAGGGGATGCTCACCCTGCGGCCGGAGAAGGTGGGCCAGCAGGTGATGGGCGTGCCGGTGATTGGCCACGTGAAGGACGTGGACACCGTGCTGGATGCGCGCCCGGTGGACCAGGTCATCATCGCGGTGCCGCTGGAGGATCAGGCCGCCGTCAAGCCGCTGATGGAGCAGCTCGCGCTGCGCACGGTGGACGTGAAGGTGGTGCCGGACCTCTACCAGTACGTCACCCTGTACGGCGGGCTCGAGGAGTTCGGCGGGCTGCCCATCATCAGCCTCCAGGGCGATCCGATGACGGGCTGGAACATGGTGGCCAAGCGCGTCTTCGACGTCCTCTTCGCGCTGGTGGCCCTCGTGGTGAGCGCGCCCATCATGCTGGCGGTGGCCCTCGCGGTGAAGCTCACCAGCCGCGGCCCCCTGCTCTATGCCCAGGAGCGCATGGGCATGGACGGGGAGACGTTCCACATCCTCAAGTTCCGCACCATGCGCGTGGACGCCGAGGTCACGGGCGCCATGATGGCCAGCAAGGACGACCCGCGGCGCACGCCCATCGGCACCTTCCTGCGCAAGTACTCGCTCGACGAGCTGCCCCAGTTCTTCAACGTGCTCTGGGGCGACATGAGCCTGGTGGGCCCGCGGCCCGAGCGGCCCGTGTTCATCGAGGAGTTCAAGAAGCAGATTCCCCGCTACCACCT
>NZ_DASVSO010000085.1:0-11519 GCF_036388035.1 Archangium sp.
AGTGTCCGCCCTCCGGCGAACTCCATGACGATGTACGAGTGTCCGATGAAGGGGTCCGGCCAGTAGCCGCACCCGACGAAGCGGACGACGTCGGGGTGCTCCAGGTGGTTCAGGATGCCGATTTCACGCCTGGCCCGGTCCTGCAACAGGCGGCCACGGAGGAGCTTCACCGCGTAGAAGCAACCAGCGTGCTCGGCCTTGAAGACATGGCCGTAGCTGCCGCTGCCGAGCTTCTCGACGATGCGGTAGTCCCCGACCAGCTCACCGATTTCAGGCAGTCTGTAGGCCAATCCCACGGCGCGTCCTCCGAGAGCAGGGAGCCTATCAATCTCGTCCACGACGAGCGGCACAGCGACAGTCCTGGCCCCGAGTCCACCGTGGTAGACGGTGCCCATGGACGAAGCGCTTCAGCCCTCTCTCGGAGAAGTCGCCCGCGCTGCGCGGGAACGTCTCGGTCTCACCCAGGCGCAAGTCGCCCAGAAGGTCGGGCTTGTCCCTGGCGTGTACGGTCGCATCGAGCGGGGCGACATGATGCCCAGTGTGCCGAGCCTTCGGCGGATCAGCCTCGTCCTCGGCATCTCGTCCGACGCGCTGCTGGATGTGAACCCCTCTCGGGTTGCGACCACGGTGGACGACGCTTCCTCGGAGGAGAACCTTTCCCCGGAGCTCAAGCGCATCGTCCACCAACTCCGGACCTGGTCGCCGAAGCGGCTGAAGGTGCTCGGCAAGGTGCTCAAGGTACTCGCCACCGAGGACGAGGACTGAACCCTCCCGGACCCCGCACTCACTCCGAGGGGTCATCTGGCTGCTGTCCCGTATGCCGCAACAGCGCGTGGGCGGTGCTGCTCACCACCGCGAGCTGTGCGGCGTCCATCCGGCGAAGCGCTCTCACCAGTCGGCGCAGCTCCGGTGGCTCGTCCGCCTCGTGCTCGGGCGCCTCCATCCACGAAGGTGCCTTCTCGACCTCGAGCCCCAGCATGACGTTGGCGTCCACGTGAAGTACGCGGCACAGCTTGCGAAGGGTAGGAACGCTCGGGAGGAGGTTCCCTCGCTCCAGGCGCCCGAAGACCTCGGTGACGACCCCAATGCGTTCCGCGACATCCGCCTGGGTCAGCGCGGCTCGCTGTCGCGCCTCGCGCAGGACCTGTCCCAGATGAGCCGCCAGCCACTCCCTCCTGTTCTGCCTGTCCGTCATCGCGTGCTTGCTCCAGTGGCTATCCGAGACTCGAGGCCTTCGGCCACGGAAGGACTCCCATCTCGACAGGGTGTGCATCCATTCGCTCGAGAGCGGATGCGCTCTTGACGATGTCCGCCAGCTCCGCTGCCGCCTCGGGAGCGCCGAAGGGCCGCGGAAGGCTGGCCAGGTACGCGCGCAGCGCGTCACGCATCTCGGCGGCGGATGGATACCGCTCCGCGGGGTTGCTCCGAAGCGCCCCGTGGACGACCTGCTTCAGTGGGGCCGGGGTTTCGTGTGCGATGCGCTCCACGTCCTTGGGACCGAAGCGCAGGAGCCGGTCGGCCAATACTTCCAGGGAGGCCCAGGTCGAGTGCTCGGCTCGCACGCCGGAGACGAGCTGGAGCGCGCGTCTGGACACCTTGGGCGGCAGGCGGTCCGGTGGATCCAGGGGATGGTGGCCAGAGAGCATCTCCAGCAGGACCAGGCCCAGGGAGAAGAGGTCCGCCCGGCTGTCGAGTCCCTTGGAGGCGAGGAGACCGGCTCTGCCTTTCTGGGAGACGGCGTGGATGAGCTCCGGGGCCGCGTAGGCGAAGTTTCCTCGGAGCACTCGCGGTGGAGTGGGCACGCGACCCAACAGCTCCGAGAACGCCGCGCCGAAGTTCGTGAGCCACACCCGACCGTTACGACCGAGGCGAATGGTCGTCGGGCTCACGGCCCGATGGATGATGTGGAGCGGGCGGCCCCGGGTGTCCTGGCAGTGGTGGGCGTAGTCGAGGGCGTTGGCCACTTCGGCGGTGATGAAGGCCGCGAAGGATGGGGAGAGCTTCTGCTTCAGGAGCAGCGCGGAGCCGATGACCGTGGCCAGGAAAGCCCCCCGCGTGTGTTCCATCACCACGTAGGGGGCACCCTGGCGCTCGGCGAGCCTGAAGACGCGGGCGAGCCCCGGATGCCGCAGGTGGGCGGCGAGCTGGAGCTCTTCCACGGCCCGTGTGCGGCCCGCGCGCCCTTCCGGAACCTCCACGCGCTTCAGCACGACGAGCCGACGAGGCCCCTTCAAAGGTGCGCACCACGCGAGGAGCAGCGTGTCGTAGTCCTCGTGTTCGAGGAGCGGCCGGTGAACTTCATAGCGGAACCCGTTCGACTCGAAGGAGAAGCGCCCGGTCTCCGTGGGCGGGGGGTGGGATCCGGCCATGTGTTCTCCTGTGCGCGGTAGAGTCTGGGAGAGGTCATGTGCTCCCATGGGTTACGGGCAAGACGCTCCATGACGTAACATGGAAGGCCGGAGAAATGGAAGCCACCCTACTGGTCAGGTCGTGAGGCGGAGACAACCGAGCGAAGTAGGACAGGCGCGAGCGGGAGGGGGGCCGGCTTCCGGACGACGGGAAGTGAATGGGAGCGAATCGGGACGCTGGCCTCTGGAGCCGGCCCGTCGCAGACTCGGCGGCCTCGTGCGACCCGTCGTCCCGCTACTCCTCCTGCTCGTCCTGGTGGCCTCGGCCGCACACGCCCAGTGCTCCGAGGACGGGGTGCAGGTGTTCCCCATGCCCGGCGCGGTGGTGCCCACCAATACCCGCTTCCTGCTCGAGGGGCTCGGTACCTTCGGCCCGCGCGTGGCCGCCCTCCCGGGCCGCATCCTGCGCTTGCAGTCGGAGGGCCACGAGGTGGAGGTGCGCGTGCAGCGCGGCTGGAGCAGCTCCCTGGGGCGCTCCACGGTGGTGCTCCGGCCCACGGGCCCGCTCAAGTCCGGCCGGGCCTACACGCTGCGCCTGGACGACGTGCTGCCCGACGCCAAGGTGCTCAACGGCCCGCGCTCCTCGCAGCCCGAGTGGCGCAGCGGCAAGGGGCAGGACGTGGCGCGCCCGCGCTGGCTCAAGCGCCCCACCGTCAGCGAGGGCCTCTTCCGGCGCACCCCCGACGGCACCGAGCGCTTCGTCAAGCTGAGCATGCCCCTGCGCGAGGACAGCCCCGCCTACCTGGTGGTGACGCTCTCGCGCCGTCGCGATGACATGGCGCCCCAGCACTACGTCACCCCCATTCATGATGGCGTGGCCCTGGTGGGGCACGCGGCGTGCGGTGGGGCCTTCGCCCTGGAAGAGGGCAAGAGCTACAGCGCGAAGCTGGAGGTCTTCGACGCGGCGGGCAACACCGCCCCCGCCGTGCCTCCCGTGCAGTTCGAGGCGCCGGTGGCGGCTCAGGAGAACCGATGACGGTGGACGTGGAGAAGTTGAAGGAACGGATGGTGGAGTTCATCCACGGCCTGCAGGACGACATCTGCGGGGCGCTGGAGCGGCTCGACGGGAAGGCGCGCTTCCGGGAGGACCCCTGGCAGCGGCCGGGCGGCGGCGGTGGGCGCAGCCGGGTGCTGGAGGACGGGGCCGTGCTGGAGAAGGGCGGCGTCAGCACCTCGGTGGTGTTCGGCGAGCTGGAGGAGGCCTTCGCCAAGAAGCTGCAGGGCGAGGGGCGCACCTTCTGGGCCGGGGGCATCTCGCTGGTGCTCCACCCGCGCAACCCGCATGTGCCCACCGTGCACGCCAACTACCGCTTCATCCATCAGGGCGGCAAGGCGTGGTTCGGCGGCGGCGCGGACCTCACGCCCTACTACCTCTATGATGAGGACGCGGCGCACTTCCACCGCACCCACAAGGAGGCGTGCGACAAGCACGACCCGGCGTACTACCCGCGCTTCAAGGAGACGTGCGACACGTACTTCTTCCTGCGCCACCGCGAGGAAGCGCGCGGCGTGGGGGGCATCTTCTTCGAGAACCTGGGCGGGGACCTGGAGCGCGAGTTCGAGCTGGTGCGGGACGCCGGCCGGGCCTTCCTCCCCGCGTACCTGCCCATCGCGGAGCGGCGCAAGGACACGCCCGTCACGGAGGCGCAGCGCTTCTGGCAGGAGGTGCGGCGCGGGCGCTACGTGGAGTTCAACCTCGTCTGGGACCGGGGCACCATCTTCGGCCTGGAGACGAAGGGGCGCACCGAGTCCATCCTCATGTCGCTGCCCCCGCAGGTGCGCTGGCGCTATGACCACCACCCCGCCCCCGGCTCCGAGGAGGCGCGGTTGGTGGACGTGCTCCGCCACCCGCGCGACTGGGCCGGTGGCCGGTAACGAGGAGGGCCTCCCATGGACAACCCCGTTTCAGACAAGCCGCGCATGGCCACCTGGAAGAAGGTGGCGCTGGGGGGGGCGGTGCTCGCGGTCCCGTGCCTCCTGGCGGTGGCGGGCGGCGCCTTCTACCTCGTCAGCCGCAGGCAGCCCGTGCAGGACCAGGCCCTCACCAACGAGGCACGCGTCAACGTGCTCCGCCTGTGTGGCGATGTGCAGTCCTACCGGGACGAGCACGGCGTCTTCCTCGTCGCGGGCCCGGTGCCCCAGGAGATGCCGCGGGGCGGCGAGGCGGTGCCCTTCGAGCCGGACGAGAACCTGAAGAAGATCGGCTTCGACCCGGGTGAGCGCGTCCGCTACCAGTACCAGGTGGTGGTGCAGGAGACCCCCCTGGGGGAGGCGGAGGTCACCTGCTACGCCCGGGGGGACCTGGATGGGGACGGCCAGGTGTCCGTCTTCAGCGTCCTCCTGGATGCCAACGGGATGACCTCTCCGGTGAAGGCGGAGCGAGAAGAGGAGTAATCGGGGGGTCCCCTGGCAACTTGTTCGCCGTCCAGGCGAGAATCCAGGGAATGAGCCACGCCGGAAATATCAAGGGAGGTCGTGGGACCTACATCGGCCGGGCTCCGACCCGGCCCGAGGGGGGTCCCCCGGGCCGTTCGGGCAAGGCCGGCAACGGTGGTGTGGCCCGCGAGCCCAAGACGCGTGTCGGGGGCATGCCCACGCAGGCGGAGTCGCCGCGCTCGGGTGGGGTCCGCCAGGAGAAGCCGACCAGCGGCCGCACGTCCACGCAGATGGAGTCGCCGCGGACCACGACGAGCGGCCTGGACTTCTCCCAGGACGGCCTGGAGACCCGGGGCGAGACCCGTCCGGGCAGGACCCGTGAGGGGAAGTCTGGCGTCTTCGAGAGCCCTCGGGGAGAGAGTCCTCGGGCGGAGAATCCTCGGGGGCGGGAGGCGCCCCGTCGCACCGGGGAGCGGCCGAAGCTCGAGACCCGAGGCCAGGAGGGGGCCGAGAAGGGCACCCGCTTCGACAAACCGCCCTCGCCCCGGACGGGCGAGCGCCCGCAGCTCCCCGCCCGTCAGAGCGCGGAGGCTCCGCGCCAGCCGGAGGTCCAGGTGCCCGTGCCGACTCCGGGAGGCCCGGAGGTCCACCAGGGCACCGAGACGCGGCCGCTGGAGGATCTGCTGCCGACGTTCCCCGAGTCCATCGGGCAGGAGTCGCTCGCCCACCACTTCGGCGAGGAGCTGCGCTTCCTGGGAGCGGAGCTGCGCCCCTCGCGCATGGCGCCCTCCGAGCGCGCCGAGCGCCTCTGGTCCTTCTTCCTGGCCTACGCCGAGGCGAACGCGAAGGATCCAGCGGGCCAGACGAAGGAGGGACGCGAGCTCTTCCGCGCGGCGCTCTCCGAGCACGGCTTCGCGGGCCTGCGCGAGGCCAACACGGGCCGGGACGGGGTGGAGGTGGCCCTGGAGCTGCTGGAGGCCCAGTCGCCGGAGGAACTGCACGAGAAGCTCGACGGTGTCCGCATCGGGCCCGGGCCGGAGCAGTTCTCCTCGGAAGTCTCGCTCCCGGTGGTGGAGCAGCACACCACGCTGCCCGAGATGCCGGCGGCGGATCCGCGCGCCCCCCAGGAGCCGAAGGACGCCCGGGAGCTGAAGGACAGCCAGTTCCAGACGACACCGGAGCGGCCGACGCAGGAGGCCAAGGCCTCGCCGCAAGAGGCGAAGGAGGCCCAGGAGGCCAAGGCCCAGCCCGCGGCGTTCGACCAGACGGAGCAGCCCGCGGTGCCGCTCCTCCAGACGGGGGGCCCCCAGCAGGGAGTGGTGCCGCTGCCTCCGCACCTGCGGCCGGTGGACGGGGAGGGGCTTCACCCGAACCCGGACGAGATGCCCGTCGCGGGCCATTCTCAGCGGGGAACCAACAAGCGGCTGGGTTCCCACATGGTCTGGAACTTCCTCCACCGCTTCCGGGACCCGCCGGAGCTGAGCGCGGTGGAGCGGGAGAAGTGGAGCCAGGTGGCCTTCGGCTCCATCCTCGCCCTGGTGGGGGCGGCGCTGCTGATGGCCATGCTCGTCAGCCTGTGACGTCTACGGCTGGCAGAGGACGCGTTTGAACACCGCCCAGTGCTTCGTCTCCTCCGGCTGGATGGATGGAAGCGCGGGGCGGTCGAAGTCGAGGATGCGCGCGCGGGGAATGGACATGACGATGGGCGAGTGGGTGGCGATGACGAACTGCCAGCCGCCGCCGCGAGTCGACTCCTCGATCGCCTTCACGAACTCCAACTGCCGGGTCGGGGAGAAGGCGGACTCGGGCTCGTCGAAGAAGAAGAGCCCTCCGCTCCTGTTCGCGCCGAACACGGCCGAGACGCTCTCTCCATGGGAGCGCTCGCGAAGCGACTTCCCCCCGTACCGTGCATAGGGATCGCCCAGGAAGTCCGGGTCCTCCTTGCGTCTGTCCAGGATGCGAGCGAAGTCCAGGAGGGCGTCGGCGCGGAAGAAGAAGCCATCGCGTGGCCGGGCCCTGAACTTGGGGCGCATGGCGGCGGCGAGCAGCGACACCCGGCGCTCGGAATCAGGCAGCTCGTTCCTGCTCCCTCCTCCTCCCGGCAGACCCGCCAGCTCCGCGAGCGCGCTGAGCAGGGTGGACTTGCCAGAGCCGTTCTCGCCGACGAACAGGGTGACGGGCCGGTCGAGTTCCAGGTCCAGGTCCCTCACGTACGGCAGATTGAACGGGAACTCGGTCCAGTCCGCGACGCGCTCTTCGACGACGTAGGCCCCGAGGAGGAACGGGGGCGCATCCGGAGATCGATGCAGTGTCATGCGTGCCCTCTATCAAGGGCATCGGACCGCCCTTCGGCAAGCGCTCTCGGGGTTCGCATCCGAGCCACGCTAGACCAGGAAAACCAGCGTTACCGAGGACGGCGGCTGCCCGATAGGTCCGGCGCCAAACAGGCCCTGTCCGCCAGCCCTGAGGCCGCCCGCCGGTGAACGTCCCGCCCACCGAGAATGCTTGGGGCCCGGTTCGCTCATGGTAGGGTGCCCCACCCTTGGCCACCGACGATCTCACTCTCGTCAAGCGCGTCCGCAGCGGAGACCAGCGCGCCTTCAAGCTCCTCGTCGAGCGCTACCAGCGCAAGGTGTACGCCGTCGCCCTGGGCATGCTGAAGGACAAGGAAGAGGCGATGGACGTCTCCCAGGAGGCGTTCGTCAAGGTCTACAAGTACCTGGACCACTTCAAGGGCGACTCGTCCTTCTACACCTGGCTCTACCGCATCACCGTCAACATCTGTATCGACGTGATGCGCCGGAAGGGCGCCGCGGGCGGTGACCCCGAGGAGTTCGACGAGTCCGTCGCCACCGACCTGTCCGAGGCCCGCATCGGCGCGCTCGGCAGCCGCCTGGGCACCAACCCCCAGAAGAGCGCCCTGCGCCGAGAATTGGCGGAGAAAATCCAGGAGGCCCTCGCGGCCGTTCCCGAGAAGCATCGCGCCATCCTCCTGCTGCGCGAAATCGAGGGCATGTCCTACGAGGACCTGGCCCGCACGCTGGACATTCCCAAGGGCACGGTGATGAGCCGGCTCTTCCACGCGCGGACCAAGGTCCAGAAAATCCTCAGTGAATACCTGGAGTTGGACGAGGCCAAGAGCGGAGTCGGCAGTGAGTGAATGGGACTGGAATATTGGTTCCCCACTGCCGTCCAAGCCGCACGTCCCCCATTACACCGGGTGAGGAACATGGCCGGAAATCCCGCGTGCGAGCGCTTCATCCCTCAGCTGTCCCCCTACATCGACGGTGAGCTGTCTCCCGCCGAGCGCGTCAACGTCGAGCGACACCTGTCGGCCTGCCGGGACTGCGCCAGCCGCGCGGCGGACCTGCGCGCCGAGTCCGCCCTGCTCCGGGTGGGGCTGGAGATGGCGGTGGACGAGGTGGACTTCAAGGACTTCACCCAGCGCGTCATGGCGCGGGTGACGCCCGAGCGTCCGCCCCTGCTGGAGCGGGTGCGCATCTCGCTCTCCGAGCTCTTCCTCTACCACCGCACCGCCATGGTCTCCTCGCTGGCGACGGCCGCCGTGCTCGCCCTGGTGGTGGTGCCGCTGCTCCTCAACCAGGAGGACTCGCCCATGGGCTACGGCGGGGACCGGATGC
Source organism: Archangium sp. (assembly GCF_036388035.1). GTDB lineage: Bacteria > Myxococcota > Myxococcia > Myxococcales > Myxococcaceae > Archangium. The sequence continues at coordinate 8,426 of NZ_DASVSO010000085.1, forward strand.
GCGTGCGCGCCGTGCGCGCCTCCGAGGGCGCCAAGGTCGCCCCCGTGGTGCTCGAGTCCGATGATGGCAACACCATCATCTGGGTGGTGGACCAGGAAGCACAGTCACCACACGAGGGCTCGGCGGTGGAGCCTCGCGATGGGCATGATGACGCCCAGGACGAGCTGGACCTGGAAGAGGCGCCGAAGGACGAGCCGGGCGTGGGGCCCTCGCGCCCCGCGGCGCCCGGCAAGGACTCTCGGCCCAAGGGAGGAGAGCTATGAGGACGACGACGCGGATGCCCACGGCCCTGCTGGCGCTGACGCTGGTGGGCCTGTTCCTCTCGCCCCGGGCGGCCCAGGCCGAGGAGCAGAAGCTCAAGGTGCAGGTGGAGGTGGTGCTCGTCTCGCGCAAGGGCACCGAGGTGGATCCGCCGGAGCTCCAGAAGATGAAGGAGACCTTCCAGCGGCAGAACTTCAACTTCACCTCCTTCAAGCGCCTGTCCCAACAGTCGCTCGAGGTGAGCAGCAAGGAGCCCACCGAGGTGCGGCTGCCCAACGGGGTGAATGCCTCGCTGCGGCTGCTGCGCATGCAGGGCGATACCGCCACCCTGCGCGTGGAGGTGCCCCAGCTGTCCGCCGTGGACGTGGAGCTCGGGCGCGAGGGCTCCGTCTACCAGCGCGCCGGCAAGCACGTGGGCGGCGAGCTCATCGTCGTCCTCTCCTCTCCGCCCGCGAAGTAGTCCCCCCAGGGCCCCGCGTGCCGCGCGAGGCCCTCGCCGCCCTCACCAGGTGACGTGGTAGGTGCAGGCGAAGCCGCTCTGCTGCCGGCAGCCGTGGGCTCCGTGCTCGACGCGCATCCACACCGAGTCCTTCGGTCGGAAGCGCTCGCACAGGGCCTCGAGGATTCCCTGGTCGAAGTCGCACGGGTAGGGGTTGTCGCACACGAGGCGGGCGCTGCGCGCCGACACCGACTCGAGGCGGTAGCCGCCGATGTTGCCCCCCACCTGCCCCCGGTGGTTCTGCTGGTAGGCCGCGTCGAGCGCGCGCAGCGCCTGCTCCAGCGTGCGCACCTCCGGCGAGAACCGGATGTGCTCCGGCACCTGGCGGCCCACCGCCCGCAGGGTGCTCGGGCCAATCTTCTCGTGGATGGAGTGGATGGCGGCCAGCGCGTCGCGCAGCGGGTACCAGCCCAGCGGCTCCAGCGTCTGGATGCCGTTCTCGGCCAGCAGGCGCAGCGCCTTGTTCTTGAGGAGTTGCAGCCCTCCGACCACGGCGATGATGGACTGACCCTGCACCTCGACGTTGGGGGGAACGATCCGCTTCTGCATGGGGGCCTCCGGGATTGCCTCGCTGGAGTGGCTTCCTGGGAGGTACGGCTCCCAGACGCCATCGGCGACTGGGCAGTCAGGCAAGAGGCGTGGACAGCCGCTGACCCGTCGCCTTTCCGATAGGGGCAGTGTGCGGTGCGCGAAAGGGGGCGCCGGCCAACGGAGGAAAGGGGCGAGGTGTCTCGCACCAGGTGCGTGCGTCTCCGCGAGTGTCGTTTCCGGTCATTCGTTCCGGTGGCTCCACCCCCGCTTTTTGTAGAAACGACAGTCCATGGCCGGGGGGATGCAGGCATCCCACCCTGTAGGACACTTGTAATTGCAGGGGGTTATGCCCGGGCACGCGGGTTGCTCAGAGACTCTGACGTGGGGCGGCGGCGTGGGGCGTCGGCAACGAGACTGACAACTCAGACCAGAGGACGGGCGGACACCATGGCGAAGACCCAGCGGCGGGGACAGGTGATGAAGCGGATGGCGCGGCGGGTGAAGGGGACGGCGGGGCGCGCGGTGGCCCAGGCCAAGGCGAGCCAGCCCGTGCGCAAGGTGCAGGTGACGCTGGGTGACCTGATCGCCGCCGCCATCGACGTGGCGGGCGAGACGAAGGCCGCCGCGAAGCTGGTGTCGTCCATGTCCGGGGTGACGGGCAAGCAGATCGTCTTCGTGGGTTGAGGGTTTGCTCCAGGGGTGGGGCAACGGTCCGCGTCCAGCGGAGTGTCGGGCGGGTGGTGGGGGGGGCAGGGGGCGGGGGGATTCTCCCGCCCGACATGACCGCTGGACGCGGACCAAGAAGTATCCCGGCGAGGGCTCAGGCGCGCCGACGGCGCAGGGTGACTCCGGCGAGCAGCGCCAGCAGGCTCCAGACGGCGCTGGCTCCGGTCGAGCTTCCCGCCGCGCAGCCGCAGCCCTCTTTCTCCTCCTCGGTGGGCGGCTCCTCCACGACGGACGGCTGCGGCTCCTCTGGCTGCACCCGCGTCACGGGGAGGAGGTGCGGCTCCCGGCCGGAGGTGCCATCCGTGGCGGTGAAGACGAGCCTGTCTCCGAAGCGCGCGAAGCCTCGGGGGCTGGAGGAGTCCGCACCCGGCACGAGGTCCAGGTACAGGGTGGTGCCCTCCGGGGTGCCGTCCGTCCTCCACAGCTCGGAGCCGTGCTCGCCATCCGAGGCCGAGAAGAGGGCGAAGCCGAGCTCCTCCACGGGGAACACCTCCGGGAACAGGACCTCGGTGGAGCCGCGCGTTTCCAGGAAGCTGCTGCCCTGGGGCCCCGGGAGCACGTCCTTCAGGAGCACCGTGCCGGCCTCGGTCCCATCCGTCTTCCACGGCTCGAAGCCGTGCGCCGCGTCGTAGGCGAAGAAGAGCACCGAGCTGCCCACCTGCTGGAAGCTCAGGCCGTAGCTGGAGGCGGGGCCCGGGTGGATGTCCTTGAGCATGAAGGTGCCGCTCTCGGAGCCATCCGACTTCCACGGCTCGAAGCCGTGCACACCGTCGTCCACGGTGAAGTAGAGCGTCCCGCCCGTGGCCCGCATCACAAAGTCGGCTCCGTCGCTCCCCGGCCGCACGTCCTTGACGAGCACGGTGCCGGCCTCGGTGCCGTCCGACTTCCACAGCTCGACGCCGTGCACGCCGTCATCCGCGGTGAAGTAGAGCGCCCCGGTGGTGGTGGCCAGCGTCCACGGCGAGGGTTCGATGCTCCCCTCGGTGCCCGGCCGCACGTCCTTGACGAGCACGGTGCCGGCCTCGGTGCCGTCCGACTTCCACAGCTCGACGCCGTGCACGCCGTCGTCGGCGAGGA
>NZ_DASVSO010000086.1:0-10277 GCF_036388035.1 Archangium sp.
GGTCATCTCGGGCTGTGGATTGTCCGGGAAATCGTCGATGCGCATGGCGGGAGCATCGATCTCGCCAGCGTGCCGGACGAGGGCTCGACCTTCACCCTCCGCCTGCCGTTGGCCTCCACCCCGGAAGCCGTGGTGCCCCAGACGAGGCCATGAAGAAGCAACCCACGGCCCTCCTGGTCAGTGAATCCCGAGGAGGCTACTTGCGGTTGCCGCGCATCCTCGGCGGCGGATTCTCCACGAGGAAGGGGTTGGACGGCTTGCCAGCCTTGTGGGCCTTCTTGGCGGCCGCGGGCTTCGTCGTGGAAGCCTCGGACTTCGCCTGCGGGCTCGCGGGCTTCTTCGTCGTGCTCTTCTTGTCGTCGGTCGGCATGGTGTCCTGAGGAGTAATGAGGTCGGCCACCGTAGCGCACCTCGTGGAGCAGCGCTTCCAAGGTGCCAGGCGGCCCGTCGAACGCCTGCATCAGCCGCCTGTGTAGAACGCGGCCGTCCGCTCCGCCATGCCGCGGGCCGTCGCGGGCTCTTCGCCCCCGGCGATGTGCGCTCGCGCCCACGCCTCGGCGCTGGCCCTCATGAAGGCCTTGCCTTCGTCGGAGGTTGTCCAGCCCTCGACCGCCTCCAACTCCACGGTCTCGCCGCCCGAGGCGATGTGCAGACCCAGGCCCAGAAGGCTCAGCTCCCAGCCCACGCCTGCCGCGCCCGGCCCATACTGTTTCCAATGCTCGTCGACGTCGGAGGCCTGGACGATGTGCTCGAGCGTCAGGCGCGTCCCCTCGCCCTCGGGCTCCAGCCGCACCGTCACCCAGCTCATGCCGCCCATGAACTCCCAGGTGACGTCCAGCGCCTCCGGCGGCTCGCAACGCGTGATGGAGCCACCGGCGTTACCCTCGAGCTGGTAGCGGCCGCCGAGCCTCAGCTCGCCCTCGATGGGCATGAACCAGCGGGGAAGTCGCTCGCGGTTCGTCACCGCGTCCCAGAGGTTGGCCGGGTGCGTGCGATAGCCGCGCACCGCCCGGAGCACCCGCGCCGGCTTTCCCTCGTGCTCCCGCTCCAGGAACTGGCGGAACTCGGCCCCGATCGCATCAGCAAACATGTGGTGGGGCACTCACTTCGCCTTGGGCGCGAGCCGCAGGTCGTTCTCGTGGATTTGCGGCTTTTCGCAGTCCCCGCACTCGAGCTGGACCCTGTAATACCTGCCCGGTGCGTACCCGGTAATCACTCCGGGAATCCACTTGTCCAATCGCTCATTGTACTCGACCCGGTCGCCAATCTTGAACTTCGCGTTGTCCCACGGGGCCCTTGGAACCTCCTGCCCGTTCGGCTCCGCGACACCCGTCCGAGGCGAGGCTCGTGGTTGCTGCTCCCGCGGACCCTTGCCTCCCGAGGGCGAGAGTTCCAGATCCACTCCGTAGACTCCGTTCTGGGTCATCAGGGGAGCGTCACCGTCCTTCGGGGCGAACACCAGCCGGGCCTCGGGAGCGGGGGCCGGCCGCTCCTCGTACGCGCCCGCGCCCGACATGGGTTTGGGTGAGACGAGCAGCGGCTCCTCCGCTCCATCGCGGCTCCGCAGCACCGCCCGCACCCGATAGACGCCGAGGGGAAGATCCTTGAGGACGCGGTCCGCGCTGCGGGACGTGAAGGGTCGCTGGATGCTGAGCGGCTGTCCGGCGCTTCCGTCCATCAACCGGCCCTCGGGCGTGAGGTGGAGGACGACGGTCTTGGACGGGTCACTGACGGCGGTGCCGCCTCCCACCGATTCCCGCACGTCCCAGCGAAGGAAGCCGCCGAAGTAGGAGAGCTCGCTGTCCCGGCGCTTGTCCTGGCTGATGAGCCCGGAGATCTTGAACACGAAGTTCGCCTCGGCCCCGTTCTCCGAGTCGAAGTCCGTCTTGTCCTCACCGACCAGATAGAGCGGCAGCCGGTAGAGCTGCCCGTCATAGCGCACGTCGTGGATGGCATCCTGGACGCTGAAGGTGCCCTCCGGGAGCCGGACGGCATACCGCCCGGCCGCGTCGGTCTTCGCGCTGATGGACTGGCCTACGCCCGCCCCGGAGTTGGTCGGTCCATAGACGCGGATCCGAACGCCCGCGAGCGGTCGTCCCTGGGCATCGACGGCTTTGCCAGTCAGATACCCGGGACGCGCTTCGGCTGACGCGCGGGTGCCCCCGAGCCCGAGGAGCACCGCGGTGGAGAACATCAGTACGGAAAGAAGGCCACGAGGACAGGAAGCGGACATGCGTGGTGCTTTCGGAGAAGGACGAGGCTCCACGAATATCACCGCCTGGCTTTCATGGGCATGAGCCGAGCACGTCCAACGAGTGATGGGGCCGCTGCCCGTGCCGAACCGGGACAGGCCGTACCTGAGCCCCTGGAGCGCTGCCTCAGCGAGACACGTGGCTCGCAGCCTCTACTTGCCGCAAGTGGACTTCGCGGCCTTGCTCACCAGACTCGCCCCGCTCTCCTTGGTGAGCAGGTTCGCCTTGATGAATTCCTGCGAGGTCTTGGTGACGCAGGAGATGTACTCGCCGTGGTTCTTCCAGGCCTTGGTGCACGGGCAGAGGTCGGCGAGCGAGCAGCCGGACGCATTGACGACCTCTCCAGCCGGCGTAGCGGGGCAGGTGTCCTTGTCATCCGTGACCCCGTCGCCGTCCACATCGGCGTTCTCGTACTCGGCGACGACGCGCAGCCGGGTCAGGCCGCCCCAGCCGAAGTCCTCCTCGAATGCGACAGCGAGCTCATGGGCGCTAGGACCCACGGCATTGACCTGGGCCGTCAGGTCGTCACACCGCCAATCGGTGGGGAAGCGCCCGTCCATGACCACGGTCCCGTTCGAGGCCTTCTTCGCGGAGACCGAGGCGAACGCGCCGTTGAACTTCCCATCGACGAAGACGTAGATGCCATCGTTGATGCCGATCCCCTGGCCCGGCTTGTCCACCGAGGTCAGGGTGAGGGCGGCGAGCTTCTTGCCCGGCTTCACGGGCAGCGTGGTGCGGAACCAGGAGTTGGCCGTGCTGGCGCCCTCCACCGTGTAGAACCACGAGACGTTCAGCTTCGCGTCCTGGCGCGCCCACGTCGAGGAGTCCGGCGTTTCCCAGGTCCAGACGCCCTTCTCCGCGCCGTAATAGGTCACGTCGGGGGTGCCATCCGTGGCGGTCTTCCACCAGTGGTACCCCTGGCGCTCGTTGGAGCGTTGCCACACCGGGTCGATGGTCTCGGTGGTTCTCTGGGCAAACGCCAGGCTCGGGGCCAGGATGCAGGCCGCGAGTGCGGCGGTGGCGAGGGCGCGGATCGACGTGCTGTTCATCTGAGATTCCTTTCAGGGGGTGGAGCCGGCCCCTCAGCTCGCTGAGGAGAGGACCGTGCCGAGGCTGTGCATCAGCCAACAGCGGCAAAGCACAGGAGCAAGGCCCATGCCGGGCGCGGTCTGGAGCGTCTCAGAGAGGGGAGCGTCGCGCTCGAGCAGGTGGGCGCGGCGCCTGACACGTTCCTGACGTGTCAGTGCCGTGTCAGCCTTCCATCCGCTTCGGATTGGGTCCAGATGTGATCCGACAAGAGCCCATGGGGTCCCCGCCGACGATACGCACCTCCTCGCCGCCACTCGGCATCGTTGCGAACCTCGGGACCCTGGCCTATGACTCGCCGCGCCGTCCGGGAGCCGCTCGTGGCCGAAGCCGTCGACTACTTCTCCAATCACCGCTTGAAGCTGCGCTACCCCTGGCGCCTGTACCATGGGCCCCTCACGGACGCGTTCGCGCGGGCGGTGCGCCAAGCGCCAGGCCCCGAGCTGCTCAACGTGGGCTCCGGGCCCTTCTTCGAGCTGGAGCTCCTCCCGCCCTCCGACAAGCGCTGGACCATCTGCGACATCGACGCGCGCGCCGTCGAGCTCGCCCAGCGGATTCACGGTGGCCGGCTCGCCCGGGCGGACGTCATGGAGGCCGACAAGCCCCTGCCCTACCGGGACAACAGCTTTGATCTCGTGGCGAGCATGGACGTCATCGAGCACGTGCTCGAGCCCGAGCGCTTCGTGCGGGAAATCCTCCGGGTGATGAAGCCGGGGGGCCGGCTCTTCTTCACCACGCCCAACTACCAGTCCCTGTCCCTCAAGGTGCTGGAGGCCACCGTGCTCGAGGCCATCGCCCGGGTGCAGGGCTTCAGCCGCAAGAACCTCCACCCCACCAAGTTCAACCCCGACCGGCTGCGGCGCATCCTCGAGGACTGTGGTGCCACCCGCGTGTCGGTGAAGGTCATCTCGTTCGGCTGGGTGCTCGTCGCCGAGGCCGAGAAGCCGCACGCCGCCTGAGCCATGAGCAACGAAATCACCCTCGACGACTTCCGCGAGTACTTCCCCTACGCCCCCACCGCGCTCTCCATCAAGGAGTGTGTCCGGCTCTCGCGCACCCGCGGGCTCGACTGCCCCAGCCCCATCCTCGACGTGGGCTGTGGCGACGGGCTCTTCGCCAAGCTCGCGTTCCAGAACGCCGAGGTGTGGGGCATCGACATCGACAGCCGGGAGGCCCGGCGCGCCCAGGCCAGCCGCGCGTATGAGCAGATCGTCCTCGCGGACATCACCCGGGCGAAGCTGCCGGACGGCTTCTTCGCCTCCTGCCTCGCCAACTGCTCGCTCGAGCACATCCCGGACCTGGGCGCCGCGCTGCGCAACATCCACCGCTCGCTCAAGCCCGGCGCGCCCTTCTACACCTTCCTGCCCAACAAGGACTGGGCGCGCTACATGACGTCCGCCCAGACGCTGGAGAAGCTCGGGCTCACCCCGCTCTCCGAGGCGCTCCAGGAGAGCATCAACAGCGTCTTCAAGCACCGCCACCTCGAGGACGCGGACGGCTGGCGCCGCCACTTCGAGCAGGCCGGCTTCGTCGTGGACGCCGTGGAGCCCATTGGCAGCACCGCGTCCACGCGCGCCTTCGAGGCCTTCCTCCTGCCCTCCACCCTCGGGTGGCTCAACAAGAAGCTCACCGGCCGCTGGTCCCTCTCGTCCGAGCTGAGGAAGTGGACGGTGCTGCCGGCGTATGCGCTGGTCCGCACCGCCCTCGCCCTGGCGAAGGATGAGACGCCCACGGCGGAATTCCTGCTCGCATGTCACAAGCCGAAGGCGTGACCCCCCCGCCGGGTGCCCCCTCCGCGCCCCCTCCCGGAGCGCGCCAGGGCCCCGGTGGGAGCCTCGCGCGAGAAGGCGCGGTGTTGTTGCTGTTCGCCGCGCTCTCGGTGGTCATGACCTGGCCGCTCGCCGGAAAGCTGTCCACGCACACCGTGGACGTGGGGGTGGATGATCCGCTGCTCTGCGCGCGCATGCTGGACCACCAGCTCGCGTGGCTCTCCGGCCAGCGACGCCTCTTCGACCTCAACTTCTTCTTCCCCCACCCGAACGTCTTCACCACGACGGACATCTCGCTCGGGTTCCTCTACAGCGCCCTGCCCTTCCTGCCCTTCACCCAGGACCGGCTCACGCTCGTCAACCTGGGCACGTTGCTGAGCTTCGTCCTCACGGGGCATGCCGCCTTCCTGCTCGTGCGCGGGCTCACCCGGCACTCCGCCGCGGGGCTCGTGGCCGGCGCCGCGGCGGCCTTCTGTCTCTGGCGCGTCCACCAGCTCGACCACTGGAACGTGCTGCAGATGCAGTGGTGGCTGTACCTGGCCTGTGCCCTGCTGTGGCTGCGCGAGGGGCCGTCGCCCGGGCGGGCCCTGCTCGTCGCCGTGCTCACGTTCGTCACCTTCAGCGCCACGGTGAACCTGGGCATCTACTCGGTGGCGCTCTCGCTCGCCTTCGGGCTGTACGTGCTCGCGAGCCTGCCCGAGGGTCAGCGCGCACGCGGCGGGGCGTACACGGTGGGCGCGGTGGCGCTCGGTGGGGTGATGCTCGTCCCCATCTACGCGCCCTACCTCCTGCAGGCGAAGCTGTACGACATCCAGCGGGCCGTCGGGGAGATCCAGCTCTACTCGGGGCGCGTGGAGCAGCTCGGGGCCGCGCCGGCGTTCAGCAGGCTGTATGGGCCCGGGTCCTCGCACCTCATGGGCCGCGAGAGCCTGACGTTCCTCGGGTGGTCCGTGCTCGTGCTCGCGCTCGCGGGGCTCCTCCTTCCCGAGCTGTCGCGGAGGGAGCACCGGACGCGGGCGCTCGTGCTGTCCGTCGTCATGGGCCTCGGTACGCTCCTCCTCGTCTGGCAGGGGCTGGAGCAGCGGGGGCTGGCCGTGGCGGCGGCGCTGCTGTTGCTCGCGGCGGCGCTGGGCGGAGGTCGGCTGGGCGCTGGCGAGACGCAGCGCGCGGCGTGGCTCTTCGCCAGCGTGGCGGTGTTCTACTTCTTCGCGTCGCTCGGCCCGGAGGTGTACTGGCACGGGCGGAGCCTCGGCCCCGGCCTCTGGGCCTGGGTGATGAAGCTGCCCGGCTACAGCACGGTGCGCACGCCCGCGCGCTTCCACTTCGCCACGTCCCTGGCCGTCGCGGTGCTCGCGGGCATTGGCCTGTCCGCGCTCCTGCAACCGCTCCGCTCGCGCACCGTCCAGGGAGTGCTCGGTGCGCTCGCGCTGGGGCTCGTCCTGTATGAGCTCCACTGCGTCCCCCTGCCGCTGCGCGGGATGATCACCTTCCCCCAGGCACCGCCCGTGTATGCGTGGCTCGCGAGCCAGCCGGGGAAGGGCGCGGTGGTGGAGCTGCCCGTCATCGAGGGGCTCGAGCGCTACCGCATGTTCTTCTCCATCATCCACGGCCGGCCCACGGTGGATGCGGAGAGCGGCTTCATGCTGCCCGCGTGTACCTGGGTGCTGCACCCGAACATGGTGACGGGCGCCGCGCTGCCCAAGCTGGAGGCGCTGCGCTGGGCGGGGCTCGAGTACGCGGTGCTCTACCCGAACTACCTGCCGCTCGCCGCGCAGGCTCGCTACCGCGAGGTGCTGGGGCGCGCGGGAGCGCGTCTCGCCACGACGTTCCCTGGCATCGAGGTCTGGCGGTTCAACACGCCGGGAGCACCCCTGCCCTTCACGCCGGAGAACGTGGTGGCCAACGTGGCCACCGGACCCGCGTTGAGCGTGGACCAGCCGCTGCCCGTCCGCGTCGAGCTCGCGCCGAAGGGGAATGTGGCGGTGTACGAGCAGGAGGTGCGCCGGCTCACGGTCATCGTGGAGGCCGAGGGGCGGAGCTTCCGTGCGCCGCTCTACCTCGCGCCGCCGCTGCTCGTGCCCTCGCAGGTGGAGGCGCGCTCGGTGGACGTGCCGGTGAAGCTCCCGGCCGGAAAGGCGCGGCTCGCGCTCCGGGTGGAGGACGAGGAGGGCCGCGTCTTCGCGAGCGCCGAGGGCGAGCTGCTCGTCACCACGCCCGACGCGTGGGCCCAGCAGGAGCGGAGCCTGCGCGGTGGGCCGTGTGAGCTCCAGGTCCTCTCCAGCACGCGGGCTCCGGAGGGCGGTGCCCGGCTGCTCGTGCGCGCCGGCAACCGGACGCAGGATGCCTGGGCCGGCACCGCGCACCCGATCGTGATTTGGACCTCGGCCGGGGGCGAGCAGGGGCCCCGCCTGACGCCGCCAGCGACCGCCGCGGGCGAGGACGTGCTGCTCACGCTGAGCATCCCGAGACCCTCGGGCGAGGCCGTCCGCATGCGCGTGCTGACCCCGGATGGGGCCGAGCGCTGCGCGACGGACGCCGCCCTGCCCTGAGCGCGCGGGTCCTATCATCCTCAGTCCTCCGCCGGCTCCATCCGCCTCGTGGCCTCGCGCATCCCCGAGGCCACCTCGGGGAGGATGCCCAGCCGCTCGTAGATGGGACGCGTCCGCTCCCGCAACTTCGGCAGCTTCACGTAGAACCACGCGGCCGTCACCAGGCACACCCCGCCGCCCATGGCGATCGTCGCCGGCGCCCCGATGCGCGCCGCCAGCGCCCCCGCCAGCAGGCTCCCGAAGGGCGCCGTCCCCACGAAGGCCATCAGGTAGAAGCTCATCAGCCTGCCCCGCATCCGCTCCTCGACGATGGTCTGCAAGAGCGTGTTGCTCGCCGCTGTCGCCACCATCATCCCGAAGCCCGTCACCACCATCATCAGCAGCGACGGCACCACCTGCCTCGACAGCGCGAACCCCACCAGCCCCGCGCCGAACAGCGCCGCCGTCAGCACGATGACCCGGCCAAAGCCTCGCACCGTCCGCCTCGAGGCCAGGAACCCCGCGCCCAGCAGCGCCCCCAGCCCCGACGCCGCCATCAGGAAGCCCAGCGTGTTCGGCCCGCCCTTCAGCTCCTCCGAGGCCATCACCGGCATCAGCACCGTGTACGGCATCCCCATCAGGCTCACCACCGCCAGCAGCAGCAGCAGCGCGCGGATGGGCCCGAAGTGGAACGCGTACGCGAAGCCCTCCTTCAACTCCGTCAGCAGGTGCTGGGGCGCGTGCTCCCGCGGCCTGCGCACCATCCGCATCGCCAGCAGCGAGGCGATGACGGCCAGGTAGCTGAAGCCGTCCAGGAGGAAGCAGCCCCCCTCCCCCACCCAGGCAATCAGCCCTCCGGCCACCGAGGGGCCCAGCAGCCGCGCCGCGTTGAACATGGTGGAGTTGAGGGCAATGGCGTTGGGCAGGTCCGCCCGGTCCTCCACCATCTCCACCACGAAGGCCTGCCGCGTCGGCATGTCGAAGGCGTTGATGAGCCCCTGCACCCCGCTGAGCACCGCCACGTGCCACACGGCGATGACGCCCGTGAGCGCCAGCGCCGCCAGCACGAAGGACTGCAGCATGGCCAGCACCTGCGTCACCACCAGCACCCGGTGCCGGTTCCACCGGTCCACCAGCACCCCCGCGAAGGGCGCCAGCAGGAAGGCCGGTATCTGCCCGCAGAAGCCCACCACCCCCAGCAGCAACGCCGAGCCGCTCAGCCGGTACACCAGCCACGCCGTCGCCACCCGCGTCAGCCACGTGCCCACCAGCGACACGCTCTGCCCCGCGAAGAAGAGGCGGTAGTTGCGGTGGCCCAGCGCCCGGAGCAGGAACCGCCACCCTCCCGGCTGCTCCTGCTCCACCGCGCGCTCCGCCATGCCCACTTCCTCCCGATGGCTCCGGGCGCCGCCCACTCCACGGCGTGCCGCTCGGCCTCTCGTTAAAGTAGGGGCCCGCGCGGCTTCCTCCGCCCTCGCATCCAGCCAGGGGCTCGCCCGGCCGGCTGCAAGACACAGATGTCTCTTCAGGTCATGATGCGGTGCGGTGTAGAAGGCCCGGCCCCAGTGGAACCCGCCCTGACCGCCTTCCGGAGTTTTCCGGACTGTAATATTCTACTGGGATTGGTCGGAGAGGGCCTGACTTCGTCAGGGGGACGGAAGTGGAGAGCCTGAAGCCGCAGCAGCCCGCGGCCCTACCGGAGACGGAGGGTCCACCGCACCCGGAGGATTGTCCGGGTTGCGCCCGGTGCGTGTCGGACGCGCTGGAGCGCGAGCTGCTGCGCGCCCACGCGCTGATGGTGGACCCCGAGGCCGAGCCCACCCGTGTCGTCGGCGAGCCCCCGCCCCTGCCCAGCGAGACGCCCGAGGCGCTGCCCCGCGGCACCTCGGTGGGGCGCTACCTCGTGCTGGAGCGGCTGGGCGCCGGCGGCATGGGCGAGGTGTACGCGGCGTTCGATCCCCAGCTCAACCGCAAGGTGGCCATCAAGCTGCTGCTGCCGGGCGGCGAGGGGCTGGAGCCGGGCGAGGCCCACGCGCGTCTGCTGAGCGAGGCGCGCGCCATGGCCCGCCTCTCCCACCCCCACGTGCTGCCCGTCTACGACATCGGCGACTACGGCACGCGGGTGTTCATCGCCCTGGAGCTGGTGGAGGGCTGCACCCTGCGCCAGTGGCTCAAGGCGCAGCCGCGGCGCTCGCAGGAGGTGGTGGACGTGCTCACCCTGGCGGGCCGGGGACTGGCCGCCGCCCACGCCGTGGGGCTCGTGCACCGCGACTTCAAGCCGGACAACGTGCTGGTGGGCAAGGACGGGCGCGTGCTCGTCTACGACTTCGGCCTCGCGTGCGAGCAGGGCGCCAGCACCCCCGGCACCCCCACCCCGGTGGACCTGGCCGCCATCCTCCGCGCCGAGCCCCTCTCCCTGGACGGCACCCTCTCGGGCCCCACCAGCCCGGGCACCCAACCGCGCGAGACGCCGGTGACGCGCGCCGGCCACATCATGGGCACCCCGGGCTACATGGCCCCGGAGCAGTACCGCCAGGAGGCCGTCACCGCCCGCGCCGACCAGTTCAGCTTCTGCGCCACCCTCTACTACGCCCTCTACCGCGAGCACGCCTTCGAGGGCAGCGGCGCCGCCGCGCTCGCCC
>NZ_DASVSO010000087.1:0-3947 GCF_036388035.1 Archangium sp.
CGGCTGCGCTGCCGTGAGGGGGGTCCTCTGCATCACCAGGCTTGGGCTTTCCATGGGACATCTCCCCTGGCTGGGTGTCCAGCCGTTCTCTCAGCTTATCATGCTCCGACAGGCAAACAGTAAAGTCAGGTAAAAATCTGATTGTCAGATAGAGCATTTCGTGGGGGCGCGCTTTCCCACGGCTCCGGGTTGCCAGGGGCGGGCGGGCGGCTTAGAGGAAGGGGCACAGGAGAGATTTCGAATGTCGGTGAACATCCAGCTCGAGTGGACGCCCAACCCCAGCACGCTGAAGTACGTGGTGGACCGGCGGCTGTTGGCGTCCGGCGCGGTGAACATCACGAGCAAGCAGGCCGCGGAGGAGAAGTCCCCCCTGGCCGTCAAGCTCATGGGCATCAAGGGCGTGATGGCGGTGATGGTGGGCAGCAACTTCGTCACCGTCAGCAAGGGCGACGAGGGTGAGTGGGACGAGCTGAACGACGCGGTGATGGCCACGCTGGACGAGCACCTGGGCGCGGGCCTGCCGGCCGTGAACGAGGAGGCCCTGGCGGCCACGCGCGCGGCGGCGGGCGTTGGGGGCTCGGTGGAGGCGCGCATCCAGGACATCCTGGACGCGGAGATCCGTCCGGCGGTGGCGCAGGACGGCGGCGACATCACCCTGGACCGCTTCGAGGAAGGCATCGTCTACCTGCACATGAAGGGCGCGTGCAGCGGCTGCCCCTCTTCCACGGCGACCTTGAAGATGGGAATCGAGTCGCGCCTGCGCGAGCTCATCCCCGAGGTCTCCGAGGTGGTGTCCGTCTGAGGCGGCAGGTCAAAGGAAAGCAGGTGCGGCGGGAGTTGCTGCCGGAGCAGTCCCCGGCGCTGCTGCGCGAGCTGCACCTGCTCACGCGCGAGGGCAACCTCAACGCGGACGCCCTGCGTAAGCTCAAGCAGGTCAACCACCTGGTGGGCCTGCTGCGGCCCGCCATGGACGAGCTGCAGGAGCGCCACGGCGCGCCCGTGGTGGTGGACGCGGGCAGCGGCAACGCCTACCTGGGCTTCATCCTCTACGAGGTGTTCCTCAAGGACGCCGAGGCGGGCACCCTGCTGAACATCGAGGGGCGGCCGGAGTTGACGCAGCGCGCCAGGGAGCGCGCTGAGCGCCTGGGCTTCTCGCGGATGGAGTTCCAGACGGCGCACCTGGAGCAGGCGCAGTGGCCCGAGCGCCTCCACCTGCTCACCGCGCTGCACGCGTGCGACACGGCGACGGACGACGCGCTGGCGGTGGCCATCCAGAAGGGGGCGGACCACGTGGCGGTGGTGCCGTGCTGCCAGGCCGAGGTGGCCACGCAGCTCAAGGAGTCCCGGCAGGGGGTGGACCCCACGCTGGTGATGCTCTACCAGCACCCCTGGCACCGGCGCGAGTTCGGCAGCCACCTCACCAACGTCATCCGCGCGCTGACGCTGGAGGCCTTCGGCTACCAGGTGACGGTGACGGAGCTGACGGGCTGGGAGCACTCGCTGAAGAACGAGCTGATCCTGGGCCGGCGGGTGCACAAGGAGAACCGGCCGGCGCGCGCGAAGCTGGAGGCGTTGCTGGGGGCCTTCGGCGTGCGGCCCAAGCTGACGCGGGTGCTGGGCGTGGAGCCCACGCCGCGGACCCCCCCGGCCTGAGCGCGAGGGATACGCTCACGCCGGCACCCGAGGACGACACGTCCGGGTGATGCGCACGCCGCCTGCTCCTCTTCCTTGAGCCATTTGTCCGCGAGGCTCCCTACGAGCACTGCTCCTGCTCAGGCGCGCTCACGTCATCAGCATGTCAGCCCGTCATGTCTTCCTCCCCAACGTTACACCCCTACCGGGAGGAGCATGTTGGACAGGAATGCGCGTGGAAGCAGGGCGAGGAGCACTTGGGGGCTGGCGGGTCTTCTCCTGGTGTTCGTGGCGGCCCTCGGTGCCCAGGCGGAGCCGCCCTCCTTCAAGCTCCCTGGCCGTCCGCCGGACTCCAGGGAGCCCTGGGGCGCTTTTCTTGGCAAGGCCGCACATGTTGCCATTGGCAGGGAGTACCTCGTGCGGCATCCCTCTCACCGCGTCTTCCTCGACCCCACCCCCCTCTCCACCATCGTGGAGGAGGGGAACTTGGGGGACCCCGAGCGTCTTCCGGAACTCGTGAGGCTCTTGCGCCCGGACATCACCGATATCGACGCCCGCGTGCTGTTCGAAATCAAGCCCGACAATGAGGAGTCGCGAAGGGAAGGACGGGAACAAGCGGTGCGCTACCTGGCGGCGCTCAATGAGGCTGTCGACCCTGACAAGAAGCTCGCGGTAGGCACGGGCTTCGAGGGGTCGCTCTTCCTCGAATTCGAGGACGGGGGAGCGCTCTGGCAGTTGTCCTGGCGCACACCGGAGCCCGGAGTGACGCTGTACCGCTGGAACTACAGGCGCAAGCAGCCTCAGGTCTCCTGGAAGGAGCGGGCCGCTCAGAAGGAAGAGGCGTTGCCCCGGGAGGAATTGGAACAACGCGGGGAGTTGGCCGAGCAGGCAATCCGGGCCGCTTATGAAGGGGGCGAACGTCCCAAGGGCTTCCAGGGCCAGGTCTATCTGCCTGGGGACTGCCGCTGAGCGGGCGGGAGCGCGCTTGAGACCCACCTGTCCGCTGTAGTAGGGCCAAAGGCCATGACCTCTGAACACTCCCCGGTGCTCGAGTTTCCAGCGATGCTCCACGGCTCCAACGCTACCATTCTCCGCGAGGTGAGAGCCGAGGGCCAGTGGTGGGCCCGGGAGTACCTCAAGACCGGTGTCTTTCCCCAGCCCCGGCGGATGCGCCAGGTGCCGCCCGGTGAAGCGTTGGTGGTGCACGCGGCGGCCAATTTCGATTGGGGCCCCCCGCGCTGGCGCGTGCACCTGTTCATCGAAGTCTTCACGGTCTTGAATGAAGGCGTTCCGAAGGAGGAGCGCCAGCGCATGAGGGGCGCCTTCGAGGCCTTCTGCCTGAGCACGCCTTGGGGAGCGCTCTACCAAGCCGTGTCTCCGTCCCCGCCGTGGAGTGCGGAGCGCATGGCGAACCGGCTCGCCGCGGTACTGCGCTTCTGGGAGGTGCTCCAGGGCCCGCGCTACGCGTTCTGGTGGGTCGATCAGAAGTACACGCTGGAAGAGCTCCTGGACGATATCTACCGCAAGACGCTGGAGGCCTGGTGCCCCAAAGGCCCCGCCTCGGTCCGCGAGCACCTGACGTTGATGGTGGAGCGCATGGCTCGCGCGACCCGAGAGGAGTGCCTGGAGGCGGTGCTCCGGGTGATGCCCGCGGTGGTGGAGATGGACACGGACCTGAAGCACCGCGAGGTGCTCGGGGATCCGGCCTTCCTGCGCGAGCGTCTCCAGGCGCTTCCGCCAGAGAAGTTCGAGTCGTTCTCCAGCGCCTACAAATACGCGGTGAGCGGGCCGTTGTGGGACTGGTCCAGGGAGTTGGGACGACATTAGCCCGGGTATGCGGGGTGGAGTCGCTGGTGGAGTCGAGCGAGGTGCGTGACCCGGGGTGACTTTCGCGGTAGTGTGGGGAACCGAACCTGCGCCGTCATATGGGGTCCCCGCCATGCAGTGGTTGCTGTCCGCTTTGCGAAATCCAGACGTCAACGTGTGGGTCGGCCGCTGCTCGCTGCTTCTGGGCACCGCCTTCGTGCTGATGCTGCTGGCGGATTGGCGATGGTCCCGTTGGTTCCAGGCGTTCGGTCAGGCGTTGCACCTGATGCACACGGGGGAGCCCCAGCGGGCGGAGGAGGTGTTGCGGAAGTTGGCCCGGAGAGCACCCGGGACGCGACGCACGGCGGCGCTCGCGGCCGTGGGGGTCTGCCACATCCATCGCGCGGAGTACGCGCGAGCGGTGGCCCTGTTGGAGCCGCTCATGGCGCGGCGGCTGC
The DNA here is from genome assembly GCF_036388035.1 of Archangium sp. GTDB lineage: Bacteria > Myxococcota > Myxococcia > Myxococcales > Myxococcaceae > Archangium. The sequence continues at coordinate 3,897 of NZ_DASVSO010000087.1, forward strand.
CACGCGCGATGCGGACGGACGAGGTCGCGCTTCGTGGGTACCTCGCGCTGT
>NZ_DASVSO010000088.1:0-4706 GCF_036388035.1 Archangium sp.
TGGGCCCTCCGAGCCTCACGCTGCCCCCGGGCGTGCCCCGCTATGACGTCCCCGAGGACCCGGCCGGCGCGGCGCGCGTCCTCTACCTGCGGCTGCGCGAGGCGGACCAGCGAGGCCACGATGTGCTGGTGGCCTGCCTCCCGCGCGCCCAGGGCCTGGGCATCGCCGTGCGCGACCGGCTCGCCCGCGCCGCGGCCCCCCGCCCCGCTGGCGGCTGACACCATCCGCTCCGGGTGAGCCGCGGCTGCGCGGACAGCCCTCGGACGTCGGAGGGTTCTGTTACGCTGCCCCACCTCGGAGGTGGTGCACATGAGCGAGGCCGGGACCGGTGGGCACACGGAGGAGCAGGAGTGGCAGGGGGTGTCGCGGCGCTCGCGGATGCGGCACCTGCGACATGACTCACCGGAGCAACACCTGCCCCGGCTGGGTCTGGAGGTGGCGGGTTACCGGCTGGAGAGGCGGTTGGGCACCGGGGGACAGGGCACCGTGTTCCGCGCCCGGCGCGAGGGCCGGCTGTACGCGGTGAAGTTCATCTTCCTGCCGCGCTCGGCGCACTGGGCCTGGCGCGAGCTGGACGTCATGGTGAAGCTGTGGCGCGCCGGTGGCCTGCCCCTGGAGGGACATGGCCTGTGGCCCGCCCATGAGCCCCTCTTCCTCTTCCTCGTCACGCCCTTCGTGCGAGGCAGGCCACTGGACGAGTGGGTCCGGGTACACAACCCCCACGCGCTCCAGGTGGCGCAGCTGGTGCGCCAGGCCGCGCGGCTGCTGGGGGTGGTGCACGCGGCCGGAGTGGTGCACCGGGACGTGAAGGGGGCCAACCTGCTGGTGTGCGGCGAGGGTCGGCTGGTGCTGGTGGACTTCGGGGTGGCCACCTACGAGGGCGCACCCACGGTGACGGGGCCGTTTCCTCCCGGCACCTGGCCCTACCTCAGCCCCCGGGTGTGGCGCGCATGGCGCGGCGAGGAGGAGTCGCACGCCAGTCCGGGCGACGACCTGTGGGCACTGGGCGTGGAGTTCTACCAATTGCTGACGGGCCGGCTGCCCTTCCAGGGGCAGGAGGGCGAGCTGGTGCGGGCCATTCTGGAGGAGGAGCCGCCGGCCCCGCACGCGCTCAACCCCCGGGTGCCGAGGGCATTGAGCGAGGTGTGCCAGCGCCTGCTGCGCAAGAAACCCGAGGAGAGGTACGCGGACGCGGCGGCGCTGGAAGCGGCGCTGGCGGCGGCGATGAAGGAGGCGGACGCGGCGTGGCGGGTGCCGCTGTGCGAGGCATGGGAGCCCCAGCACGCCACCACCGTGCGCCAGGGGCTGTGGATGCGGAGCGAGGAGTTGCTGCGACTCTACGAGCGGCTGGCCTCCTACCAGTGGCGGCCCCTGCGCGGCAGGCCCCTTCCCCCGGACGAGGCCTCCACCCAGGGCGCGGAGTCAGCCCCGCCCGAGGAGGCGAAGGCGGCGTCCGCCGCACAAGTGGAGGAGCATGCCGCACCTCCGGCCGCCTCCGTCCCCGTGCGCTCGCGCTGGAAGCCGCGCGCCGCCGCCGTGGTTCTGACGCTGACGCTGGCCCTGGGCGTGGGCGTGTGGCTCGCCGTGCGGCCGGCGCCACGCGCCTCCTCGACCCTCTCCCTACGGGTGGGGACCCCCCGAGCCAACCTACCGCCGGAGTACCACCCCGTTGCCCTGGAGCCCGTCGGCCAGGAAGTGGCGCCTCCGTGGCGGCGGCCCGAAGGTGACGGCGGCGCGGCGCCAGAAGCGGCGACAACCCCCACGCCCGTCGCCCGTGCGACGCCCGCCCAGGACACGCGCGTGAAGACTCCCCCCAAGGCCTCCGCTTCCCCCCAGCGCACGTCGCCCTCGAAGCAGACGGGCAGCCCGGCTGGCACGGTGGGCGGACTGATGCTCACCTGCACCCTCGCCAGCGGGTGCACCGGCCCCACCGCCCAGGTACGGCCCCCGCCTCCCCCCGCCGAGTGCCCGCCCGGTTCCGTGGAGACCATGAAGGCGCTGGGCCTGCCCATGGACAAGCTTGAAAGCATCGCCTACCCCGGGATGAAGCATCCCCGTGACGAGTTCCCCGTGCGCTCGGGCCCGGGGGCGACGTTGAACCTGCGGGGGAGGGATTGGGGCAAGTTGCCGGATGGCACGGTGTTCTCTGGGGTGCTCTTCGTCGGGTCGCGCGTGTACGGCCGCTTCACGCAGGCCTACACGCCCGAGGGGCACATCTACCCCGTGTGCCTGGAGCTCTACGACGCGCTGAAGGACGACAAGCGGGGGGTGTTCCGGCGGGATGACGGCAAGTCGGACACCGCGCGGATCAACGGTGTCGTGTCCCTCAAGCCCGTGGAGCAATTCGAATAGGGCGTGGGCGGCCAGGAGACGGGCGAACGAAGGAGGGGCCAACGTGGGAGGTCCCTGCTACGCTGTCCACTCCGGAGGTTCTCCCCCATGTTCGCCCCGCTCCCCGCCGCGCCCGTGCTGCTCGCGCTCCTCGCCACGACTCCCGCCCTCGTTCAGCCGGCCGCCGAGGACACGGGAACCGCGCGCCACCTGGAGCTGACCGCGGACACCGCTGGGCAGGTGCACGAGGTGGGCCTGGGCCCCGACCAGCCCACCACCCTGGTGTTCAACGCGCCGCTGCAGCCGGGCTCGGTGGAGGTGGAGGACGAGCGCGTGGTGACGGTGGCGAAGAACGAGGCCCGGGGCATGGTGACCCTGCTGCTCTCGGGTGAGCCGATGCCGGACAAGCCGTTGTGGCTGACGGTGCGCTTCGCGGATGGCGCGGCGCCGGGGAGCGTCACCTTCCGGCTGGTGCGCTCCACGCGGGCCGAGGCGCAGGTGCGGGTAAACCGTCGCCCGAGTTCCGGCGACTCCCTCTGGCGGGAAGCGAGGCGCGAGCGCGAGCGCGCCGAGCGGTGCGAGGCGGAATTGACGGCGCGTCCCCGAGTGGACGGGCCGCGCCCCGAGGGCCTCACGGGCCTGTTCGACGCTGGACTGGTGGGTCAGGGCCAGGGCATCGAGGCGCGGAAACTGGAGGAGGACGCCCCTCCGCGTCCGGATGAACCCCTCCAGGTGTGGAAAACCTACAGCTACCGCGCCGGCGGGCGGCTGGCGGTGGAGCTGGAGGTGGAGAACACGGGCTCCCAGCCCTGGACGGTGGACGAGAAGGCGGAGCTGGTGAGCACGGAGGGCGCGCGGCCGCGCGTGCTGGGTGTCTGGCCGCGCGAGCCCCTCGCTCCGGGAAAAACGCGCTGGCTCTTCGTGGAGGCGGAGGCCACGAAGGCACAGGCCCGGGGCACCTTCCGGCTCGTGCTGGGAGAAGCGGGAGGAGCGCGGACCCTCACCGTGCGCGGTGTGACCTTCCCCTGAGCCGGACGGTCCGGAGCCCCCTCCGTCACCCTGGAGCGAAGGGCCGCAATCGCGCCAGCAACCCCGCCTCGTTCAGCAGTTCGTGGACGCGGGCGGCCAGCGCGACGTGCTCCGGGTTGGAGGCGGTGAACCGCTCGGGGGTGAGGATAACGAGCGTCCCCTTGTCCTCCACGGGCTCCACACGCACGGGGGCCGGCAGTGGGGGCACGGCGCCTCGCTGTCGCGAGAAGTACATCACCCACCCCACGAAGGTTCCCACGTATGGAAACCCCTTCACCACCATGTCCCGGTGCGCATGAGACGTCACCACGCCCAACTCCGGCTCCCAGGCCAGGGCCATGGCGCGCAACACCTCGGCCATGACGGGAGCGGTCAGCACCCGCTCCCCGATGGGGCCCTCATCAAAGGGGCGAAGGATGCAACTCGATGCGGGCTGGAGGGAGGACGAACCACAAGACACATCAACGCCAGACAACTCTCGCGGATCGTCACCCGCCCACAGGCAGACCAAAAAGCCATCCAAGATCCGATGCTTCTTCTGGCTGAACAGCTTCTGGAAACTCGCGGCGTCCGTGTCGAGCTGGCGTTTGCGTGCTTCCTCGAAGGAGCCAGCCGTCTGATGCCAGCGGTTCCAGGCCGGGTCGCATCGCCCCAGGAGCTGGAAGAAGCGCTCCGCCCGGTGTGCGCAAGCCTCCGCGGATTCGGACCGGGCCAGCCAGTAGGCCCCGGCGTAGTAGGTCTCTTTCATCGAACGTCTCCTCCTCACGACGCCGGGGAAATATGGACGACTTCAATCGGGAGTTCGGCGTCCACGAACATCTTCTTGAGCGCACCCGCGAGTTTCTCCTCCGCCACGATCCACCGGATGGGCGTTCCCCGGGCGGCGCTGAACTGGCGCGTCGCCTGCTCGAGCAACTGCTCACGGCCCTCGAAAATCTTGAGGAAGTCCAGCTTCTTATCAATCCACTGCGCGTACCCAGTGCCCTTGGCCTCGAGCAGGACGCCCTGGTCGAAGCCGTCGAAGTCCACCTTCTCGCCCCCCACCTTGACGCGGTAGGCATAGCCCGTGGGGGCTCCCGTCACCTGCGCCTGGTAGTCCCGGGCGCTCTCGGACATGGACTCCTCCACCTGCACCCATTGACCCGGGCCTCCGGAGGGCGGCGGGGCCTGCCCGCCCCCGTGTCCTCGCGCCACCATGGCCACCGCCATAGGGGCGAGCACGAGGGTGACGCCCTCGGCCCCCAGGGCGACCGACTCCACCTCCGCCAGGGCCCCTGCCGAGTAGCGGATGCCAAGCTGGGCCTCGGCAATCACCGCCGCCTGCCCGGCCCCTGGCAGCTTGGGCA